>JAJPIY010000249.1 GCA_021324515.1 Planctomycetota bacterium
CGCAACCCCGCGCGAAAAATCCAGAGGCGCCCTTCTACCTTCTCTTGGGCTTGATTCGTTGGTGGTACGAAGTAAACTTTGATGCACCTCTTGCGCTTGCTGCCCTTGCGTTTGCTTCCCTCCGCTTTCGTCGTCATCCAGGAGAAGCCGACCAATCATGAAGTTGCCTTCCTCGCTTGCTGGTGCGGAAATGTCATCACTCGATCCGACGCATCCCAGCCTCGAATCGTCGTCGATCCGTCGCCTGCCGTTGACGCCGGTCGGCGGTCGGTATTGGCTGCGGGCCAAGCAAAGGAGGGCGGCGACCGATGTCGCCGTAAAGGGCGAACAGCCTTCGTTGTCCATATCACGGTCGCGGCGTCTGCGCCGCTGCGGCCGAAGGGTCATGCTTTGGGTCTTGTTCTGGTACGTGGCCTTTCAGATGGCGCCCACCTTTCTCAAGGATCGCTGGCACCGGATCGGCCCGTATTACGAACTCAACAAGTGGCCGGCGCTGGAACAGCTAGTGGCGGAAGAGCCTAATCGCCCGCTTCTGGTGATGGTGGGCAGTTCGCGGACTGCCTGGGATTTTCAAGCTAGCGCTCTTGATGGCATGCCGGACAGCGACGGCCGGCCGATGCTCGTCTACAATTTTGGCGTCCCTTCCACTGGCCCCTGTTTTCAATTGTTTTGCCTGCGTGACATGCTGGCCAAGGGTATTCGGCCGCGCTTCTTGCTGGTTGAATTTTTGCCGGCCCTGTTGTGCGAGCCGCGGCGCGGCGTCCTCAGCGAAGACAGTATGCTCGAATTTGAGAGCCTTAGCGCCCATCGGATGTGGCAATGGATGCCCTATCTCCACCGTCCGAAAAAATGGGCCAATCTTTGGCTCGAAGCGCGCGTCGCTCCGTGTTACGTTTTCCGCAATCACATTATCGCCGAACTGAAAGCGCTGGTCACCGGCCAGCCTATGCCCAAACATGGCCCTTTTGATAACCGCGGCTGGCACATCGCCCTGCCTGCGCTTGATCCTCTGGTGCATGAGAATGCCTTGAAGGCCGCTCGCGCCGGCTACGGGCCGGGACTCATGCAGTTTCGCTTGGGCAAAGCTCCGTATCGGGCCATCCACGAACTGTTCGAGCTGTGTCGCCGTGAAAAAATCCCGACCGCCTTGGTGCTCATGCCGGAAGATTCCCACTTTCGCAGCTGGTATTCCGATGAGGCCAAGACGGCGGTACGCCATCTGCTTGCGGAATTGAAACAAACCTACGGCGTCGAGTGCATTGACGCCCAATGCTGGCTGCCCGATGAGGATTTTGAAGACGGTCACCACGCCCTGTTGGATGGCGCCCTTCTTTTTACTCAACGCATCCGTGCCGAGCTTCCCCGGCTCTTTGCCCAATCCGAAGCGGTGAAGTCCGATTGACACATGAAAGCCGGCAGAGCTAGAATCTTCCCGCATTTATCCGTTTCACCCGGGGCCCTTGCTGGCGCTGCGGGCTTTGTGCTGCGGGCCCTTGCTGGCGCTGCGGGCTTTGTACTGCGGGCCCTTGCTGGCGCTGCGGGCTTTCTGCTGCGGGCTTTGTGCTGCGGGCTTGACAGGGGAGCGAGAGAGGGAGGTCTTTCGGTGACGCTGCGCGACTACGACGTGATCGTCGTCGGAGCGGGCTTTTATGGCGCAACCATTGCGGAGCGTACGGCCGCTGTGCTTGGCCGCAAAGTCTGCGTGGTGGAACGCCGTAATCATATCGGCGGCAATTGCTATTCCGAAATCGATCCCTCTACCGGTATCGAGCACCATAAGTACGGCTCACACCTGTTCCACACCAACAGTGAAGAAGTCTGGCGCTACCTGCATCGCTTTACCACGTTCACCTCTTATCGGCATCGCGTGCTGACGGTCCACAAAGGGCAGGTTTACCCGATGCCTATTAATCTGGAGACAATCTGTGCATTTTTCGGACGCTACATGACACCCTCGGAGGCGCGCGAACTGATCCGCCAACAGACCCGCCCCCATGCCCACGCCTACGCCCATAATCTGGAAGAGAAGGCAATCGCACTGGTCGGCCGGCCACTCTACGAAGCGTTCATCCGCGGCTATACCAAAAAACAGTGGCAGACCGATCCGCGCCAATTGCCGGCGAGCATCATCACCCGGCTGCCGGTGCGCTTCAACTTTGAGCCGTATTATTTCACCGATAAGTACCAAGGGCTGCCAACGGACGGCTACACAACCCTGTTCCGCCGTATGCTCAATTCGCCTTTGATCGACGTCCGACTCGGCATTGATTTCTTTGACCTGCGCCAAGGGCTAGGGCCGCATCAACTGGTGGTCTATAGCGGGCCGATCGACCGCTATTTCGATTATCGGCTCGGCGAATTGGCCTGGCGAACGCTAGACTTTGAGCGCGAGGCGTTGGCGACCGAGGACTACCAGGGTGCAGCCGTCATTAACTACGCTGATGAGGACGTGCCTTATACACGTATCCACGAGTTTAAACATTTGCATCCCGAACGACATTATCCACCGGGCCGGACCCTCATCTGCCGTGAATATTCGCGTTTTGCCCGCCGCGGCGATGAGCCGTACTATCCAGTGAATACCGCCCGTGACCGCCAGTTGTTCGCGGCCTACAATCGGCTGGCCGGACGCGAGCACAACGTCCTCTTCGGCGGCCGGCTCGGTTCGTATCAGTACCTTGACATGCATCAGGCCGTCGCCGCCGCCCTCAGCGACTTCCGCAAAAAAGTTGTGCCCTTCTGGGCGCGAGCGCGCGTGTGTGCAGCCGTATGAGGGGCGTCTATGGCGGAGAAAGTCCTCCAGCGTATCGTGATGCCCCCCCGACGTCCGTTGATGCCGTTGTATTGCCGATTCGACGGCGAACCGTCGCAGCTGCGCAAACGAGGTCGGCGGACGGCCTTCCTCCCCGAAGGCGCAATTTTGCGGACGGATACGTGGTTTAACGCCTTTTTTGAGAGGTATTGGCGCGAACATACACACTTTTCGGGACTCGCTCTTCGGCTGCGCCTCAGTGGAGCCGGCGTCCTGCGGCTTTATCGTCATTGCTCCGATGAAGAGCTGATTTTACTGCAAGAAATCACCTTCGGCGGCCCGGAGCGGGAATTGCGCATTGAGTTAGCAGATACGCGGCTGGCTTTGGGCCGCTTGGGCCTACTGTTCTTCGAGATGGAAGCTCGTTCGTCTTGCTTGGTGATGCATCGGGCAGAATGGACGGCCCGCGCGATGGAGATGCCCCCCCCTCGGCTGGCCGCCGGTTTTTGTACGTTCAACCGCCCGTCCTTGCTCCTCCGCAACGTCCAGGCCCTTCTTGCTGATGCGGAGGTTGCGGCGCTGCTGGAGCGCATCATCGTCGTCGATCAGGGCACGGCCAAAGTGCGCGAGCATCCGGCTTATCCTGCCCTAGCACGGGCCGCAGCAGGCCGATTCCAGCTTATTGAACAGGCCAATCACGGCGGGGCCGGAGGGTTCACGCGCTGTCTTCTGGAGGCCCAAAGTACGCCTTCCGCAACTCACGTCTTATTGATGGACGATGACATTGTTCTGGAGCCGGAATCCGTCTTCCGCGCCGCTGCCTTTTTGTCTCTGGCCCGCGGCGATTTGGCCGTGGGCGGCCATATGCTCGATCGCTCCCGCCCGCACCAGCTCGTCGAGACCGGCAGCTATTATCTGCCCGAACGGGTCCGCACCGATGAGCCGAGTCGCCGTCATCTGGACCGTGCCAGCGATTTGCTCCCATTTCTGGAACCACGTCTTCGGCATTACAACGGTTGGTGGTTCTTCGCCCTTCCGCTGGCCGTGTTAGGCCGAGCCGGTTTGCCGTTGCCGCTGTTTCTACGCGGTGATGATGTGGAGTTTGGCTGCCGGCTGATGCGGCAAGGCGTGCCAACGCTATCGCCGCCCGGCATCGCTGTGTGGCATGAGCCGTTCGAGCGAAAAGGGCATAGCTGGCACGCTTTTTATGAGTTGCGCAATCTGTTGATTGTCGGGGCTTTGCACTTCCCGATTGTTCGTGCCGCCACCGTGGCCCGCCAGTTTCTCAGCCGGCTGCTCGACGAGCTGTTGGCCTACGATTACTACGAAGCATGGCTGCTGTGTGAGGCCGTCGCGGCTTACTTGCGCGGTCCTAGGGCGCTGCGGCACCCGCCTCATGCCCATCACCATTATCTCCAGGCGGTAGGGGAAAAACTTGTGCAATGGCAACCCGCAGGAAGCCCGAGCGCTGATGAAGCAGTCGTCGCTCCGGCTCCCTGCGGGCGGCTCCGTCTTTCCCTTCGGGCCTGGCGCTGGTGGCTTGTGTTCCGCAATCTCTTGAGGCCGAGTCCCTCCTCCGACGCACAACCGCGAAAGGTGTTGCAAGGGCACGGCGAGCAATGGTATGACGTTGCCAGCGCCGACATCGTGGCCGTGGCGGAATCACATCGCACGCCTATCCTGGTGCTGCGCCGCTCGCGCGGCCGATTCGTCCGCTTGTTGCTGCGGGGAGGTTGGCTTGCACTTCGATTGCTTGGCAGTCATCGCCGCACCGTCCACCGCTGGCGGGCAAGCGCTTCCTCGCTGACGAGTCAGATGTTTTGGAGAGAACAGCTGTAGAGGAGATCATGCACAAAATCAAAGTGCTTTACTACAACTGGGCGGATTTCGAGGACGAACGGCAACACGGCGGCGGCGTATCCCTCTACCAACGGAACCTGATCGATGCCGCCGCCCAACGCGGCGACGAAGCGTGGTTCCTCAGTTCCGGTGCTTGTTATAGCCCGTTCTGGCGCCGGCCCTTCCTCCGTGAAGTGAAGGCCCGAACCAAGGGCGTTCGCAAGTTCGAGATCGTCAACTCGACCTTCGTCAGTCCCGGTCCCGTGGCATTTGGCCAGGATGCAGCTGCCTCACCGGAAATGGAGACGTTGTTCGCGGCCTTCCTGCGCGAACACGGCCCTTTTGACGTGGTTCATTTCAACAACCTTGAAGGCATCCCTCTGTCGTTTCTTCGTTTGGCCCGTGAGCACTCTTCCGCAGCGAAGATCATTTACAGCGTCCACAATTATTTTGCCTTCTGCCCACAAGTGAATTTGTGGTTCCAGGACCGGGCGGCCTGCTACGATTTCCACAACGGTCGCAAATGCGTCAATTGTCTGATACAGCCCCTACGCCCAAACCGCTACAAACGCTTCTATCGTTTCGAATACCTCCTGCGGAAGCTGGGTATCTCGCCACTGTCCGTGATGGATCGCTTCATCAACCGACTTGTCTTTGTCTTTTTGCGCAGCTGCTTCCACTGGATGATAAGGGCTTATGGCGGCGAAGGATTACAATCCAGCCCTTTGCCGATCACTCTTGTTTCGCGCCGCCCTACTCCCCCAGCGATGATCCTCGGAATGGAGGAAGCGGCCCACTTCGCGTCACGGCGACGCCTGTTCGTCACGGCCCTGAATACCTACGTCGATCATGTCTTGGCCGTGTCCCGACGAGTCGCCGAGTTGGTAGTCGGTTTTGGCATCGACCCGGCCAAAGTGCAAACGCTCTATATCGGTACACGCTTCGCCGAGGAGAAGAGAGAGAGGAAGAACGAACTACCCACCAGTAGCATAAACTGTCCGATGAGAGACCGGTCCCACTCGGCAGCTTCTCCTGTAGGTTCGCCGCTCCACATCGCCTATCTGGGTTACATGCGGCGCGATAAGGGATTTTTCTTCTTCCTTAATGCCCTCGAGAAGATGCCCAAGGCGCTGGCTGGCCGACTCGCCCTTACTTTTGCCGCCCGGATCGCTAATCCGCACGCTTATCAACGTATCAAGCGCATGGCCCACCGTTTCACCTCGGTTGCTTTCTACAACGGCTACACGCATTCCCAGCTGCGCGACATTCTCTCTACTATCCATCTCGCCGTCGTTCCGGTATTGTGGGAAGACAATTTACCTCAAATCGCTATGGAGTGTGTTCTTTCTGGCGTTCCCATCCTTACCTCGAATCGCGGCGGCGCTCAGGAGTTGCTCCATTGCCCCGAACTGACCTTCCAGGCAGGCTCGCGCACCGATTTTTACAGGAAACTTCAGGGCATCCTCGACAATCCGAACATTCTCTCTAACGCCCTGGCCGGCCGTATGCGGCTCTACACGCCCCACGAACATTACACTCTCTTACGAGAGAAGTATTATCTCGGCACCGCCGCGTCCGACGAGAACAAGGAAATGCTCCTGGTTAACGCTCTCCCGCCCGCAGCGCACGTAAGGACGTGAATGTCCTTTGGGGGGGTTGCGGGCGGGAGCGCGCTCTCTACGCCGCAACTCGTGCCGCTACCGGATGCCGTTGTCGCCACCACGCCAGGCAGTGACAAAGGCCCGTCACGATGTCTGTCGTCGGCTCATACTCCAGGTCGGCGCGGGCTTCGTCGATGTTAGCGAGACTGTGGCGCACGTCGCCAGGACGGGCATCGGTGTGGATCGGCTGAAGGTCGGTGCCGAGCAAGGTATTGAGGTGTTGCACTAACTCCAGCAACGAGGTGCGTCGGCCGCAGGCAATGTTGTAGACTTTGCTGTGGACGCCTGGGGCCTCAGCGGCCAACAAGTTTGCTCGCACAACATCGGCGACATACGTGAAATCGCGCGATTGATGGCCGTCGCCGTGGATGATGGGCCGGCGACCACTCGTCATCGCAGCGATGAATTTCGGGATCACCGCTGCATAGGGACTATCCGGTGATTGGCGAGGCCCGAAAACGTTAAAATAACGGAGTCGAACCGTCTCCAATCCGTACACGTCGGCAAAGGCGGCACAGTAATGTTCGCCGGCCAGCTTGGCCGCCGCGTAGGGCGACAAGGGCAGGGTCGGATCATCTTCGTGCTTGGGCAATTTCTGCGAGCCACCGTAGGCGCTGGAACTGGCAGCATAGACGACGCGACGCACTCCGGCGTCCCGCGCCGCCAACAACACGTGCAACGTGCCAGTGACGCAGGCATGGTGGGTGGCCAACGGATCGGCGATGCTGCGCGGCACCGACGCCAATGCCGCCTGATGGAAGACCACCTCGACACCTTCCATCGCCGTCCGTACCGTTTCCAGATCGGTAATATCGCCATCCAAAATGTGGACGTGACGGCGAACGTGCTCCAGATTGGCCAGGTCGCCGGTGCTGAAATTATCCAGTACGCGCACGGTCTCGCCGCGTTCTACCAAGGCTTCGACCAAGTGCGACCCGATGAATCCCGCTCCGCCGGTAACTAGACAGACGCTCATGCATGTCTCCTGTGATTGGGTAAGGGCCTTATGCTTTGACGATGCGGGCGCGGGGCGAGACACATTCTGCTGTAGCATTGCGTGTGTCGACAACGAGCGAGGTATTCTCGACAATGAAGTCCCAATCGTAAACCGAGTGATCGGTGACAATCACCACACAGTCTTGCTCGGCGAGGAACTCCGGCGACAGCGGCTGGCTGTCCATTTGCAAATGGTGATGCCGCATGGGCGGCAGGCTGGGGACATGCGGATCATTGTAGGAAACGACCGCGCCTTTAGCTTGCAGCATCTCCAAGATGGGGAAAGCGGGCGATTCGCGTGGATCGTCCACGTCTTTCTTATAGGCGACGCCGAGCACACACACTCGGCTCCCCTTGAGCGGTTTGCCCTCGTCGTTGAGAGCGTTCATCAAGCGTTCGACCACATATTGCGGCATGGTGGTATTGACCTCGCCGGCCAGCTCGATGAAGCGTGTGTTCAAGCCGTAGCGTCGGGCCGCCCACGTGAGATAAAACGGATCGATAGGGATACAATGCCCCCCCAAGCCGGGACCAGGATAAAATGCCTGGAAGCCGAACGGCTTGGTTTGGGCGGCGGCGATCACCTCCCAGATGTCAATTCCCATAGCTGTGAACACACTTTTCAGTTCGTTGACCAGGGCAATGTTGACGGCCCGATAGGTGTTTTCCAGGATCTTGCAGGCTTCAGCAACGCGCGTGCTGGAGACCGGGACAACGCCATCGACGACCGGCTCGTACAAGGCGACGGCCAACTTGAGACACGTGTCGTTGAGTCCTCCAACTACTTTAGGGATGTTACGTGTAGCGTAATCTTTATTGCCCGGATCTTCGCGTTCGGGGCTGTAGGCGAGGAAGAAATCGCGACCAGCCTTGAGGCCGCTCTTTTCCAAAAGCGGCAGCAACAACTCTTCGGTGGTGCCGGGATAGGTGGTGCTTTCAAGGACGATAAGCTGTCCTGGCCGCAGGTGCAGACGCAGCATGTTGGCCGTGTTGATGATGAAGGACAGGTCTGGCTCGCGCGCCTGGCCCAAAGGCGTGGGCACACAGATAAGGATAGCGTCGGCCGAGGCCAAGCGGCGTGGATCACTGGTGGCCTCGAAACGGCCCGAGCCGACCAATTCACTGATGCGTTCGGAACAGATATGGCCAATGTAGCTTACGCCGCAGTTGAGTTTGGCAATCTTGCCGGCGTCTATATCAAAGCCGAGAACGGGATAACCGCCCCAGGCGAAGGTTTCAGCCAAAGGCAGGCCGACATAGCCAAGTCCGATGATGGCCACGCGCGCCGTTCGCTCTTCAATGCGGCTGAATAACTCCTCAGCCAAAGACAGCGAAGAAGCCAAATCCAGTGTCATAACAAAACTCCCTTTTCCAAAAAGGACGGAATTTCTTCTAGGGCATGATTCCAAAGGAGCAAGTTGGAGAATGTTTGCTGCTTTTTGTCCTGCGGGGGCGCCCTCATGGGTGTACCGTCAGCGAATTTTCAATTCCGTCAGCATCCGCTGATACTCATTCTGCTCGGAAGGGTACAGAAGGCTCGCTTGCAGCCCTTGCTCCTGAGCTAGTTTGAGCACTTTGAAGGCGTTGGTTTTATCACTGACCTTGTAATGGGCACAGGCCAGGTGGAACAGATGCGCCGGCGAGGGCATGTCAGCGGCGGCGTCGCGGAAATCGGCCAAAGCGGCGGCATCGTGACCCAGCTTCAGGTGGACCAGGCCGCGCGTATCGAGCAGGTCGGCGCGGCGGCCGATACCGGCGATGGCGGCTTCGATCCGCAGTAACGCTTCCCGATGTTTCTCCGGATCGTTGGAACGCTGCACCAACAGCCAGGCCAGATTGTTCAAGGCCACAATGTTCTTCGGTTCATTCTCCGGCTGCAAAACCCGACGATACATGGCTTCCGCCTCGTCCCAACGGCCGCGCTGGCCGTATAGCTCGGCCAAGTGCAACATCAGGATCACGCTTTTGGGCTTGGACTCCAGCGCCTTGTTGAGGTACCGTTCGATAGTCTGGACTTGCTCCTCGCTGGCCGGTGCGCCGCTGGCTTGCATGGTACGCAATAAAGCGATGCTGGCGCCGCCGATGACCTCTGGCGAACACTTTCCCTCTTTCCATACTTGCAAACAGCGCTGGTAGGCCAAGGCGAACTTTTTCTGCCGCCGCATCGAATGGAGTACCAGCAACACTTCATCCGGATTGGCGTGCTTACGCTTGATGTGGTCCTCCAGGAGCTTGAGGGCTTTGTCACCGGCCTGTTGCTCTTCCAGGAGTCGGGCCCGCAGCTCGACGGCTGCAAAGGCATTTGGTTCGGGGCCGCGCTGTTCCTCCAGGGTTTCCAGCGCCTCTAGCGCTTTAGCCGCTTCGCGCAACTCCTTGTGCTCCAAAAGCGTCTGCACATAATACGCCAGGTGCCGCGGCGCCGGTTCTTTCTGATGAGCCAATTCGGACAGGATCGGCTTGGCCTTCAGCCATTCATTTTCACTTTCGTAAAGCATGGCCAGGATAAAACGGTCGTCCGCCGGCAGCGCCTTGGCCTGTTCCATTTCTTCCAACAACTCCCGCGCACGTTGGCGGAATGGGCGATGAGACGCTTGCGAGGCAAGCACGCGCGCCTGGAAACGGCGGTTATCCGAACTATCGGTGCGTTCCCGTTCGCTATCCCGGACGAGATTGCCATTGTCGTCCAACTTCAGACCGACCAAGGCCAACGCTTCGCGGAATCGGCCGTAATCGGTGCTGCTGGCCAGTACAAGGGCCAGGTGCCAGCGTGCCCAATCCACGTCTTCAGGGGAGGAACTTTGGACGCGTTTCTCCACGATATCGCGGAGCAACGGTTCGGCTTGGGCAAGTTTATTGGCGTTCCAATAGAAGTTGGCCACGCGGCGCACTACGGCGGCATTGTGGCGGTGGCTGTTCAGGGCCTCCTCGTAGCGCGCTTGCGCCGACTTTTTGCGGCCGAGAACCTCGTAGCAGCGCCCCAAGGTCAGCTCGACCTGTTCGGGAGGGAGTCGGTGCTGGGCCAGGCGCAACACAGCTTCGGCGTCTTGCTCGCGTTTCTGGCGCGCCAGATACTGCACCAGGACCACGTAAGGTTCCGGTTCGCGCTGGGCCAATTCCACAGCGGCGCGCAGCTTCTTCTCTGCCTCTGGGTTGTTGGCTTCGGCCAGCACAAGCCCTTCCCATAAGACGGCGCGGAAATCGTGTGCATCCTTGTCTGAGCGGTTTTTGGCCAACAATTCCTGGGCGCGACGAGCGTCTTTGTGATGGGCTGCCACCGTTGCGGCCAAACGCCAAAGCTCGGAGCTGCCCAAGAGCGGCTCGCTGACCTTTTTCAATGCCCAGGCCGCTTCGCGTTGGGTCGCTTCTTCGTCGGGGTTGTCGCGGAGCAACAGCTCGACATATTCGCGGACCACGCGCGGATTGGTTTCTCCTAGCTCGATGGCCCGGTGCAGATGAGCGCGGGCCTGGTCTTTGCGGTCGGCCAACATCTCCATATGGGCACGGGCCGTGTACACCAGCGGCCAATCCGGACGCAAGGCTTGCACACCGTCAAGAAGAGTACGAATTTCTTTCAGGAGATTTCCACGATCGTTTTTATCTGTTTTCTCCGCCTGCCACAACAGCCGCAACGCCTCGCCCAGTCGGTGAAACGGCCCGTGGCCACCTTCAACGACGCGGATCGATTCGATGGCTTGGCGCACGCCTTCTTCGTCTTCCAGTTTGCGGGCCAGGTCAAACAACAGCATTTGCAAGCCCAGGTCGCTGCGATGGCTCGGCAGCTTGGCTACACGCTGCCACAGGGCCCGAGCCGCCCTCTCGTTTTTCAGACCTAGCTGAATGTCCGCCAAACCGCTCAACAATTGGGCCTGGTCCGCTTCCTTCTGGAAAGTATCGGCATCGCTGGCCAGGCGATTAATTGCCTCCTCGGCTGCTCGGCCTTTCTCCTCGGCCAACAATCGTGCTTCGGCCAGACGCAACAGCACCACACGGTCGCCCAATTGTTGTTTCGCCTCCGCGAGCAGTTTTCGGGCTTTGGCGAGACTGTCTCCTTTCTTGTCGTGCAGCTCCAGCAAGATGCGGGCCGTCCACAATTCACTGCTGTTTTTCCAGGGCTTCTCTGCCTGGGCCGCAATCAGGGTTTGGCGCGCTTCGTCCAGGTCGCCTTGCAGCATCAGCCATTGGGCCTTGGCGAGCGGCACTTCAACCGCGTCTGGATTGAGCCTTTCCGCAGTCCGCAGCACGATTTGAAAGTTAGTCCAATTGGGTTGCCCTTGTTGGACTTGCCGCTCCATTTCTATCCGGACATAGTCCAGCCATGCCTTGGCGGGGAGTTGCCGCGACTGGGCCAGGCGCTGAAAGATCTCCGCAGCTTTGTCGAAATGGTGCAACATCCACTCCGCCTGGGCCATGCCTAGCTGAGCAACGAGGGAATTCGGATCTTGATCGCGGAGACGTTCATAGGCCTTGAACATCTGCCCCGGTTCGGCGAGTTGTTGGTAGCACCGGCCGAGATAGCGGTTGATTTGCCCCGCCAATTCGGTTTGTCCGCCCAGTACCGTCCGCGCTTGTTCGAAGAGCGTGACCGCCTCCGACCAACGGCGCTCCAACATCAGCAGACGGGCCTTAAGGAAGTCGCACGCTGCCGGCGAGCCGCGTGTCTTCCGCGCTTCTTCGATCGCTTGACTTGCTTCTTTCAGCCACGCTTGTCGTTGTTCCCTTTGTTCTTCGGTAGCGAACGCTGCCGGTTCATCCTCTCTTCCTGGCGAAGCGACCGCGGCAGCCGTTGGGTAATCGAGATGTTCGACTTCGTCCAACAACAAGTTGACCTTGTGCCACAACAAGCGGAACAACGGTAGATCAACAGCTACCCGCCGCTGGCGCTGGTAGTGCAGTTTCAAGCCCTGGCGGATGTATGTTAGCGCCTTCTGGCGATGTTTTTGTCGCTCCTTCTCCTTATCTCGTGTCGAGCCAGGAGCAAGGAGGGCGGCTTGGGTTTCCAAGCGTTCCAGGTCGGCGCCAGCCAACAGCGCGTCCAGCGTCTCGGGCGCCTGGTGCAGTGCTATCTCTACATCGTTGGCCGCTTCCTTGAGAGGGACATGTTCGCTCGACGAGCCGCCTTCTGGAACGCTTTGAAAAGTGATCAGCCCAAAGTCCCGGCGATAGCGCCAGCGCATCAGATGGGCCTCGGCGGAGCGCGGATTGTTTTTCACCATTTCATCGATCGCTTGATTGGCTTGCCGTTGATTGGCTTTGAGGCGGTCGGGCCCGAGGCGCTCCTGTTTGCGCAGCAGGAGGGCGAAGAGGAGATAGTTGCTTTCGATCTGCGGTGCTTGTTGTTTGGCCAGGCGATAACAGCGCAAGGCCTTATCGGGCTGGTTTTCCACTTCCAGGAGTTGCCCGGCGTATCCGACGGCTTCGCCGCGTTCTGGGTCGAGTTTCGACTCGGTCGCGTCCGGTTCGGGCGGATTATTGAGGAAATCGCGGGTCACCAATTTCTCCAGGTGACTGCGGGCCATTTTATATTGATGCACTTCCAGGGCGGTCTTGACCAGGAGCCGCCGCAGCTCCGGCCGATTGTCGTCCTGGGCTAGCACTTCATCGAGCAGCCGCACCGCTTTTCCTCGTTCGCGCGGCGAGTCCGCGAACTCCTCGCTGGTCCACAGTTTGGCTAGTTGGGCCTTGGCCTCAAAGTCCTTGGGATTGAATTCGAGATAGCGCTGCAAATAACGGGCTTGCCGACGTACTTGTCCCTGCTCTTCGGCGCGCCGCGCTTGCCAAAGCAAGGAGTCAGCGATGCGACCATACTGAAAGTGATGGACGCCGAAAACGGCGCCGGTGGCAAACAACGAACTGAGCAAAAGCCCCAACAGGAGCTTGGTGTTGAGTTTACGCATGCGCAGTTATTCCTATGGGTTACAGAGTGCCGGACGTTGGGCGAGAGGGAAGGGAGTGTCCGCGGAGGCAAATAAACGGAAAAATTGGCGGTCATGACGCGGTTGCTCAGGCTGTTTTCACCAGGGTAAGGGGAGGTTTTTTCGGTACGGTCTTATCAACCCGGAGCGCCAGCGATAGGCTTCTTCGACCATCGCAGGCGCTCCGGCCCTCAGCGGCTCGTTTCTTCTAAGGAGCTTAGGCGGGCATCGCAGCTAGAGAACGGCGGCCTTTCCGCCATGAGGTCAAGCCGGCGAAACCCAGACCCAACAAGGACAATACCAGCGTAGACGGCTCCGGCGTGCCGGAGGTAGTGCCGCCGCCGCTGCTGCCGCCGGGCGTTACCTGCACGTAAGCAGCGATGCTGCCGGCGTTACTGGACGAGGGCGGCCCCGGCGGCGTGAAGCCGATTAGACTGACTGTAAACTTGTTGCCGTTTTGGGGATCTGTCCAGCTCTGGGTCGTACTGCCCGTGAAGGTGTTGGTAATGTTGGCGTTGGACTGCGAAAAAGTACCGCCCAGCTGACCGGTGAAAGTCATAGTAGTGCTTTGACCGGAAGCCGTATCGGTCAGCTGTAAGCTGACGGACCATTTCCCCCCGCTGCTCGTGAACGAATCCGGGGAAGTGTTCGGCGCCGTACTGGAAACTTTCAAGTTGGTGACCACCACATCGGAACTGTTGATAGCGTTGTGGGTCGGCTCATTCGAGAACGAGACCGTACCGTTACCCGTATCGGAGTGGATAAGCGGCTGAGAAGGCGTAAAGTTGTAACTCCAGCTGACATCGGGAGGCGGCGAAGGACTGGCCCATGCCGGCGTGCCTCCCAAGCACAAGAGACCGGCCGCCAAGGCGATTGCAAGAAGGGAACGTTTCATATTTTGTGGGTCCTTTCCTATCCGTAGTTTTGACCACACCAAACAAGAAGGGCGAACGATCTCGACACATCCATTCCAGAGGTCGTCTCAGGTGCCTGTCAGGAATTCCGAACCTAACACCTCCTGGACATCAGGGTCAATAGCAAGACCAGAACACCGGCGTCGGCCTCGTCGATTTCGCGAGCCTACTGTAAACACACCCTATAGTTGTGTCAAGCAGAGCATCGAGATCTTGCAGAGCTGGTGCTGGATTAGATCGAGCGGAGTTGCATAATTTGGGCGAGCGGGGTTGGGTTAACAGGGTGAGCGGGGGGTGTGAACCCCCCGGTAGCACAACTGGCGAGCGGGGGGTGTCAACCCCCCGGTAGCACACCCCCCCAGTAACACAACCGGGGGGTTGACACCCCCCGCTCGCCGGTTGTGTTACCGGGGGGTTGACACCCCCGCTCGCCTCGGGAACCGGTTCGCCCTCCCTCTAGTGGCAGACCGAGTGAAG
Organism: Planctomycetota bacterium; assembly: GCA_021324515.1. Lineage (GTDB taxonomy): Bacteria > Planctomycetota > Planctomycetia > Gemmatales > Gemmataceae > JAJPHU01. Next base: position 14,552 of record JAJPIY010000249.1, read on the forward strand.
AGGAGCTCAGCGCCGCGAGGGGGGCCATAGCTCGGTGCCGTAGCGTGCCGCGCTCTGCAAATCTTCCTCGATGCGCAGCAGTTGGTTGTACTTGGCGATGCGATCGGTGCGGCTGGCGGAGCCGGTCTTGATCTGGCCGGCGTTGACGGCCACGGCGATGTCGGCGATGGTCGTGTCCTCGGTCTCGCCGCTGCGATGACTGATGACCGTCGTGAAGCCGTGGCGGCGCGCCAGTTCGATGCAGTCCAGCGTCTCCGTCAGCGTGCCGATCTGGTTCACCTTGATGAGGATGCTGTTGCCGGCCCCCCTGGCGATGCCGTCGCGCAGACGCTTGGTGTTGGTGACGAACAGATCGTCGCCGACCAGTTGAATTTTGCCGCCGAGCTTGCGTGTCAGCTTTTGCCAGCCGTCCCAGTCGTCCTCGGCCAAACCGTCTTCGATCGAGCGGATCGGCCAGCGTTGACACAGCTTCTCCCACAAATCGATCATCTCGTCCGACGAGGCGATGCGGTCGGGCTGGCTTTTGAAGAAGCAGTAGCCGGTCTTGCCCTTTTTCTTGGCCTCGTCGAACAGCTCCGTCGTAGCCGGATCGAGGGCGAAAACGATGTGATCGCCAAGCTTGTAGCCGGCTTTCTCGACCGCCGTGGCCAAGAGTTCCAGGGCTTCATCACTGCTTTTGACGTTGGGAGCAAAACCGCCCTCGTCGCCGACGGCGGTGCTGAGATGGCGGTCGTGCAGCACATTCTTGAGATGATGAAACACTTCGGCCCCCATGCGCAAGGCGTCGCGGAACGTGGCCACCCCCAGCGGCATAATCATGAACTCCTGGAAATCGACGTTGTTGTCGGCGTGCTTGCCGCCGTTGAGGACGTTCATCATCGGCACCGGCAGATAGCGGGCGTTGCTGCCGCCGAGATAGCGATACAAGGGCAGCCCCACCGACACGGCGGCGGCATGAGCGACGGCCAGCGAGACGCCGAGCATGGCGTTGGCGCCCAGCTTCGATTTGTTGGCCGTGCCGTCCAGATCGAGTAAGAGTTGATCGAGAGCTGCCTGTTTGAGCGCGTCGTGGCCGTGCAGGCGCGGAGCGATGGTATCATTGACGTTATGGACGGCTTTTTGCACGCCTTTGCCCAGATAGCGCGATTTGTCGCCGTCACGCAGCTCCAGCGCTTCGTGCGCGCCGGTGCTGGCCCCACTGGGAACCGCGGCCCGGCCTACGGAACCATCGTGCAGGACCACCTCCACCTCAATGGTCGGATTACCTCGGCTATCCAAAATTTCGCGGGCGTGAATTCTCTCGATGGTACTCATGTTGAATCTCCTCTTTTAATTGCCATTTTCCCCATCAGTCCGGAGCGCCAGCGACGGACCTTTTACCTGTCGTCGGCTCTCTGGGCTGGTGGGGAAAATCATAACGACGACAAATTACCAGCGGCGTCGAATTCCAGCGGACGCGGCGGGCCGAGGATCGTGAATTCTGTCTGTCGCTCCTTTTCTTGCAGACACGGCTCGGATACGTCCACCTCTTCCAGTTGCATGGTATTGCGAATGTGCAGGATGCGGGCCTGTTCGGGCGCGCGGGTGCCGATGATGGCCAAGGCGGCGTCGAGGACTTCCCGGTCGGTGGCGAAATGCACTGGAATAAAAGCCCCTTCGGGATAGCCGGCCGTCAAGCAATTGATGACGGTGGCGCGATAATCCATCTGCTGCACCAGCCGCGTGGAAGTGAAATCGGCCAAACCGATGCCGGTAGCATTGCCATGCGTCTTTTCGCTCAGGCCGCGGACGTAGATCAGCCGCATGACGGGAATGCCCGCGGGCGGCGGCTGCATGCGGAAGGCGCGTTTGCGGCCGACGACGTTGGTGTCCATGCCGGAGCCGCTGATGTTTTTGCCGATCTCATCCACGATGAGCAGGTCGGCCTTGCGCAGCGGCAGCCGCATCAAAAGACGCTTGGCCTCAACCAACAACTGCTCTTCTCGCGCCTCGAACGCCTCCGGGGCGACGCCTTCCACAATCGCCGTTTCCTCGTAGGCGTTCTCGACGAGGGCCAATCCAAAGGCGATGGGGGCCGATTTCATCAACGTGCGACCGACGGAGCGAACGACGCTATCGAAAGGGTGATCGAGGAGGATGCGGTGATAGAGCAGGGCGCCGGCATGTTTGCCCAGACCGATCATCA
>JAJPIY010000367.1 GCA_021324515.1 Planctomycetota bacterium
AGGCCCCAGGAGCCACCTCATGCACCGCCGCGATCTGCTCAAGTGGACCACCCTCGGCGCCGGCACGGCCGGTCTCCCCTGGCTGCTGGCCCGGCCGCTCGGCTCGGCCTCGGAAGCTGCCGCCTTCCCGGACCCACCCGCACCTGCCACTGACAGGAAGTTGTCATCGCTGAAGATTACCGACATCAAGACCATCCTCACGGCCCCAGCGCGAATTCGGCTTGTGGTCGTCAAGGTGATGACGAGCGAACCCGGCCTCTACGGCCTGGGCTGCGCCACCTTCACTCAGCGGGCCCGCGTCGTGGAGACGGCGGTGGACAAGTACCTCAAGCCCTTCCTGATCGGCAAGGACCCCGCCCAGATCGAGGATGTCTGGCAATCCTCGTTCGTCAGTTCCTACTGGCGCAACGGGCCGGTGCTCGGCAACGCCATCAGTGGGGTGGATATGGCACTGTGGGACATCCTCGGCAAACGGGCCGGTATGCCAGTGTATCAACTGCTCGGCGGCAAGTGTCGCAAGGCCGTCGATACCTACCGTACCGCCACCGGTCAGACGTTCCAGGACGTGGAGAAGGCGGCGCGCGGACTGATGGAGAAGGGTTTTCGAAACGTTCGCGTTCAGGTTGCCGTGCCGGGGCTGTCCACCTATGCTGTCGGCGGACGGTCGAGCGGGCCGGCCACCAACAATACGACGCACGTCTGGGAGCCTGGCCCCTACGTCCGCATTGTGCCGAAGTTGTTCGAGCATCTGCGCAAGCAGCTGGGCGATGATATCGAGTTGCTACACGACATGCACGAACGCGTGCCGCCGGTGCTGGCGCTGAAATTGGCGAAAGATCTGGAGACTTTCCGCCTCTTCTTCCTCGAAGATCCGTTCAGTCCCGAGGACGTCGGTTACTTCGACCATCTGCGCAAACAGACGACGACGCCGATCGCCATGGGCGAATTGTTCAACAACACCAACGAGTGGCTGCACCTGGTCACCGGCCGGCTGATCGACTTCATCCGCATCCACATCTCGCAGGTGGGCGGTATCTCCATGGCTCGCAAGATCGCGGCGCTCTGCGAGTTTTTTGCCGTGCGCACCGCGTGGCACGGCCCCGGCGATGTCTCTCCGGTCGGGCACGCCGCCAATGTCCATCTCGATCTAGCCTGTCATAATTTCGGCATCCAAGAGGCCCGCGAATTCACCCAAGCAGAGCAGGAGGTCTTTCCCGGCTGTCCCGAGCTGAAAGACGGCTACTACTGGGCCAACGACAAGCCTGGTCTCGGCATCGATCTCGATGAGAAGCTGGCCGCGCGATTTCCCATCACGGAAGAACCGAGCTTTGACATGCACTGGGGCAATCTACGTCGGCGCGATGGGACGATCGTGAAACCGTGATTGTCAACCACGACACTCCCTTTTTGCGGAAAGCGGTTAGCTGTCGCCTATCCGCTTTCCGCAGGCAAACGAGGGGGTGAAGCTCCCGCGATCGCAAGCTAACTTTCCTCATCGCAGCAAGCTCCCTGACTCCGGGTCTTCTTTGCTGTTCTTGTCGCCTTGGGGTTCCCTTCTTCTAGGCACTGACACACAGAGGAGTCCAGCGCCTGCACGGCTTATTCCATACGGACCGTACGGAAATCCTCCGCGGGCCGCAGTAAGCGATAATGCGCCTGTTCCAGCCGAAGCATCTCCTCGGGAGTCGCGGAGACAATCTCGTAATAAAGGGCTTCCACTGCTTCCAGGGCAAATCCTTCGTCGCCGTCATAGGCCAGCAATTCCCGGTATCCAGCCGGCAACGTGGCGTGCAGCAACAGACCATCAAGGCGGCAGCGGAGCTTCAAGACCTGATCTCCTGTACCGTATTCGAGTTCGGGCGATTACTTGCTGACTTCCTTACCCTACAGGGTTGGCCGCAGCCACTCCAGGTCGGTAGCGGCGATCACTTGCGTTCTTTGATCGCCTTGAGGGCGTCGCTGGCGAGTCTTCGGACATTGTTGCGTGCTTTCTCGTCAATCACGGTTTGCAGGGCATCAAGGGCATCCTTGTCGTTGGTCGTGGCGATTTTGCCCAGGGCCGTGATGGCCTCGGCACGAATATCCGCGGCGGGAGTCGCGGCCTTGCCCTTCAGGGGCAGCGGCGGCTTGATGGCACCGATCAGCGAGGGAATGGCTTCCCGGGCGTCGGGGCCAATCTCCGCCAAGGCGTTGGCGGCCGCCTTGCGGGCCAACACGTCCAGCTTGGCGTCCTTGACGGCCGCACTGAGAGTGGCGACGCTGGGCTTGCCGATTTTGCCGAGGGCTGTGGCCGCCGCCTCTTGCACTTCCTTTTGTTCCTTGCCGTTTTTGAGGAGGGCTGCCAGGTCGGGAACGACGGCCTTGGCGTCGGGACCGATCTGGCCCAGTGCCTGAGCCGCGAAGCGGCGGACGAAGCGATCGTTGTCTTTCAGCGCTTGCGTCAGGGCGCTGAGGGCCGGCTTCGCTTCCGTGCCGGCCACGGCGAGGGCCTTGGCCGCCGCCCGACGCTCGTCGTTGTCCTTGCTCTTGAGCTTATGGATTAACTCCTCCACGTCGGCTGCCACGAACATCATGCCGACAAGCAGCGCCACCGCAAAACCGGGGAGACGAGCCATGTTGCGACCTCATCGGATCGGAGGAAGAGTCTCACACCGCTGGAGGGGAACCTTGGTTCACAGCGTCCCACGCAGCGCCTGCTCGCGCTCGATGGCCTCGAACAACGCCTTGAAATTGCCCTTGCCAAAGCTGCGTGAGCCGTGCCGTTCGATCACCTCGAAGAACAGCGTCGGTCTGTCTTCCACGGGCTTCGTGAAGATTTGCAGCAGATAGCCCTCGTCGTCGCGGTCCACGAGGATGCCCAGCTCGGCCAGCTCCCGCAGGTCCTCGTTGATCGGACCCACGCGCTGCGGCAGCATCTCGTAATAAGTCTGCGGCACTCGCAAAAACGAAACGTCGTTGGCGCGCATGGCCCGGACGGTTTCGATGATATTGCCCGTGGCCAGGGCGATGTGCTGGACGCCGGGGCCGCCGTAGAACTGCAAATACTCGTCGATCTGCGAGCGCCGCTTCGATTTGGCCGGCTCGTTGATGGGGAACTTGATACGGCCGGTGCCGTTCTGCATCACCTTCGACATCAACGCCGTGTACTCGGTGCTGATGTCCTTGTCATCGAAGTGGACCAGCTGGCGGAAGCCGAGCACATGCTCGTACCAACGCACCCACTCCTCCATTTTGCCTTCCTCGACGTTGGCGACGATGTGGTCGATCGCCTTCAGACCGACAGGGCGGAAGGTGCTGCGACTGTAGCGCTCGGGGTCGATCGGCTTGAAGCCCGGGGCGAAGACACCCTGGTAGTGGTCGCGGTTGATGAAGCTGTGTGTGGTGTCGCCATAGGCGCGGATTGTGGCATATTCATAGGTGCCGAAATCATCGTTCAACTTCGTCGGCGGCGTCACGCCGATGGCGCCGTGGCTCACGGCGTAATCGAAGGAATATTTGACATCCTCCACCTCAAAGGCAATGTCCTTCACGCCGTCGCCGTGGAAGATCAGACGCATGTTATCGGGGTCGTTGGCCCGCAACGACGAGGTGAGGACGAAGGTGATATGGCCTTGCCGCAGGACGTAGCCGGCCTCGTGCTTGACGCCGGTTTCCAGGCCCTCGTAGGCCACCACGTCGAAGCCGAAGGCATTGCGATAAAAGTATGCCGATTGCCGGGCGTTGCCGACGAAGAAACGCACGTGATCGATGCGACGCAGGGGGAGAGTGTCGGCGGACATGATGGATAATCCTTGTTGAGCGCGGTTTAGCCGCGGATCGAAGATCCGCGCGGTTCTACGAACCGCGGCTAAACGAACGGGCGGTCGTCACACCACAGGTATCCCAAACCGCCGCACCAGCCCTTCCAGCTCGCGGCGCAGGAACGGCAGCGACGGCGCGATAAACAGCTTGTTCTGCATGTGCGACGGATCGTAATCCGTGTTAATCACCACATCGGTCACAAACGGCCGGCGCGTCACCTCGGGCGAAAACAGCGAATACGGAATTTCCCCGGTCGAGGACAGGATGCCGGCCCCGAACACCTTGACCTCGCCCGCTTCCTGGATCAGGCCGAACTCGATGCTGAACCAGCTAAAGCGCTTCAGCGACAGCACCTGCTCGCCGCGATTCGTCGCCGCCACTGCCTTGCCAATGAGCGTGAGCAACTCGGCGTAATCGCGATTCATCAGCGGCGGAACATGGCCGAGGCAATCATGGATCATGTCCGGCTCGGGCGTGAATTCCGGGTGCGAGCCATGACGGAGGAACTGCGTCACCGGGAAGCCGCGGTCGGCGATGTATTCGTAAAAGGTGCGATAGGGTAACGCACCCTCCGCAGGCACCAGGTGCATCTGCGTCTCGCGGCGCAGACGCTCGCTCAGCAGCCGCAATTGCGGGATCTCCTCCTGCGTGATCGCCAGGTCACGCTTGGCTTTCAGATAAATCTGGCTGGCGTATTTCTGATGCAGCTCGTCCAGCTTGGGGCTGACCTCACGCCAGATGCGGGTTTCCTCTGCGTTGTACTCAATGATCGGCGGGCCGAGCCGCTGCAGACGGTGCTTGCGGCACAGAGCGAACAGCTCTTTGCGCCGACGAATATACACTTCATCGCCCAGACCGGGATGGCCGGGCTCCAGCTCCAGCTCGGTTACGTCGGGGGGCGTGACCATCGTCTGAGCATCGATGGGAGCGCCATATTCGATCAATGTGCTTGTCTCGTTCAACATGCGAACCTCCCGCCGGGATGGGCACACAGGCGAAGGGCACTGCTACTCCTATTATAACCTGAGTGCAGATTCCCCATAGCTCGCCTGGCGAGGAGCCGCTCTCATGAAAGCCGCCTATCTCGAAACGACCGGCAACCCCGACGTGATCCAATTCGGCGACCTGCCCCGGCCGACCCCGCAAGCCGGTGAGGTGCTCGTCCGTGTGGGGGCCGTTTCTCTCAATCCGATTGATGTGTACATCCGATCCGGTGCAGTGCCCATGTCGTTGCCCAAGCCGTACATCCTTGGCTGTGACCTGGCGGGCAAGGTCGAGGCGGTCGGCCCGGCCGCGCATCGCTTTCAGATCGGCGATCGCGTGTGGGGCTCAAATCAGGGGCTGCTCGGCCGCCAGGGCACCTTTGCCGAGTACGCTGCCGTGCATGAGGATTGGCTCTATCCCACGCCGCCCAGCGTCTCCGATGCCCTGGCCGCGGCCACGGCACTGACTGGAATCACGGCGCATCTGGGGCTGTTCCGCGATGCCAAGCTGAAGGAAGGCGAGACGGTGTTCGTCAACGGCGGCACCGGCGGTGTCGGCTCGATGGTGGTGCAGATGGCCAGGGCGGTTGAGGCACGGGTGATTACCACCGTTGGCTCAGAAGAAAAGGCCGCCCTGTGCAAGAGTTGGGGTGCTGACCGCGTACTCAATTACAAGCGTGATGACATCCCGGCCCGCGTCAAGGACATGACGGGCGGCAAAGGCGTGAATGTCTGGTATGAGACGCAGCGCGAGCCGGACTTCCTGCGCATCGTCGATCTAATGGCCCCGCGCGGCCGCATCGTCATCATGGCCGGCCGGCAAGCCCAACCGGTCTTCCCCGTCGGGCCGTTTTACGTCAAGGGTCTCTCGCTGTATGGCTTCGCCATGTTCAACGCCACGCCGGACGAGCAACGCCGCTGTGCCGATGACATCAACCGCTGGCTGGTTGAAGGCAAGCTTAACCCGCCGATCGGTAAGACGTTTCCGCTGGAGAAAGCTGCCACGGCACATCGCTTTCTCGAGGAGAACACCCTGAACAAGGCAGGAACGTTGACTGGCAAGATCGTGCTGACGGTGTGACGGCCATGCCCACGCCTCCCGCTTCGCCTTGGACGCTAACCGCCCGTTGGGTGTTTCCGGTGGATGCGCCGCCGCTGGAGCGCGGCACGGTCATAATGGCGGGGGAGCGTATCGTTGCGGTCGAACCACACGGGACACGACAAGCCGATGTGGACTGCGGCAACACCGCGATTTTGCCTGGCTTCGTCAACGCGCATACTCACCTCGATCTGAGCGGCCTGCGCGGCCAGACGCCGCCGTCGCCGGACTTTACGGACTGGCTGCGGCAAGTGATCGCCCACCGCCGCAGCCGCACACCGGAACAGATCCAGCAAGACATTCAGGTTGGACTGGCAGAGAGCTTGCGTTTCGGCACGACCTTGCTGGGCGATATTTCGGGTGACGGCAGCAGCTGGGAGATCCTTACGAGGGCGCCGCTGCGTGCGATTGTCTTCCGCGAATTGCTCGGACTGCCGGCCGATCGTGCCTCGGGAGCCTGGGAGCGACTGGATCGCTGGCTGGCTTCCCGAGCGGATACGCCAACGTGCCGGCGCGGGATCAGTCCGCACGCTCCGTACAGTGTGCGTTCTTCGCTCTTTTTCGCTGCCGCATCGGCCCGGGTGCCGGTTGCTGTGCACCTGGCGGAGACGGCGGCGGAGCACGAACTGCTCCTGCAGCGGCGCGGACCGTTTGTGCCGTTCCTCCAGGAACTGGGTGTCTGGGCGCCGGAGGGATTGGCGGAAGACACAGACCATGTCCTCCGGTTGCTCCAGAATCCCTGGGCCCTCACGCTGCTTGTTCACGGCAATTTACTGAGTGTCACGGCGGCGATTCCGCCCAACGCCAGCATCGTCTATTGCCCGCGCACCCATGCTGCTTTCGGCCATCCGTCCCATCCGTTTCGGGAATTCCTGGCCCGTGGGGTTCGTCTAGCAATCGGCACCGACAGCCTCGCGTCGAACCCTGACCTCGATGTGCTGGGCGAACTTCGCTTCCTGCATCAGCGCTATCCCGATGTGCCGGGGGCGACACTGTTGCGCATGGCCACGCTCGCCGGGGCCGAGGCGCTGGGCTGGGCCGATGAGACCGGCAGCCTGACGCCGGGCAAGTCGGCGGACCTGGTTGTGTTGCCATTATTGAATCAGGAGCAAGTAGATCCACATTTGCTGTTTCTGGAATCGGCACGAACGGAACGCCGGGTTCTGTGGCGCGGGCAGTGGCTTGGCTCCGTTTAGCCGCGAGCCTCCGGCGAGCGCGGTCCGCGCTTGCCGGAGGCTCGCGGCTAAACGACCAGGAACCCATCTTGATTTCCCCTCCCGAGGTCCTATCACATTCGTAGACGCAGCTTCCGCGGCCTTACCGGAAGTTGTATGACCCCCTAAGGATTGCACCCAATGCCTCTCGGTTACCTCGCTTTAGTACTACACGCACACTTGCCGTTCGTCCGCCACCCTGAGTTCGACGACTTCCTCGAAGAAGACTGGCTCTATGAAGCCATCACCGAAACCTACATCCCGCTGCTCGAAGTGATGGACGGCCTGGAACGCGACGGCGTCGATTGGCGGTTGACCATGTCGGTCACGCCGACCTTGGCGGCCATGCTCAGTGATCCACTGTTGCAGTATCGCTACCTCCGCCATCTCGATAATCTCATCACGCTGGCCGGCAAGGAAATCGAGCGCACACGCTGGGAGCCGGAGTTCCAGCCGCTAGCGGTGATGTATCATCATCGCTTCACTCGTGCCCGCGATGTGTTCGTCAAGCAGTATGGCAACAATTTGCTGAACGGCTTCAAGCGTTTCTTCGACACCGGCAAGCTCGAATTGATCACCTGTGCAGCCACACACGGTTTTCTGCCGTTGATGGTGGTCAACGAAAACGCCCGGCGGGCGCAAATCGAGATCGGTTGCCGGGAATTCGAGCGTCACTTTGGCCGTCGACCGCGTGGCATCTGGCTGCCCGAGTGTGGCTACCAGGAAGGGCTGGACAAGCAGTTGAGCGACGCCGGCCTACGCTACTTTTTCACCGATACCCACGGTGTGCTCTTCGCCCATCCGCGGCCGAAGTACGGTGTCTACGCCCCCATTCTCTGCCCCGGCAGCCACGTCGCTGCCCTGGCCCGCGACACCGAATCCTCCAAGCAGGTCTGGAGCGCCATCGAGGGCTACCCCGGCGACTACAACTACCGTGATTTCTACCGCGATGTCGGCTTCGACCTCGATTACGAGTATGTCAAGCCGCATCTGCACCAGCATGGCATTCGCAGCATGCTGGGCATCAAGTATTACAAGATCACGGGCCGCACCGACCACAAGCTGCCCTACAACCCCAAGGCCGCGCTCGACAAGGCCGCCGAGCATGCCGGCAATTTCATGTTCAATCGTGAGAAGCAGGTCGAATGGCTGTCCGGCTCGATGGACGATCGGCCGGCGCTGATCGTCGCTCCGTACGATGCCGAGCTGTTCGGCCACTGGTGGTTCGAAGGACCCGATTGGATCAATTTCCTGCTGCGCAAGATGCACTACGATCAGCAGACCATCAAGACGATCACCGTGCCGGAATACCTCGACCGCTACACCAAGCTCCAGGTGGCCCAGCCGAGCTTCTCCAGCTGGGGCTACAAGGGCTACTGCGAGGTCTGGTGCGAAGGCTCCAACGACTGGATCTACCGCCATCTGCACGAGGGCGCCGATCGCATGGTGGAGCTGGCGCATCTCAATGGCGATCAATCGCCACTGCGCCGCCGCGCTCTCAACCAGGCGGCCCGCGAGCTGCTACTGGCACAGTCCAGCGACTGGGCCTTCATCATGAAGACCGGCACCATGGTCGAGTATGCCCACGATCGGACGCGTGTTCACGTCAACAACTTCAACCATCTCTACGAGCAGATCAAGCACGACGACATCGACGAGGGCTGGCTCAGCGAAATCGAACGCCGGCACAATCTGTTTCCGGACCTCGACTATCGTGTGTATGCTTGAGGCGGGCCTAGCAGCTCTATCCAAGATCACCCCTTGCCCGCCTGTAGCTGCCGAAGCTGCTCAGAGATAACGAGCAGGCTGGCGTTGATCTGCCGCAGCGTCGCGCGGCGGGAGGCAAGGATCAACAGCAGCGTACTGACGGCGGCCAGAAGCAAAGTGAGGATACAGGCCAGGATCCAATAAGCGGTCCAATCGCCAGCTATCGCCCAAGCGTTCCAGTCGTTCGCGAGCTGTGCCCGCCCGGCTTGATAGGCTCGTAGCCTCGGGGCCACCATCATCACATAGAAGGGGCAGAGGCAAACGATACCCGCCGTCGTGAGGATCCAGAAGAGAGTGGCCAGGCTGGCCCACAGGCGAATGCGCCGCCGGTCGCGTTCCAGGATCGTCTGGGTTAATTGTCGTGTGTCCGGAACGGCCGGCGGCGGGGCCAGATCGACATGGAGGAGGGCCTTGCCTAGTTCTTTCTCAGTCATGGAGGTTCGTCCTTTCGAGATACTTGCGTAGGGCCCGCTTGGCGTAATGCAGCCGGGAACGCACGGTGCCGAGCGGCTCGCCTGTCACCCGCGCGATGTCTTCGTAGCTCATGCCTTCCAGGAAGCGGAGCACCAGCACTTCGCGGTGCTCCGGCGACAGCCGGTCCAGTGCCACATGGACGCGCCCGGCATCTTCCGTCGTGAAGTTGTTTCCATCTTCCACCGCACCCAGGAGGTCGTCCTCTTCGAGGGGCCGAACGGGCCGGCGCGGCTGGCGCAGAACGCGCGCCACGCGTGCCCGCGCGATTCGGTAGACCCATGCCGGGAACGCCCCAGGGTCGGCCAGCCGCGTCACTCCGCGAAACACATCCAACCAAACGTCCTGAAGCAGGTCCTCGGCGCTATGCCCTTCGCCGAGCATCTTACGGGCGTAGTAGCGCAAGCGCGCATGGTAGCGCTCGACCAACTCGGTGAACGCGGCCTCGTCTCCCGCCTGGCACCGGAGCACAAGTACCCGTTCGTACAGTTGATCTGTCTGGTCCGTCATGCGATGCCTGTTCGAGTGCCGTGAGTTCCGCTCCAAGAGGTAGGTTGCGCGAGGAAAGAGAAAAGTTCAAATCGGTTCAGCGGAATGCTGGGAAGCGCCATAGAAGATAGGACGATCGAACTCGTTTCATCGCACGTCTGGGGCGAGCGCTGTCGTGCTCGCCCCAGACGTGGGGCAAAACGAAATTGGCGCTTGAACTCCGTCACGCGTCGCGGCGTAATACACATCATGATCTCGTCGAGGTGCGTTCTCATGTCTTCGCGAACAGCCAAACTCATGTGCTTGCTTGGCCTCGGCGCAGCTTGTTTGCTCGTCGTTGCCTGCAATTCCACGCCCAGCACCGGGCCGGGCGCTGCGGTGACGACGGCTAAGGAGGAGGAAGCACCGGCCGGCCCGCCACTGTTCCAGCAGCTGACGCCGGACTGTGGCGTCAACTGGACCTATCGCAACGGCGAGGAGGCCGGTCACCTGGCCATCCTCGAGTCGCTCGGCGGCGGTGTCGCCCTGATCGACTACGACGGCGATGGCTTGCTCGACATCTTCATCCCCGGCGGTGGCTATTACAGCAAGAAGGCGGAGGAGTTCACCGAATTCGACAAGAAAGGCAAACCCGTCCTCAAAGACGGCAAGAAGGTCCGCAAATCCGACCCGCCCGAGATCCTCGGCCATCCGTGCAAGCTGTATCGCAACCTGGGCAACTGGAAGTTCGAGGATGTGACCGACATGGTGGGTCTGAATGGGAAGTGGTTCTACACACATGGCTGCGCCATCGGCGATTACGACCGCGATGGCTGGCCCGATCTGCTCGTCACGGGCTGGGGCCGCGTTGCCCTGTTTCATAATGAGCCAGTGGACTCCAATGATCCCGCCAAGGGCCGCAAATTTGTGGACGTGACCGAGAAGGCTGGCCTGACGGGCATCATCTGGACCAGCAGCGCCGCCTGGGGCGACCTCGATGGCGATGGCTACCCCGATCTCTACATCTGCCAGTACGGCGACTGGTCGTGGGACAACGATCCCAATTGCCAGTACGACGGTGTCACAGATGATGTCTGCCCGCCGAAGAATTTTTCGGGCCTCCGACACAAGATGTTTCTCAACCAGGGCAACGGCACCTTCAAGGATGTCAGCGAGTCGGTGCCAGTATTGAACGCCAAGGGGGACGGCAAGGAAGGCCAGGGACTGCGGCCCGGTGCCAAGGACGCCAGCAAAGGCCTGGGCGTCCTACTCGTGGATGTCAACGGCGACCGCAAGCCGGACATTTACGTGGCCAACGATACAGTCAACAAATTCCTGTATATCAACCGCAGTACCAAGGGGAACCTGCGGTTCGAGGAAGTGGCCCTGTACGCCGGCGTGGCCACGGATGATCGCGCCTCACCCAATGGCAGCATGGGCCTGGCCTGTGCCGATTACGATGGCTGTGGCCGGCCGTCGCTGTGGGTGACGAACTACGAAAATGAGATGCACGCGCTCTACCACAATGAATGCAAGAAGACACCAGAAGGCAAGGATTCAATCTTCTTCACTTACCGTACTGCCGCGGCGGGGCTGGGCGTCATTGGCCAAATGTACGTCGGCTGGGGCACCGGCTTTCTGGACATCGAGCATAAAGGCTGGGAAGACCTGGTCATCGCCAATGGTCACGCCATTCGCTATCCGACCGGCCAGGGGAGCAAGCGACAGCAGCGGCCGGTGCTGTTCCGCAACCTGGGCAATGGCAAGTTTGTCAAGTGGACCAACGAAGGCGGCGACTATTTCCGCACCGAGCACCTGGCCCGCGGCGTGGCCCTGGGCGATCTCGATAACGATGGCCGCATCGACCTGGTGATCAGCCACATGAACGAGCCGGTCGCCGTGCTCCGCAACGTCGCGCCGACGGCCGGCAACCACTGGCTCGGTGTGCAGTTGGTGGGCAAGGACTATGCCGATGTCGTTGGCGCGAAACTCGTGCTGGAAGCAGGCGGCCGCAAGCAGACGCGTTTCGCTTACGGCGGCGGCAGCTACGCTTCCTCGAGCGATCGTCGTCATGTCTTTGGATTGGGCAAAACGGACAAAATCGACCGCCTTATTGTGACCTGGCCTGATGGCAGCGAACAGCACCTCGATGCCCCCGCGGTGGATCGTTACCATCGTCTGACGCAGGGGCAGACGAGAAGCCCTGCAAACTAAAACCCAGCCACGAAGACGGCAAGTGGCTCCGTGAGCCGGCGCGTTGACCCCGCGGGGACAAGCTCGGCAACTCGCCAACACAGATAGAGTGTGCTACGGCTTCTTTCAGTGGCCCTTTCACTCGGTCTTGTTCCTGGCCTTGCCATCGGATTATACTCCCGCGCGTGCGTGGGCAGTCCCGCCGCCCGCCGGGCACGGAACCCCGGCTCCTCGCACGGCGTCCGTGGTGTGGACGCCAAACCAAGGAGGGAGAAGAAGATGGCTCAACAAACCCGGCCTTTTATCGGCATCAACGCCGATTTCGTGCCGGCCGGTAAACAGACCGCAGCGTCCATTCGCCTTCAGGCCGGCTATCTCGATGCCGTCGTCGCTGCCGGCGGCATGCCCATTGTCCTGCCGCCGCTGGGCAAGGAAACTGATCTCGAACCGTTTCTCGATCGACTTGACGGCATCATTCTCAGCGGCGGTCTGGACCTCGATCCCCACCGCTATGGCTTTCCTGGCCATCACGCGGTGCAGCCGATGCCCGAGCGCCGCGACGACAGCGATCGGTTGCTGCTCAAGCTCATCCTGGATCGACAAATGCCGGTACTCGGCATCGGCCTGGGCATGCAGCAGATTAACGTCGCGCTCGGCGGCACCCTGTTCTTGCATCTGCCCGAGGAGTTACCGCGGGCCATGCCGCACCGCGACCCCACCGGTACGCCGCATCGCCATCTGGTGCTTATTGAGCCGAACACACGTCTCGACGAGATCTATGGCGGCGGCGAGCTGCGCGTCAACAGCTCCCATCACCAGGCCGTACGTCAGGTCGGCAGCGGTCTACGCGTCTGTGCCACGGCACCCGATGGTGTGATCGAAGCAATCGAGTCCACCGATCCCAACTGGTTCTGCATCGGCGTGCAATGGCATCCCGAGTCGGACACCGCGACGGCCCTGGATGCTCAATTGTTTGAATGTTTCATCCAGGCCTGTCTGCGTCAGGCGCAGCCGTTGCAACTGGCCGCATAACCAAGACCCATTTCACCACACAGGCACAGTGACGACAAGGAGACAAGGAGAGGATAACGGTCGTCTTGTTAATTGTGAATGAGCTGTTTCATTTCTCCCCCTCTCTTTGTCACCTTGTCTGTGGCTCTGTGGTGAAATCTCTTTCGAAAGTAAATAGATGACGACACGCTGGATCATCGGCCTGGCCTCAGGTTCCAGCGCGGACGGCGTGGATGCAGCCTTGCTAGAAGTCACCGGCTGGGGTTTGGAAATGCAGGTGCGTTTGGCCCGGGCATTGCAGCAGCCTTATGGTCCCGAGCTGCAGGCCCTGATCCAGCAGGTGAGTGTCGCGCAGGCCTGTGAGACCCGGCAGGTCGGTCTCTTACACCGGCTGTTGGGCGAGACCTTCGCCGCTGCAGCGCGGTCGATCGCGGATCAGGCCAGCCTGAGTCTGCACAAGGTCCAGTGCATCGGCTGCCCGGGGCATACGGTCTGGCACGAAACCGAAGGACGCTTCCCATCCACGTTGGCACTGGGTATGGCGGCCGTGGTCGCCGAGCGTTGCGGCGTGACCACGGTTCACGATTTCCGGGCACGTGACCTGGCCGTCGGAGGCCTGGGCGTGCCGCTGGCAGCGCTGACAGATTATCTGCTCTTTCGTCATGCTGAAGAAAATCGCGTCGTGCTTCACCTGGGCGGCCTGGCCCGTGCGGTGTACTTGCCCGCAGGCGCGCGACTGATGGACATTCTGGGTTTCGAGACCGGGCCGTGCAGTGTGCTGCTCGACGCTCTGATGCGTCAACTGACGAGTGGCCGGGCCAGCTTCGATGCGGGGGGCAAATATGCCGTCCAGGGCAAATGCCTTGAGCCGCTGCTGCGCGACTGGCTGCGGCACCCGGCCTTGCAGCGCCGGCCGCCGCGCTGTGTGCCCAGCCAGGAGTTCGGCGACCACTTCGCCGCCCAGATCCTGAGCCAGGCTCATGAGCACCAGGCCGGGCCGCACGATCTGCTCTGTACCGCTACGCATTTCGTGGCACGCTGCATCACGCAGGCACTGGAGCGATTCCTTCCCCGACAACAACGCATTGACCGCGTGCTGCTCAGTGGCGGCGGCGCCCGTAATGGATTGCTCTGGCAGCTGCTGGGACAACAACTGGCCGGCACGGTCGTCCAACGCAGCGATGAAGCGGGGATTCCGGCCGATGTACGCAAGGCGCTTTCGTTTGGCGTCCTGGCCGCGCTGACGCTGGATGGCGTGCCGGGCAATGTACCGCCCGCCACGGGGGCCGCGGGGTCGCGACTGCTGGGTAGCCTGACGCCGGGTTCGCACACCAACTGGGCCCATTGCCTGGCGTGGATGGCAGCCCGGCTCATGCCGTCGGTTGATGAGGACAATGAGGAGTGACTGTATTCGTTTAGCCGCGAGCCCCCGGCGAGCGCGTTGACCCCGCGCTCGCCGGGGGCTCGCGGCTAAAAAAAGAGGGTTTCGGTGGATCTCCCCACAATTCACCTGGCGCCTGCACGATACGCCGCGTAGCAGGTATCCGTCTCCCAAAGCTGCACCTCTACTACCGGGAACCCCTGTGCTGCCGTCTGCTCAAAGATCAAGCGGGCAATATTCTCGGCCGTGGGATTGACATCGAGCACGTAAACCGGTTCGCCCTGCTGCCGGAGAAAGGGCAGCACCGGATCCTCACGGTGCAACAACATCTTGTGATCGAGGTGCTCATCGATCCAGCCGCCGACGATGCGCTTGAGACGCGAAAAATCCATGACCATGCCCAGCGCGTCCAGGGAAGGAGCGGCCAGTGTAATGACCACCCGGCCGTTGTGGCCATGCAAATGGCGGCATTTGCCCTCGTACTGCAGCAGCCGGTGGCCGTAGCAGAAGGTCAGCTCGCGGGTCACGCTGAACATGGTCCCTCCAAAGCGTAGGTCGTGGGATCTGGCAGGCCCGCAGCAGTAAAACCCCGGCGGCGCTCCGCACATTTGTTGCAGTGGGCGCAATGCAGCCCGCGCATCGGGCGCATGCACGAGAAGGTATGCTCCAACGGCAGCCCCTGCCCACGGCGCAGAACATCCGCCTTGCTGAAGCCCTGATACGGCCGCAGGACGCGCACGTTGCCGCCAATGGCCTGGTTGACCACGGTTTGATAGGCCTCGAAGAACGCGGGGGTCGCATCGGGGAACGGATTGCTGTCCAGCGGGGCCAGGGCCACGGCACCGACGCCGTGCAGATGACACCACAGGATCGCCTTGGCTAGCAAGAGGACATTGCGACCAGGTAGAAATACGGCCTCGTCGGGCGTCTCAGCATGGGGCACGCCGACGCCGGTCAGGCTCCAGTGCTGGCCATACAGGTCGGCAACGGGCATTTCCAGGATGTGCAGTGTTTGCAGCGCCGAGCTGCGCACCGCATGGAGAAAGCGGTGCAAGTACTCCAGCTCAACTGGTTCCCAGTAGAGGCCGGAACTGACGTAAAGCGGATAGACAGCGGCGTAGTTGTGCAGGGATTCGCCCAGGAGAATGGCGCTGTCAAGACCGCCGCTGACAAGGACAGCCAGGGCTGGCAGGCGAACGTCGGCGGCAGGAGATGGCGTGGTCATTGCCCTTATTGTAGGCGCGCCGCTAACGCGTGGAGGGGTTCATGGGGAGACGATCAAGGTGAGCGTCGCACCGGCTGCCACCTCCACTTTGCGGTCCGGGCCTGCTCCTTCGGCCTTGCGATACGGGGCCGGGATCATTCTCAACTGTTGAGCTGATGCCTTCAATTTCTTGGCCTCTGTGGAGTTAACCGGGCGCCCGTCGTCATCGTCTCTCTCCACAGCGACGGTTGTCAGATAAAAGGTGTATGTTCCCGGAAGTGCTGCGCCCTCGAAACGGCCTTCCCCGTCGAGCGGAAAGCCCAGGCTGCCCAGCGGCGATCCGTCCGCTGGCACAAGGATCAGGCGGACGCCTGTGACCGGCTTGCCGGATGCTGTCCTTACTACGCCCGAGATGGGAACGGGCTTTTTGACATGGGAACAGCCGGCTACCCACGCCAAGGAAACAGCAAGACCCACCATCCAGCCACGCATGGATCTCTCCATGTTTGCAATAGCATACACTGGCACGGGAGTTTTCCTCCCTCAACCCGCAGCGCCAGCCAGCGCTTCTGTAAGCGCTGGCTGGCGCTGCGGGCCGACGAGGAATAGTGGACATGCTTCCCTCAGCCGATCTACTTCGGGAGGAATGCTTAGGGAAGGGTCACGACCTCGCCGCCGTTGCGGGTATACATCGACCAAAGGACCAGAACCGACGTTGAATCACTCACGAATTGCACGTGCCCGTCGCCGAACACCATGTTGCACCCGCCCGAATGGAAGCTGAACGCCTCGTTGTTTGGCCCACAGTCATGGTAGTTCCAGGGACACCAGTCGGGCCCGCCGAATGGCGTCCTGACATTGTTGATCGGGCCGGACGCTCCGGACGCGCTGTCCGGTTCGCCCCAGCGCCAGTGCCGCCGGCCCCGACTGTCCACAGGATCCAGGTAGGAGTTGGCCCCTGTGCCCTGTCGAAAGGCTCCTACCGGGACGGGTGCCAGCGTGCCGTTGAAATACATGTTCGGGTTGCGGCCCACGTCCTCGTACAGCATGACACAGTTACTTGTCCCATCCGTAACGTCGCCGATCTTTGCGCCGCCCCAGTGGATGTCAATCGTGGCCCCGATCACGGAGGATGGCTTCAACTGAAGCGTCTTCTTGGACGACACCGTTGGGTCGCTTGTCGTGTAGTTCTGATACAGGCTGTCCGGGTAGGGGGTAGCGGTCAGCATGGCGGGGTAAATTACAGCGCCCTTGCCGAAGATCCCGGTTGGTGCGTCGAAGCCGTTCACGGCCGTTGTATAGATTTTGTCTTCGACATACGGAAGGACACCGTAGTCCGTGCAGCCGAAGCGGGAACGGCCTGCATCGTTGCCAGGCTCGTAGGAGTTCGGGTTGCCACCCTCGTCCGTCGGGGAGGAGCGTAGCCCGTTGCTCGGACACAGGTAGGTCTTGATCACGGCCCCGAAGCCCGTGCCGGCCTGCGCGTTGGTCAGGTTGATGCCCTCGTTGTGCCGCAGCTGTAGGTTGAGTGTCTTGTAGACGTTGTCCTGCTCGATGTACGGCAGCAGCAGGGTAAAAAAGCTGTGATAATCCTGGGCCTTGTAGACCGTACCCGAAACGCCACCGTTGACACTATTGCCCACCAGGGAAAGCTCGCCGGCGCGGGGCAGATGGCCGTGAGCGCTTTCGTAGTTTAAGACGGCCAGCCCAATCTGGTGGAGATTATTGCTGCACTGCATCCGGGCCGCCGCCTCACGGATTTTCTGGACGGCGGGCAGCAGCAAGCCGATCAGAATGGCGATGATGGCGATGACGACGAGCAGTTCAATCAGCGTGAACGCTCGAGGACTACGGGGGACAATTCGATTCGGCATGGCGAACCTCCTGGGGGGCTTGCTCAAGTAGCGCACGGTTGGAAGCATGCAAACAAACAGCCTCAGGTTAATAATCATTGCCACCCACGACTTCACCCCCCGCCCGCGTCACTAGCTTGGCGAGAGTACACACATTCATGTTTTTGGACAGGAAATGGACCGAGCCGTCCGCGAACACAGCGTTGGCTCCGCCTGAGTGAAACCCGTACATTTCGCTGTTGTTGTTGCAATTCAACGGGCAGGAGCCCGGGACATCGGCAGGTACAGAGTTGATGGTGCCGTCTGCCTTGGCCCCATCGATGCTGAAATTACCGGCGGGGTCGGCCCAGCCGCCTTCCTTGCTGGTTCCCAGGCGAACTCCATTCGTGTACTGATCGGGCCGGCCAGCATCCTCAGCCACGAGGATAGTGTTGCTCGTGCCATCGGCGATTTCGGTGATCCGGGTGATCCGATCGCGCATCATGCCGCCAACGAGACGTGAGTCGTCCTTATCCAGCGTGACTGGCAGTCCGAAGCAGGCGTTGCCGACGAAATTCTTGATGGCGCTGACGGCCGAGTAATCACCTGCCGCCCGCGCGATGGTGCTGTTGTTGGGGTCCGATGGTGTGGTGTCCATGCGGGGTTGATTGGGCGTGCTCGGACAGTTGAAAACCTTGAGCGGCGTCTGGATTGCCTCGGCATTGGAGGGATGGTTCCAATCAACGTTGTAGTGGTACAGGTTGAAGCTATTGGTCTGCTCGATGTACGGTAGCAAGGCAGCCGTCCACGAATGCTTGAACGGATAGAACGGAGCGGAGGGAATGGCGGTATTGGCCGTGGTTCGACTGGGCGGCAAGCCGCCCCGGGTATTTTCGTAATTCAGCATGCCCAGGCCGATTTGCTTGAGATTGTTCATGCAACTCATGCGCGCCGCCGCCTCGCGGATCTTCTGCACGGCCGGCAGCAACAGACCGATGAGGATGGCAATAATAGCGATGACGACGAGCAATTCGATGAGAGTGAACGCTCGCCGACAAGGCCTCCAAACAAAACTACGCACAGCAAACCTCCTGATGTTGGGTGCCAATAGGGACCATCGGAATCAACAAAAGGAGCAGGAAAGCTAGCAGCTGAGTATTTGGATTTGATGAAGACTAAGGATAATTAGGATAAAGAATTGATGAAGAAATCGTTCCCATGTGGCGGACATCCGCCTCAGCCGGGAAACACTCCCGCGTTGACGCCTCCCCTTCGGCAACCCTATGATGGGGCGACGCCCTATCGCAGTGCTGGAGGACGCCATGCCCGCCCTCGCGGAATTTGCCGATATTGTCAAGCGCAATGAGCCCCTCGCGCCGTACACCCACCTGCGCCTGGGCGGCCCAGCCGAGCTGCTGGTGCAGCCACGCACTCGCGAAGAGCTATCCGCGGTGGTGCGCCAATGCTTTCAGGAGCATCTTCCCTTGCGCGTGCTAGGCAGCGGCTGCAATCTGCTGGTGCGTGATGAGGGGGTGCCGGGCGTCGTGCTGCGGTTGAGCGAACCGGCATTCACGCAAATCAGCGTCGAGGGCAAGCTGGTGCGCGCGGCGACGGGGGCCTCCGTGTCGGCGCTGATCTCACATGCGGCTCGGCATGGCCTGGCAGGCCTGGAAACACTGGTCGGTATCCCTGGCACGGTCGGCGGCGCGTTGCGCTGCAATGCCGGCGATCGCGGCGGCGATATTGGCCAATTTGTCCGCCACGTCGAGGTACTGGACAGCAAAGGCAACGTCGTTGTCCGCGACCGCGATGAGCTGCGTTTCGGCGACCGGGCCAGCAACCTGGATGATCCCGTGCTGCTGGCCGTGGAGTTCGCCCTGGAACCGGAATCGCCCGATGCCATCGTCAAACGCATGCGCAAGGCCTGGATCCTGCGCAAGGCAGCGCAGCCGCTCAGTTTTCAACTGGCCGGCCGGCTCTTCAAGAACCCCCGCGGGCTTAATGCGGCGACTCTGATCGAACAGGCAGGCCTGGTGAAGACCAAGGTCGGCGGCGCCGAGATCAGCGACCGCGATGCCAATTATGTCCTCGTCCGCCCAGGTGCCACGAGCCGCGATGTGCTGCGCCTGATCGACCTGGTGCGCACGCGGGTGCAGGAACGATTCAACGTTGAACTCGAGCGCGAGATCACCGTTTGGTGAAGTGGAGGGACCGACTGGATGGAACCAGCCACGCGGAAAGGACTCCTGCTGGCCCTGGCACCGGTGGTGGCCGCAGTCCTGGTTGTCTTTGGCATCATCGCTCTCGGTCGCCAGGCGGCGGAAGCGCTGAGGGATCAGGGGCATTATCTGCTTCCCTTCACGGCGATTGACTGCACTCCTCCGGATCGGCTGTCTCACGACGAATTCCTCGCCGAAGTCGGTTTCCTGGCAGGGTGGCCGGACCACATCAACTTGCTGGACGAAGACCTGCCCACGCGCCTGGCCGCAGCTTTTGCCCTGCATCCCTGGGTGGAGAAGGTGGAATGTGTGGAAGTTAAATTGCCGCATCAGGTGCGCGTGCTGCTGACCTACCGCGAGCCGGTTCTGCATGTGGCGGGACCGAATCGAGCCGTCGATCGCAACGGCATCCTGCTGCCGGTGACGGGCCGCTCAGCGGAGCTACCGGTGCTTGTGACCTCGGTGAAGGAGCCCGCGGTGGTGGGCAAGCGCTGGGACAACCCCGGCGTTGAAGCAGCCGCGGCCACGGCTGCCTTTCTCCAGCCACACAACGACCGCCTACATCTCCGACGTTACGAGGTTGTTGAGGGCCAGTTGGTGCTGATTGGTGAGTCGGCCCGTATCGAGTGGGGGCATGCTCCTGGGAAAGAGGCCGTGGACGAGGCAACCGCACAGGTCAAGCTCCAGCGGCTGCTTGACTACCACAAGGAGAACGGTACCCTGGTCAGCCGAAAGGGGGAAAAAGTGTTCGATGTGCGGCCGGCTACCGAGCCGGTGCATCGGCCTTGAGCGCCTCATTTGCCGCCGCGCAGTTCCACGGCCGTCCCACCCTTGCCCGCCGCCACCATCACGCGATGGAGCCGAACATCCGTTACCCCCTCCTTCACCGGCTCCATTGGCCAGGTCGGGGTCTCGTGCAGCGGCTGCAGCATCTGGCGAATAAACTCTTTGGAGGCCTTGCCGCTATCCTTTAAGCGATCAAAGCCATCCTTTACCTGCTCTTTCTGGCCATTGATATTGCATAGCGCCAGCGCCGCGTTGGCCGGGGGCGACGTCTCGTTGCGCCAGACCTTCTCCGTCTTCACTCCCGCCTCGTTGACCCAGAACTGCGTGGCCAGGCACAGGGCTTTGCAGTTGTCACCCGGGCCCCGGATCTCCACACGGCCAGGCGGCGAGGATTCAAGAGCTAACAGCAGACTGGTCGTCAGCGTGAAATCGCCGCGAAAACCGTCCAGTGCGATCACCGGCTCCTTGTCAGACATCTTGTACGTGAACCGTGTGGAATCGATGGCCAGCGATCCGGTGCCCGAAAGGCGAGCGGCCTGCGCGGTCGGTGTCTCGTTCTCGTATTCCTGATAGAAGCCGCGCACCAGTAATCGGCCGCCTTTCGTGAGGGCATACTGCACGTCGGACGTGCCGCTGGCGCCGGTCAAAATGGTGGGCCGGCCTGGGCCATGGGCCTCGGCACGCCGTTCCGGGTCGCCGATTACTTCAATAAACGTCTCTGCTTTGTTGCCGCCTCCCTGGAGACAGCGGAACAACAGATTGGTGCGCTCGACGCCGTCGATACGCAGTGCGGTCTGGCACTTTCTGATGGAGGCTTGCCCGGTGGCGACAAGCTGGTCGGCCAGAATACGACCGCCAGCCTGGTCACAGTCTTCCACGACCAGGCAGCGAACCGCGCCGGGGGCCGTTAAAAAAAAGTGGGCCAGGCTGGCCCGGCTCGGCCCTTGCAGCTTGATTAACACGCCCTCCTTCGGCCCAGTCCATTCCAGCACCGTGGCCGTCTCCGCGCCGCCGTCGCCCACGATCGAAACATCGAGATCCGCCGGAACGATGAGTGTGTGATCAATCCGGTACCATCCCTGAGGCAGATGAATAACGGGCCGTTGGCCGCGATATTCCACCGCGGCGTCGAGGGCCTTCTGAATGGCCGCGGCATTGCTGCCGGCGGGAACTTCGAAGACCTTGTGCTCGCGCCGCGGCGGCGCCTCGGGCAACACTGGCATACGACTATCCAGCCCCCTGGCAGCAACGACTTTCTCGTCGATTCGCAAGTAGCGGCCGTTTTCTTTCACCGCATTGGATACTGTGTAGGTGTTCTCGACAAACACCTGATCGCCCCAGGTCATCTCCACGAGCGGCCCAACGTGGCCGGGGCGCGCCCGAATCACATTCTCCATCACCAGGTAAGGACCGCTGTTACCCAGCCGTAGCGAAGGGCCCTGGGTATCGAAAATGCGATTGCCGGTGATGGAAGTTGGCGAGCCCCAGGTGTGGCCGCTGGTGAAATCGAGAAAGCACTGCGAGCCATACGAGGAATTGCCGACGAAGGAAAAGACCATGAGATTGTTCGAGGCAATATCAGATTTTTTGGATCGTAAAAAAAGGTTGTAATAAACGTGGAAATTGCCCGCGTTGTTGAACAGGCCATGTCCGCAATCCTCGAAGCGGCAATGCCAGACCCAGATGTCCAGGGAGTTGAAATCCGTGGTGCGCACGCCCACGCCGCAATGGGAGAAGCGGCAGCGCAGGACCGCGTTCTCGGCCTGGCCCGCGCCCGCGACCCCCAGGAGCAGGCCATTGGCTGCGTTCTTGAACACGATATCGGCCGTCTCGTTGCAGGTGGAGAATGCCGGGCCGTAGGCCAGGCAGGTCGCCGCTTTGCTGTTGCCGTCCAGCGTCAGTCGGCCAATGCGCGAATACCACGCATCGTACTGAAACAGGATGCCGTCCTTCTTGCCATCCCAGCGCAGAATCGTTGTCGTCGGGCTCTCGCCCAGGACCGCGATGCCCAGGCAATCCTCATGCGCTTTCCGCACCGTCTTGACCGTGTCCGTGATGCGGTAGGTGCCCGCGGGGAAGTAGAGGACGCAGAAATCCTTGTGCAAACGTAGATCATCGAGCGCCTTCTGGATGGCGGCGGTATCATCCGCCTTGCCATCGCCGACCGCGCCATAGTCGGTCTTGACGTTCTTCCAGCTGGGAAACGGACCGGCGAAAAATTCCTCGGCAGCGGTCGCCCCTCCACAAGGCAACCCGGTAGTCAGGAGGGCAACACTAACGATCTTCCGCAGAGAGCGCATAGGGGTCTCTTCAGGGTGAACGAGCGGGCGACGAGTCGAAATGACTGGGCGCAGCCGTTGCTTCTATCCTAGCAGACCGTCGGAGCCTAGCAAAAATTGCGACCAGGTTTCGAATTCCTCCTGGTGCTGACGCAGTTCCGCGATAGGGGCGAATCCGCACGCCGTCAGCGCCTCCTCGCGCCGCCGTGCCTGCGGTTCGGCCAACTCGAAGACATGGACAACCCCCAGATGGACGCGTCCTACGGGCGTGGCGTCGTCATTGATCAGGCCCACCATGCGCTCGGTGTAGGCACACGCAAGATCGACTTCTTCGCCGATCTCACGCTGCATGCCCGCGCGATAGGGATCGCCGGTCAGCTCGCCATCGGCATCGCTTATATGGCCGCCGACGCCGATGGACCGCAGTGCCCTTAGCCGGGCCTCGCCACCAGCCTGACCGCGCGTGTAGTGGAACACCTGCGTACCGCAGCGCAGCACCACGTAGGGAATCAGTTGCTTGAAGGACGGATCGTTTTCCGCGGCCGAGCGTGGCAGGAAACGAAGATGAGTGGGATCAAGCAGGGCAGGCAGGTACGTCTCGACCCGGGGGCAGAACCCTTGAAATACGCCCAGTTGCTGCAAGCGGGCCGTGGGGACAACGAGAACGTACTCTTCACGGGAGCGGGTCATGGGATTCCTTCCCTGGATATTCCCTGAGCGATTTTCGCTGTCAGCCTGTCGAACAGTTCGCACAGGCCCAGACCGCGCTCGTTATACTCGACGACGCCCTGCTTCCACAACAGGGCGCGGAGCTGGCGCTGCAGGGGACCGTAATTCCGCAGCGGACCCGGGTCGCGAGCCGCGTCCGGCGTGCCGAGATGAGCATCCAGCGTCTGCAAGGCCACGGCCAGTTGCTGCGTATCGGTACCCGGCGGCAGGTCAATTTGCAGGCGGCGTCCCAACTCCGCGAGGCGCCCGGCCAGGCGCTCGCGCTCCGCTTGATCCGGCTCAGGACATTCCTCGACGCGGGGGAGGTCGAGCTTGGCGACCAGGGCGGCTTTGCCCGGAGTCCTGGTGCTGGGTGACGCCCCGGGTACTAGCAACGGCACGCCGAGCGGTACGAGGATGAACAACGCCAGCAGCACCAGCCCCAGGCGCATCGTTTGTCGCCGGCTCCGACGGGCGAAGTGCGCTTGCATCTCTCCGTCGTCTCCTGCTTCAACCGCGGTTTGCAGGGCCAGCTCGTAGCGTCCTTCAGGATAATCGCCGGCACGTTCTTCGGTCAGATAGTGATCAAAGTCCGTTCCGTTGGTCCGCGGCACAACAACAGCATGGAAGCCATGCTGATTGCTGAAAGCAAAGCTGGCTGGCCACAGGTCCGCCCGACTACTGGTGGGCAGTAGCGCCCACAGGCTGCGGAGCAGGTGCTCGTCCGGAGTCGTCCGCTCGAACACGACGCGGCCGCCGTCCAGCAGAGCCTGCACACTGCCCAGCAGCGTGGCACTGTTGGGCACATCGAGCACCTTGCGCGTCGCTTCCAGGGTACGTGGCGCGGGCGGTCCCTCCGTCCACTCCAGCACAGGCAGCTCACCGCGTGCCGACCAGGGCGGCGGAAAGTGGTCAGCCAGGAAGAAGGGATCACTGCCCAGATCTTCGTACAGCCGTCGCGGCAGGATCAGCACATGGAATCCCAGAGCTCCCGGTCGGCCGGCGCTATCGGTCCCCTGGTCGGCGACTTGCACCACGGCCACGCGGCCGCCGAGGAATGGTCGGGCAAACACACCCTTTGGACAGGCCACCCCCGCCGGACGTTCGCCAAAGCCCGTACACAGCCGTTCGGCCTCGGCCAGCCAGTCCTCGCGAAAGCCTGGCGAGCGAGCCAGGAATTGATAGCCGTTTGGTCCCTGACTGCCGTAGAGGGCCTGTTCGATCACCAGAAAGTTCCTTTATGAACTCATGAGCCGTGGCCGTCATACTAATGTCAGCCCCGAAGGGGCGAGATAAAGGAGCCCGGGGCAA
The DNA here is from genome assembly GCA_021324515.1 of Planctomycetota bacterium. Lineage (GTDB taxonomy): Bacteria > Planctomycetota > Planctomycetia > Gemmatales > Gemmataceae > JAJPHU01. Next base: position 24,728 of record JAJPIY010000367.1, read on the forward strand.
CGCCCCGGGCAGCTCCCGGGGCAACGCCCCGGGCAGCTCCCGGGGCAACGCCCCGGGCAGCTCCCGGGGCAACGCCCCGGGCAGCTCCCGGGGCAAC
>JAJPIY010000001.1 GCA_021324515.1 Planctomycetota bacterium
GAAGCCAAGCGCGCCAAGGAGATCCTCGATAACCTGGGCATCAATGTCTTTGGCGTCGTCCTGAACGCCCTCGACCAGTCTCGGAACCAGGAAGATTACGGATATTACGGATATTATCGCTATTACGAGTACCATGAGTCCGACGCCGACCGAAACGGCGAGGATCTGCGCAGCCGTGCGGAGCGCGTTGAAGGAGCCACCAAGCGCCTCTGAGGACGACAGGACGCCGATTATGGCCGCTCTCCGGATGTTTTGATTCTTGAGGCGGGGCGATGATTCCCTTGATCGACATGCATTGTCATCTGTTGGCTGGTCTGGATGATGGTCCAGCTACGCAAGAGGAAGCGTTGGCCATGTGCCGCCTCGCCTACGACCAAGGCACCCGAATGGCCGCAGCGACGGCCCACCAAAATGAGGACTATCCCAACGTCACCCCGGAACGCATCCGTCTGGCCTGGGACCAACTGGTCCGCTCGCTCCATGACGCCGGCATTCCGCTGACGGTGTTTCCCTGTGCCGAGGTCATGGTCCATCCCGAAATCGAATCGGCTTGGGACGAAGGGCGCCTTTTAAGCGTGGCCGACCAGCGCCGCTATCTACTCATCGAGATGCCGCACGGCTGCTTCCTCGACCTGGAAGCTATGGTGCGCAGCCTGGTTGCTCGGGGCATACGGCCGATCCTGGCTCATCCGGAGCGCCAAGAAGAACTGCTACACGAAGCCGGACAGATCGAACGGCTGATCGAAGCCGGCTGTCTAGTCCAGGTCAATGCCCACAGCATCGCCCAGCCGCGCAGTAAGCTCGACGCCCAGGCGCTGAAAAGCTGGATCAAACGCGGCATCGTCCATTGCCTGGGGTCCGACGGCCATTCGGCCACACGCCGACCGCCTGTCATGAACGCTGCCTATCAACAGGTCCTTCGCTGGGTCGGCACGAGCATGGCCGATCGGATCGGCAGCACCTACGGCATGGCGATCTTACAAGGGCTGCCGCTCCGCGTGCCAAAACCCCAGGCGAAAAGCGTGCGTTGGTTTGCAGGTTGGTGGCGATAATTACTCCGCTCAGGGGAAAAATCGGATGGGGCAGTGGCGTATTGGCATCGTTGGAGCGGGAGCAGTAGCGCGTATGTGTCACCTGCCCGTCCTGCTTAGCATGGACAATGTCCAGGTGGCGTGGCTGGCTGACATCAACAACCCAAGCGCGGCGGCGTTGGCGCGGGCTTTTGGTGTACCCCATCTCACGTTGCCGGCGTCGCCGGACGACTTGCCGGACTGTGACGTCGTCTTGTTGGCCATACCTGTCCGCCACCGTATGCCCTACTATGAGGCGCTGGCACGGCGCGGCATCGCTGTTTTTGCCGAGAAACCCTTGGCCGTCAGCCGGGAAGAACACGCGCAGATCGTCTCCCTGTTCGCCCCGCACCGCCTGGCATGCGGTTACATGCGGCGGCTCTACGCTAACAGCCGCTTGTTGCGGCGTGCAGTTCGGGAGCAGTGGTTCGGGCCTTTACAACGCCTCCGCATCCGCGAAGGGACGCGAGGGACGCGAACCGGTGTAGATGCTACTCACTATGACGACGTCCGCGCCGCTGGCGGCGGCGTCCTCTTAAGTCTGGGCTGTCACACCATTGACCTGGTTCTCTATCTGACTTTGGCCGACAGCTTCCAGGTTCACAACCGCCACATTGACTGGGACGACACGCTGGACCGCCGCGTCGAGGCCGGCATCCATCTACATGGCGTCGGCGGCCATCCGGAAGCGATGTGTGAGGTCGAATACTGCGTCAGCTGGCTGGACGACCAAGAAAATACCATCGAGCTGGAGTTTCCTAACGTGACCCTGTCTGCCGGCCTGACCCCCGATGCGACTGTGACAATTCGGCCGCATGGTCCCGAAAGCGAGCCGGTGGAAGAATTCCAGCCGGGTCGCGGCGCCACCACGACGTATCAGGCATTCTTTCTTGAGTGGGACCACTTCCTCCGCGGGGTGGACAAAGGTGAAGCGAGCCTCGTGGCCGCGTCCACGGCCCAGAACACGGCGGCCCTTATCGATGCCGTTTATGGCCGAGGAGCAGATACTGTATGACCAAGATTGCCGTCCTGGGCGCCAACGGGCAAGTGGGCGCCGAACTGTGCTTGATCCTGGCCAATCATCGGGACGTCGAAGTGGTCCCCGTGTGTCGCAACCGGGCCGGCTCCGCCTTCCTCCGTTATCATGGCCTCCGCTGTCGCCACGGACTGCCGGCTGACCCGGCCCAGGCGGCCGCCCTGCTCGGTGATTGCGACGTCGTGGTCCATTCCGCTCTGGCGTCTGGATCCCCTTGGCAAATCCGTGCTGGCGAACGGAGCCTCATTACCAATTGCCTGCGTTACTCAAAGGCAAACGCTCGCATCATCTATTTCAGCACGATGAGTGTCTATGGCGCCTATCAACCGGGAGATTGGCTGCGCTGGCGCGGGGCCTACGGCAAAACCAAGCTCCGCTCCGAGCGCCTGCTGCGGACGGCCAGCAAGCGCCAGGGCAAAGAAACCTACATTCTTCGTCTGGGACACGTATGCGGCCCATTGCAGAACATCGTCCGTGAGATACGCCAGAGCATCCGCCGGGGGGAAGTCGTGCTGACATCGCCGGAAGGTCCGTCCCATACCGTTTACACTTGCACCATTGCTGATGCCGTCCTCAAGATTGCCGCTGGGAAAGAGAGACCAGGCACCTACGATCTGTTGAATTGGCCGGAATGGACCTGGTCCGAGGTATACGCTTACGAGGCCCAGCAGTGCGGCGTCCCCTTGCGCGTTACCTTTGTACCCCAGCAGGCCCCGCGACGTTTCCGGCCTTTGCGGTTGTTGGGAGCACCTCTAAGGGGCGTGGTGCGGGCGGCACGCAATAATGAACGGGTCAAACAAATGATCCTGACCCTTTTGGCCCACGCCCCGCGCGCGCTGAATGAACGGGCCCAAGCCACCTGGTATCGCAACCGCGCCCAGGCCGAGATCCGCGCGCTGTGTCCGCCGCCGACGCCTTCGCGAGGCATCGACTGGGCCGACGAGGCCAAGGTCTACCTCGCCCATTTGGCCCCGACCCGCGACCTGCTCAACGATCCGGCCTTCCGCATTCCCCCCCGTCGCCCCGAATCAGCTTGGCCCGCGGATTTGCCACATGCTGCCTGCGAGAGAGAAGGATGACATAATCAGTCGAGCGTTTGAGGTCTGAGAATAATTGAAAAATGACTTTAGGTGTCTCTAATTGGGAAAGGACCGACTATGATCCTGGTGACTGGAGGGGCTGGCTATTTGGGAAGCTTGCTCGTCCCCGAGTTGCTGTCTTTGGGGGAGTCCGTTCGTGTTGTGGATACGTTCTGGTTCGGTTGTCCCTTCGAACCGCACCAGCGTTTGGAACGGATCGAAGCCGACGTCCGCGACTGCGTGCCGCAGTGGCTAGATGAGGTAGACGCCGTAGTACATCTGGCGGGCTTGTCGAATGATCCGACCGCGGACTTTGCCCCGGAGTTGAACAGCGAGTGCAACGTGCAGGCTACCCGGCGGCTGGCCAGGTTGGTGGCAGAAAAGGCGGCACAGGAACGGCGGTCAATCCGCTTCTTGTTCGCCTCCAGTTGCTCGGTCTACTACACGGCTTCTCATGAAGACGATGTAAACGTGACGCCCATGACGGAAGATTTGCCCAACGCGCCTACGGCCAATTATAGCAAGACGAAGCGACTGGCAGAAATCGATCTGTTGCGTCTCGCCGAGCGCTGTCCCGAATTCTGTCCGGTCTTACTGCGCAAGGGAACACTGATGGGGCTGGCGCCGCGCATGCGTTTCGATCTGGTGGTGAATGTCTTTACGCTGAATGCCTGGCGGAAGCGGGTACTGCAAGTCCACGGGCACGGCGAAGTCTGGCGCCCCCTCTTACACATCCGCGATGCTGTGGACGCTTATCTCCACCTGCTTTGGGCCCCAGAAGAAAAAATCCGCGCCCAAATCTTCAACATTGTCCATAAGAATTATCGCATTCTGGAACTGGCGCACTGGGTGGCAGAGTTGCTGGAACAGTACCGCGGTGTCCCGATTCAGGTGCGCCGCGATCGCTCTGTCGATAACAGCGCGCGGAGCTATTATGTGTTGGGAGACAAGATCACCAACGCGCTGGGTTTCCGTCCGGGCCGCGGTGTGCGTGAAGCGGTCTTGCCCATCTGGGATGCTTTAGAACGCGGTGAATTTGGCACGGAGCCGGAGAACGACGCTCGTTATTTCAATATCCGTTGGCTAAAAGATAAGGTCATGGAAAAAGAGCACAAGCTCTGGGGTAATGATCGCCTAGGCGCGAACGGCGCCCACGTTCCTGAGAAAGTGATGGTATGAAAACAGTCATCATCGGCTCGACGGGTCAGCTGGCCCAAGATCTCCTCAAGGTCTTGGGGCCAGACGCCACTGGTTTATCGCATCAAGATCTTGACGTGACGGACGGGGTTGCCGTTGCACACGCGCTGCAAGCGTTGAAGCCCGACTGGGTGCTGAATACGGCGGCTTTCCATCGCGTGGACGACTGCGAAGTCAATGCGGGGCTGGCTTTTGCCGTCAATGCCTTGGGGGCGCGCAATGTTGCGCGGGCGGCGGCGGCTGTGGCGTCTGGCGTCGTGTTCTTCTCCACCGACTATGTTTTCGGTGGTCAGGGCCGGTCGCGGGGCAAGCCGTATCGAGAGAGTGACCTACCCCAACCGCTCAACGTCTACGGAACCTCTAAGTTGGCTGGCGAGCAGCTGGTGCAACAAGCCAACCCACGCTGTCTCGTGGTTCGCACCACAGGACTGTACGGCACGGCGACCAGCCGCAAAGGTTGGACGTTCCCCGAATTGATGCTGAGCAAGGCGAAGGCGGAAGGGGCCGTCAAAGTCGTCACCGATCAGGTGCTGTCGCCTACCTACACGTTAGACCTAGCTGCTAAAGTAAAGGAGTTGCTCCAAGCAGGCGCTACCGGGCTGTTTCACCTGACCAATTCGCAAGAGTGTTCTTGGTTCGAGTTCGCCCAGAAGGTCTTTGAGTTAGCCGGCGTGAAAGTGCAGATGACGCCGATGCAGACGGAGCAATCCCAGCGGAAGGCCGTCCGACCGTCCTACTCGGCCTTGGCCAGTGCTCATCTGCCGGAAGTGGGGCTGAGGCCGATGCGCCCCTGGCCCGAAGCTCTGCATGACTACTTGAAGGCCAAGGGAATCATCTGTTGAAACTGGAATCGAATGCGGGGCAAGCAGGCACAAGTCCTGGCTCCAACGATACGTTCCTCGGTCGCAGTCATAGTCGAGTTAGGTTTTGGAGAGGTGTAATCGTGAAGATATTGGGCAGCGAAAAGTTGGCGATTCCGGACATTCACGTTATCCGTTTTGGCCGTTTTTGCGATGCACGCGGCTATTTTACCGAACCATTCCGCAAGAGCGATTTCCAGAACAGCCCGCACACGCAATTCCTGCGCGATGTGTCCTTCGTTCAAGCGAATGAAAGTTACTCGCGAGCTGGGGTGATCCGGGGACTGCACTTTCAATGGAACCCCTATATGGGAAAGCTTGTACGAACGATCGAAGGACATATGGTGGATCTCGTACTCGACATCCGAAAAGGGTCGCCGACGTTCGGCAAGATCATCGCCCACGACATGCCTGCGCGGCGCAATGAGGAACACGGTGAATGGATCTGGGTGCCGCCGGGGTTTGCACACGGTAATTTCTTCCTGGAAGAGACTATAATCGAGTATTTCTGCTCTGGCGAATACAGCCCAGGATGCGAAGCTGGGATCTCACCGTTGGCAAGCGACCTCGATTGGTCGTTGTGCGACCAAGGATTAAAAGACGAATTCGACAAACTGCTCCAAAGAGGGCCATTGATGACTGACAAGGACCGCAAGGGTTTCGCGCTGGCGGCTTGGCTAAAAGACGAAAGGTCCAACAATTTTACGTACATCGGCGACTAGGAAGGTGAGTATAGAATTAAAGTAGGGATGTCCTTCAAAGGAGAACATGATAAGCTCCTATGGTCCCCGTTAAGGTTAATGAATCATCATCCAGAGCGCGTGTCTCTGTATGTCTACTCGTTTACAACGACGTTGCGTCGCTCGCAGACACGGTCCATTCGATATTGGCGCAAACCCTTCCCGATTTTGAATTTATTATTAGCGACGACTGTTCGAAAGACGGCACTTGGGAAGCGGTACTCGATCTGGCGAAAAAGCACCCGCGCATCCGGGCCATTCAAACGCCAAGAAACATGAAGTTTTGCGGGAATACTAATTACGCTGTGAGCCATGCCTCAGGGGATTATATCGCCTTATTACACCACGGCGATATTTATCGTGAAGATCTGTTAGAAAAATGGCTGGACGTAATGGAACGGCACAGTACAGTCGCCTTTGTCTTTAATGATTCTTATGGCAAGTCATCGTCTGGTCATCGAATACTAAACCTTAAACAACGACACGGACTCATTTTCCCAGAAAAGATGGATGGCCGCCAATTTCTTGAAAAGTGGCTGCTGAGCCGGTGGGATTGCCTCGTCTGGGGAAGTGCAATGATCCGCCGGTCCTGCTGGGAGGCAGTAGGCGGCATGCGCGAGGAATTCAGCTATCTTGCGGACATCGATTTATGGATGCGCCTGGCGGCTCGTTGGGACGTAGGCTACATCGATGCCCCTCTTTATACACTTCAAAGTAACGAGGAACGGCCGGAAGATTATCCTGAAGATTATAAACCGTCCTCTTTCTGGCCGCGTAAGAAATTGATCTATTCGATCCATGCTGCCAACCTGGCCCAATATTACGCTAATGCACGATGGCGGCGCTGGTGGAAGTGGCTCATGTTCCGGCTGCGCGTCAGCCTGGAAACAAGCAAGTGGCTCACGTATGCGCTCGTACGCAAGAAGTCCGATATGCTGCTCGACAGCGTCAAAGCAGAGTGCCCGTGGGAGTATTTTCCGGTTCGATGGTATCGTAAGGGCCTGATCTGGGGAAAACGGCTGGGAATCCTATGAACCGATTCTTTTATGCAGGGTTTTAAGGGACCAATGGAGACGCAGCTAATAGAAGATATAGCGGAGACATGCAATGCATACAGAAAGCAATCTCATCGACCTCTATGAGAATAAAGTATACCAAAATGCCGGTAATTCTTCCTTACTTGCACTGATCCCTTCCCATGTGGAAACGGTCCTTGATATTGGTTGTGGAGCTGGTGATAATGCACGCTTACTGAAAGAACGAGGGTGTCGCGTCTGGGGAGTGACGATTTCAGAGCAAGAGGCGTCTATTGCCAGCAAGTACATGGAAGCCGTTCTTGTTCAGAATGTGGAGTTGTCCGATCTTGATTTGCCATACGATTTTTTCGATCTCTTGCTTTTTTCGCATGTTCTGGAACATATGATTAGACCGGAAAATGTCCTCAATCGACTGACTCCGCATCTAAAACGAGAAGGCCTGGCATTGATAGCCGTTCCGAACATGGCGAATTATCGAAGTCGCTTTCGTTTACTACTCGGCAATTGGCGACGTGAAGAGTCCGGCCCTTTTGACCGCACTCATTATCATTTTTGGAGTTACGAGACCATTGATGTTTTATTTGCGGGATGCAATTTGCAACCAATCAAGAAAGTGCCGGGGGATCCGTCGGTCCCTTTGTGGCCTTTGCGCAGGATTCTATCACGCCGCTTGTTACAACCATTGGATCACCTCGGTGGATGGCTGTTTCCGAACCTGTTTGCGGGACAGGTCATAGTCGTCGCCCGTCGCGTATAGAGGGCATGATTCATGCGAGTGCCAGTGGTAAACGTGTTTGGGATTCGTCGCTAGTTCAGCTCAAGACAACTGTACAATCTGGGGAATGTAGGCAGGAATTCTATGAGTCAAAGCAGGCTTGAGGAGCAGCAAATTACGCCGAAGGCGACCGCTGAGGTTGATACCTTGCCTGCGCTAATCTCTCCCCATCATCAGCACGACACTGCTGTCGTCTCCAAAAAGGTCGCCCACGGGACCGTCTGGAGCGTCGTGGGGCGCGTGGCTGCTCTGCTGGCCGCTTTTATCAGTACGCCCTTTCAAACCAGGCTCCTTGGCACAGAGCAATACGGCATTTGGGCGCTTGCCAACACCCTGATTGCATACTTGACATATACGAGTTTGGGGATGGGAGATGCTTCGACTCGGTTCGCCGCCGAGCCTTACGTTCGTAAAGACGCGGACGGAGAAACAGCAGTTGTTTGGACCTCTTTGTTGATTACGCTGCTCCCGGCGGTCGCTGGAATGGTAGTGGTGATGTTGACGGCTAGGCCCCTGGTTGAGGACGTATTCGGCGTACCCAAACACTTGCAGTCAATCGCTGTAGTGGTCGTTCAATTGACTGCCTTTGGAATTGTGGCCCAAATCGTCGCCAATGTCTTCAACACTCCACAGTTAGTGCGCTTGCGCTATGATTTGAACGCCTCCCTCAACACAGGGCTTCTCATCGTGCAACATGGTGCAGTCGTGGCCGTTTTGTTATTAGGAGGCGGCTTATGCGGCATGGTCTGGATGGTAACTTCATGCAGTCTGCTGGCGGCCCTTGCGCATGCGTTCGCTTCCCGGGCCCTACAGCCGACCCTTTTCCATCCGCGAGTCGATTTAACTTTGGTAGGGCCGCTTCTTCGCTTCGGCGGCGCCGCAACTTTAAGTGCTTTATTAGGTTGGGTGCTTATAAGCAGCGAGAGACTCTTCTTGGCTCACTTTGGCTCGGTCCAAGATCTTGCCTATTATTCCATAGCGTCTAATCTAATTAGTTTGGCAGCTTTGGTTGCCACCTCTATGAGTCAACCGCTTCTCCCTGCTCTGAGCGCTCTTTATGCCGCAAAGGAGAAGGTCTTGCTCGAACGCCTATGCATCCAATCCTTGCGGGCCAACTTGTTTTGCACTCTTCCGGCAGCGTTCGTGCTGTGTGTCGTTGGCGAACCATTCTTGCGCGCCTGGGTTGGATCGGAATATGCAGCACACAGTACAACACTCCTTTATATCTTGGTCCCTGGAGTAGTTTTTAATAGCATGATATACATGCCGCTGAACCTTCTGACTGCTTTAGGGCGAACGGGGACAGTATTAAGATGCAATTTGATCGAAATAATTCCACACATTATTTATACATCCTTCTTGACGTTTCTATTTGGCACCGCAGGCGCTGCTCTTGCCTGGAGTCTGCGTTGGCTATTTCATGCTGTTCTCCTATTTGCCGCAGCGCGCAAAGTAGCAGACTTTTCTGTATGGGACTCGATGGCTGGTTGGCAGACCTGTGGAACAGCGTTATTGATACTTATTGGTGCGGCGCTGGTCCCATTCTGCTTTGGAGAAAATCTATTGGTGCGCATAGCAATGGCAGTGATCGGCTGTATCGGATATGGTGCTTTTGTTTGGGCGAAAGCTCTCAGCCCATATGAACGGAAGACCCTTTTGCAAGCCTTTCATTTTGACTTGAGCATGAGATTATGAAAAATAATTAAACCTGCAAATGGTCTAAGTAACTCACAAATGAGGAGATATCTATGAATATCTTTAAAGGCCTAATCAAAGATTGGATTGATTTTTGCTGGGAAAAATGGCTCTTCCCACGTAACTATGACCCGCGAAAAACAATTATCGTGTCGGGGACCCCACGTGGAGGGACCACATGGTTGGCCGAGACATTGGCCCAAACCCCTGGTTATTTGCACTTATTTGAGGCCTTGGCCCCTTCCCATGTGGCCGTCACGTTGGCCAAGGCGCCGGTAATGTTGCATTCATGGGAACCATTATGTCCTTTCGGCGCCTATGGAACTCCTGGCGTTGGCGCAGAACTTTATGTCATGCCGAATTACTTGCTCTATCAGCACATCCAGAGGACCATAGCGGGGCAGATACAGTTCTCCGAGTACTTTTCACTCAGAAACGCACTGCACAACTTGAAGTTTGTGAAACGATTGGTGGTCAAGTTCATTCGTGGGAACTTACTGCTGTACTGGATACTTAAGGAGTTTGATCTCAAGGGTGCTTTGATTATTCGGCACCCGTGCGCGGTAGTCGCCTCACAGCTTCATCAGAGAGACGTGGGGGAAATGACACCAGATCCTCACTGGTTTGAGCGCATCCGTATTTATCAACTTCCTATTTATGAACAATTTGATCCTGCTTTTGCCAAAGTCATTCACTCAGTCAAAACAACCGAGGAACTATTGGCCCTCGAATGGTGTATCCGGACCATCGTTCCGCTCCGGCAACCCAAGCCGCACCCGTGGTTTTTGACCACTTACGAAGGCTTGGTTGAGGACATGAAAGAATGGGAAAAGTTGTGTAGCTATTTAGACTGCCCGGTCCCTTCGGAAGACGCCATTAAGCGCCCCAGCTCTACGTATCAGAAAAAAGGTCAAGTAGGGTCTCTCGGCGCCTCAATTGAAAAGTGGAGGCGGAAATTATCGGAGAAACAGATTGACGACATTCTTCGCATCTGCTCGGAAATGGGCGTCGATTTCTATGATAAGACGCCCTACCCCAAGGCCCTTGATAAATACAGGCAATGCTCTGTTGCCTCTTTAGGGACGCCGGATGAGCAAAATGGTTCTTTCCAACAATCGGGAAATGAAAATAAATCGGCGGCCGAAATGAGAAAGTGAGTGGCCATGCGAATCATTAGCCATGCCGATGACTTGGGCATCAGCCGCAAGGTGAGCGAACGTATTTTTGACTTAATGGCTCAGGGCCATTTGACGTCGGCCTCGCTGATGGCCAACGGAGAAGACGCCGAATGGGC
>JAJPIY010000217.1 GCA_021324515.1 Planctomycetota bacterium
AGGAGAGAGACAAGCGAAGACAGACGGGGCTTCGCCTGATGGAACGTCCATCCGGTGAGACGTTCCATAACGTTAGGGTAGGTGCTTCCTTGACGCCCCCCGCGGAGCAGCAGTCGGGGCTGCCTGCATATGAGAATGTTAACTTTACGTTGCCTTCCGGCAACTGTCAAGCAAATCTTTTTGAGCTTCCGTGGTCGGGCATATGTCCCCCAGCTTGCCAGGGCCATGCGTCACATTTTCTCACTAGGACGATCCACCAGAGGTTGATAAAGGGAACTGAGTGATCTTTCCGCCTCATTCTTCTCTGGGGAAAAGAGCGGTTGAGTATCCAGCAAACACTGGGCGATATCACGGATAGGACGGCGCTGGCGTCGCGACTGCAAACGCAAGCGCTGATAGGCTTCCCGCTCCGAGATGCCCAAGCGTTCGCTGAGAATACCCTTGGCGCGCTCGATAATGATACGATCGTTCAAACGTTGTTGCAGCTGATCGATGCGCGTCTGCCAGCTACGTTGGCGGTGGGCTGCGGCCAAGGCACCGAGAATGGCCAGGCCCAACTCCTCGATGCTGGCAGGTACAGGCGTCATCTGGACGGCATACTGTTCCGCCAGCGGCAATAGGGCCGGTGCGCGTTCCAAGGACGTGGCCACGACCAAACCGACACCCTGAGTCAGCGCCTCGGTCAGCCATGAACCCGCAAGGCAAGATAAGTCCGATACCAGAAGCACGTGGGGTTGATGGGCTTGCACCAATGTCCCTATGTCCGGTGTCCAGCGCAGACAGTCGATGCTCCAACCGTCGTTCTCCGGGCGGCTGGCCCATTGTCGCAACAGACAACCCAGGGCGTCGCTCTCGCTGCCTTTCTCGCCCTGTAAGTACCAGGCTCGTTTCGTTTCGGACACGTCGCGCTAATCTCCTCTGACTTCAAACGTAAGCCGAAGCATCCTTCCTCTCTATAGATCTTTACGGAAACTTACCCCGGTTGTGACAACGGCTGAGGGAAATTTTAAAAATACCGAACTGTTCAAGCATTGGTTTCATTGGCCGCTTTGTCAAGAAGAACGGTTAGCGACACGTTTACGAAGTGTTTTTCTTCCGCAGCGCCTCTGTGAAGCATCGCTAACGGAAAAGGAGAGGCCTCGCTGCTAAATGAGGGCGAACGGGGTTGCGTAATGAAGGCGCGCGGGCTTGCGTCAGCACCCCGAGTAGGGCTTCTTTCTCCCTCCCCTTTGTGGGGGGGGTGGGGTGCTTTCAAGGGTAGGTTTTCAAGCTACTTTCCGCGGTCGGCCAACGCCACCACCGTCCTGCACGAATTCGGATAATCCAGTAGAATCAACCGAAGGGCTGCGGCGCCTCCGGGAAGAAAGGCATGATCGCGCCAAGAGCGAGAGCGAGGAACAGATGGCCGACAAGCTGCAAGGCGGAGAAGTGAAAGGCGGCGCCTGGCGAACCGTGTGCCGAGTTGGTGAATTGGCCGACGGCGAGGGCAAGACCGTTACGGTAGGCGGACGACTGATTGCCGTTTTTCATGTCCAGGGACGGTACTACGCCATCGACGACACGTGCCCACACATGGGTGCCTCGCTCAGCGGCGGCTACGTCGAGGAAGGCGTCGTCACTTGTCCCTGGCACGCCTGGCGTTTTCGCTTGTGCGACGGCGTTTGGGCCGACAACCCACGCCTCAAGGTCGGCGCCTATACCGTGCGGGTTGAGGGCGAGGCCGTACAGGTCCGTGTCGAAGAAGCGCCGACCAACAAATCAGAAGGAACAAACCGATGAAACCCGTGCGCTGGCTGTACGGCCTTGTGGTTCTGGCGGGCGGCCTTGCGGCGACAAGTCTGTCTGCGCAGCTCCGCCGCGCCCCGGAACGGCTGCCTGCGCCAGTGCTTGAGGCCCCATTCACCCCCAAGTTCGAGGCGCTGGCGGAGACCAAACTACTTATGGAAGGGTTGGCCCAGCCCAATTACCGCGCCCTGGAAAAACATCTGCAAGGCAAAGGTCCAATGGATGTCGATACCTGGATATTCGCCCGCGGCCAAGCACTGTTGATCGCTGAGACAGGTAACTTGCTGCTGTTACGGCCCCCCCGCAACGAAGGACGCGATACCTGGATGCGCCGCGCCATGGACATGCGCCAGTCCGCCGGCGAGTTGGCCCGGCGGCTAGGCAACCGCGATCTCGCCCGCAGCCGAACTGCCCTGTCTGCTTTGACCGATAAGTGCAATGCTTGTCATCGCACCTTCCGTATTCCCGTGCGCATCCGTCCGGGCGCCGATTCGGAACCAGAGCCTTGACAGGCAACCCAGCAGCCATTACTTTTTCCGCAAGATCGAGCGACTAGATGCGAATCACTCAGAAGAAAGCCGCGTCGTCTTGTACCTCACGCACCCGATTAGGCGAGGACCATCCATGTCTGTTGAGCAATCCCAAACGCCGCCGTCCAAACTCGCGGCCGACAATCGGCAAATCACGGTCATTAGCCACTCTACCTTGTTTTACTGGTGGCCGGTCTGGGCCGTGGGTTTCCTGCTGGGCGTCCTCTCGCTGATGTCCGGACAGCGCATGGCCGTCGTCCCCGAAGGGACCAAAGCTGCCCATCAGGCCACCGTCCAAATTCCCGATCAAAACGAAACCGTCGAGAAGCGGGAGGTATACATCCTTCCGGCCAGCCAAAAAGAGCCGATTGCGGACCCTCATTTGCACATTGCCAAGGGCAAAAACTTCGGCGTCCTCTTCGCCACCATCTTGCTGCTGGTCATCGTCATCACCAATGTACCTCTGCGCGGGCTGTGGTCGTTCATGGTCATCTTCCTGATTGTGGCCTTATCCATCATTTTTGCGTTGGCGGGATGGTGGGACGTTATTCTTCTCCACCTCAGTTATCTCGACATCCGCATCAACGCCGGTGGCTACATGTTCATCTCCACGATTCTCTGCATTATCTGGCTGTTCACGGTGCTGGTTTTCGACAAGCAGATTTACATGGTTTTTACGCCCGGCCAATTCAAGGTCTGCACCGAAATCGGCGGCGGCGAACAGACGTACTCGACGATTGGCTTGACCTTGGAAAAACAACGCAGCGATCTGTTCCGCCATTGGATCCTCGGTCTGGGTTCCGGCGACCTCATTGTGAAAACAACGGGCGCCCAGGCCCACCATTTCGAGATGCCCAACGTGCTGTTCGTTAGCAGCAAAATGCAACGGATCGAAGACATGGTCCGCAAGGTTCCGGATTGATCTGCAATGCGCTATGCAGTGCTAGGAGCGGCCGGACAGCTGGGCCGCGATCTGTGTCCTCGCCTGCCCGGCGAGGTCGTCCCGTTGGGCCGCACCGGAGCGCCGGCGGTCGATCTGTCTCGGCCGGAATCGCTTCACGCACTCTTTGAGGAAGTGCGGCCTGATGTCGTTGTCAACTGCGCTGCCTATAACTTCGTCGATCGCGCCGAGAGCGAGCCGCAGGAAGCCTTCGCCGTCAACACTTGGGGCGTCCGCGAGCTAGCGCGTCTGTGCCGCGAGCGGGATTGCCAATTGGTACATTTCAGCACCGATTACGTTTTTGGACTGGACCAATCACGGCGGCAGCCGTGGACGGAAAGCGATGCGCCCGGCCCGATCAGCGTCTACGGTCTGAGCAAACTGGCCGGCGAATATCTGGTGCGCGCGCTCTGTCCCCGCCATCTCGTCATCCGCACCTGCGGCTTGTACGGCGTCTGGGGCAGCGGCGGCAAAGGCGGCAATTTCGTGGAAACGATGCTGCGGCTGGCCGGCCAAGGCAAGCCGCTCCGTGTCGTGAACGATCAGACCTGCACGCCTAGCTATACCGTCGATGTCGCCGAAACGACCCTTGCTCTCTTGAACGCTGGCCGGCCGGGTCTGTACCACGTCACCAATTCCGGCAGCTGCACCTGGTACGAACTGGCCCGCACTATCTTCGAGCTGTGCGGCATCCACGCCGACCTGACGCCGATCCCCAGCTGCGATTATCCTACTCCTGCCCGCCGTCCGGCCTACAGCGTTCTCGATCACGCCGGCTTGCGGTCCTTGGGCATCGCTTCGCCGCGGCCCTGGCGCGAAGCGCTGGCGGCTTACCTCCGCGAACGATCGCAGAAAACTTGACCAAATCTACTTTCTCCGGCGAAAATTCCGGTCCGATCGTAACGGAAATGAGGTCCGTACAGAGCGCGATTGGAAATTTATCTGATTCTGTTCTCGGAAAATTTGTTCTGGCCGCTCCATGATCTAGATTTGGAAGAGACGCCCTATCTTTTCCACGTTCCGCAGGGGGAGTAAGTTCTACTTATGAGCAGCCAGAGCAGTCTGTCCTCGGATTTCGTGGTCACGGATCGGCGCAGCGGCGAGCGGCGTCAGCAGGACGACCGCCGTAAACATTCCATTCCCGTCGCCCTCGAACGGCGCAGCGGTAAGGATCGGCGTGAGAAAGGCGAACGCCGCCGCCAGGTTGATCCCACCACTTGCGAGAAGGATTACAGCGACGAAGAAATCATTTTCATGAAGGCGATGGACCAGTACAAACGCTCCAATCGCCGTCCTTTCCCGACCTGGAGTGAAGTCCTGGAAGTGCTGCATTCGCTGGGCTATCGCAAGATCGCGGAAGCGACGGAGCTGCCGGGCCTACCAGCGGTATCGGACGCCCAAGAGTAAAAGTCCGTGATCGGAGGTCAGAGGTCGGAGACGGGCCTTTGACCTCTGCCGTCTCCTTGGGCGACAACTGCTACACTGGATGAAGGACCAAACGTACCTTCGTTGAAGTAGCGGCCATGTATCCAACTTTCTCTTGTCCCAACCCGGCCTGCACCCATACATTTTCTCCCAAAGCGGTCCAGGGTAAATCGAGCCTGGTGTGCCCCAAGTGTGGCATGGAATTTCAATTCGCCTCCGCGCCTGCTGCCCCAGCAAGTCCTCCTACCGCCGCGAAAAAAACGCCGCCCCCCCAAACGCCGCCTCCGCCGCCCCAGACAGCTGTGCCCATCGCCCAACCTGTGGCCGGGCCAGCCCCGCTGAGTTTCGATTTCGATTCGACTGCCGAAAGGGAAATGTTGCCCTCGCGTCGAGCGGTCCGTAAGCGCGGCAGAGGGATCGGCAGATGGGTCGTCTCCGTCGTCGCTCTTCTCAGCCTTGTCTTGACTGTCTGGGGCGTTCTGTGGATCGTTTATCTCCTTAAACACGAAATACCCTCAGATGATGACGCTCCCGCAATAAGCGCCTTCAACGCCCGTTTCCACTGGCCTGGCAAACCGTGGACGCGCGACAAAGACCTTCAAAGGCGCTTCCAGGTCCACATCGCCATAAGATCCGCTGAACACAACAATAGCATGGCCTTGCTCTTCAAGGATTACAAGGACCGCCTGCCCAGCGATGCGGAGCTGCTCGACGAAGCGGTCACCAAACTCCGCGCCTACTTCAAAGGTCTGGAATGGGAACTACTACCCAAAGACGAGCCAAAGCAGCTGGCGGGACATGCGGCCCAGGCGCTGCAATTCCAGGGCGACGATGCGGAGCAAGTGACTGTCAACGGCGAATGCTACATGTTGGCATTTCGCGGCTACGGCTATTGGTTTTTCACCTGGGCGCCTTTGGGCGAGCTGGAAAAAGACGGCGAAGCGATTCGCGCTGAATGGGCCGAGCTGCGGGACCATTTCCGCTTGCTCGACGGCCGGCTGGGTTGGAAAGAGAAACCGCGCGAAACGGTGAACGTCGCGGGGAAAAAGGCGAAATACCGCTTGGCCTATCTCAAGGGACTATGGACGCATGAAACCTCAGAAGAGGGAGATCCCCAGCTCGATCTGTTGCTGAAGGGGCACGAACCGGACCCCGAACGCAGACCACTGGCCGCCAAGGATGCCATTGTGCAGGTGTTGGTGCTGCCTCCGCAGTCGGACCTTAAATCGGCGGCGGCCGCTGCCCTCGCCTATGTGAAGCAGCGCGAAACGAAGTTGTATGAGCGAACGGTCTGGGAGCCAGTCAAGGACAAAAATGGCGAAAGCGACCGCGACGCCAAGATTGGCACGGAAACCGGGCGCCTGAGCAAGCTGCATGTGAAGAACACCGAAGAACTGGAGCGCTACCTCGCGCTCGCGGTCGTGAATCGACCGGATGGCGTGATCGTGTTGATCGGGGATTGTCTGTGGGAGCGGCGCGATTTCTGGGACCAAGAGTTCACGGCGTTGTTCCGGAGCTTCCGGGTGAAATGACGCCAGCAGGCGGCGGCGGCAACGGGCGCGGCGACGGCAGCGTCCCTTCCGCTGGCGCCGAGGGGGGCGGGAGAGTTGCGGCTGGAGCCAACGGTCGCGGCGGCAGGGGCACGCCGATGTTCTGTCCACGTGCCCGCAGCGCTTCGGCCCGCGAACGCACATCATCGGGCGGGATCGATTGCAAGGGCCGCATGGTGTAGGAGAATTTGCGCACGTCACGCAGCTTGAACGGCCAAATATTCTCGGTGAGAAAATCGATGCCCGGCCACTCGTACCAAGGAGGAGGATACGATTGCACCACGTCCAGGGTCTCGTAGCCTTCTTTGATGAGGGTAAACTGTTGCTTGCCGTAGTAGGTAATGTAGCCGTCCACGGGCGTCATGCCCAGATAGTTGCCATTGACGTATACCAGGGCGCCGGGCGGGTCTGAGTACACGGTGAAACGGCGCTCAACGCAACCGGCCGTCGAACCGATCGTCACCAGCGCCGCCAGGCAAGCGATTCGCTTCATGTTCCGCACCCCTCCCTGGAAGCACCTCCTCGTAGCTGGAGATCGCTTTGGGGTCAAGAGCAATCCAACACCCTCCGCCGCGAGATTTGGGCAAGCGAGGTTGTCCCGAGAGCGAGCGGGGGATGTTATGGAGATTGGACATTTTTTCCGCTTTTCCCCCCGCTCGCCCCCGGTAGCACAACCGGGGGGGTCACACCCCCCGCTCGCCCCCGGTTGTGCTACCGGGGGGTTCACACCCCCCGCTCGCCCAGGTGTCAAATCTCCCCGTGCCCAGTATAACTAAGACGGATGTTGATAAGTCCTTGTTCTTGGTCGCTGCTATCACCGTTAAGAAAAGAACGCATCCCTCATGAAACCGAGACGGCTATTTCTGAAACAAGCCGCTGCTAGTGGAGCAACCCTGTTCTTCCCATCTTTGTCGCTGGCGGAAGCGCCAAAAGCGAAGAAAAAACCGATCCCTCTTCTCCTCGATACGGACATCGGCACCGATGTGGACGACGCCTTCGCGTTGGCGCTTATTTTGGCCAGTCCGGAACTGGATCTGTGCGGCGTCACCACAGTCGGCACTGATCCTCGGACGCGCGCCCTTATCGTTTGCCGGTTCCTCGCCGCAGCCGGCCGAAGCGACATCCCCGTCGCCGCAGGTGCGCCGCCGCAACCGACCGAAGAGATCAAGAAACAAGGGCGCTATGCCCACTTTGCCGGCGATCCCCGCTTGCGCACTCCGCAGCCCGTGAAAGAAACCGCCGTTGAATTCCTCTATCAGCAACTCAAGACGCGACAGGGTGAATGGACGTTGCTTGCCCTGGGCCCATTGACGAACGTTGCTCGATTGTTGCATGAACACCCCGATTGTAAAGCATGGCTCCGCCGCATTGTCCTGATGGCCGGCTCGGTGCGTATCGGCTACAAGGGTAAAGCGCCGCCGGACATCGAATGGAACGTTCGCTGCGACATTCCGGCGGCGCAAGCCGTGGTCACCTCGGGCATTCCGCTTGTCGTCGCCCCACTCGACGCCACCACAATGCTGAAACTGGGGCAGATACAACGGCGCCAATTATTTCAGGCCAAGACGCCGCTGACCGAGCAGGTGCGAATGCTCTACGAATTATGGGGCGAGGACACGCCGACGTTGTACGATCCCGTCGCCGTTACCTTGTGTTTCCGGGAACAATTCTGCACGATGGAAACTATGCGGCTGGAAGTAGACGCCAAAGGCTGGACGCGCGTCGTCCAAGGTCCGGCGAATGCCCGAGTGGCCACGGCGATTCGCGGCGAGGACTTCCTCAAGTGGTATGTGGAGCGTGTAACCTCGTTCAGGGAGAAACCGCCGCCAAAAGAGCCATCGAAGCGGAGAGGCAAGTGTCATGGCGAAATTTTCCTATCAACCGATCGTCCTTATCGCTGATGATGAGCCGACCATTCGCACCAATCTGCGCTTGCTGCTGGAGTCGGAAGGCTACGAGGTGCGTGAGGCAGCCGACGGTGAACAAGCGGCGCGTCTGCTGCAAGATCCCGACGTGGCCCTCTGTCTGCTCGATTTGAAGATGCCAGGACGCAACGGTATGGATGTGTTGCGCGATCACGCCGACCGCCTGGAAGAAACACCGATCATTGTCTTGACCGCCTACGGTGGCAGCGCCGCCGCTATCGAGGCCATGAAACTTGGCGCTTACGACTACCTCACCAAGCCGTTCGATTTCGATGAAGTGCTGTTTTCGATCCGCCGCGCCCTCAAGCAGCGCGCCCTGGTGACGCAACTGCAAGCTCTGTCGCATGAGGACGCCTCGCGCGATGCGGGTCTCGCGGGCGGTCGTCCCGACGCCGGCGCCGCCGACGAAGAACTGGTAGGTCGTTCTTCCGCCATGCTGCACGTGTTCAAAACCATCGGCCGAGTGGCGCCGACGCACGAGCCAGTCCTGATCGTCGGCGAGAGTGGCACCGGCAAAGAGTTGGTCGCCAACGCCATCCATAAAAATTCCCCGCGCACTGACCAGCCGTTCATTAAAGTCAACAGCGCCGCTTTGAGTCCGGCGCTTCTGGAAAGTGAACTATTCGGACACGAAAAAGGTGCTTTTACTGGTGCCGTGGCTCGACGCATTGGCCGATTCGAACATGCCCACGGCGGTACATTATTCCTCGATGAGATCGGCGACCTGGATGTCGAGTTGCAAGCCAAATTGCTGCGTGTCTTGCAGACGGGTCAATTCGAGCGCGTCGGCGGCGAGGAGACATTGCAAGTCGATGTCCGCATTCTGGCCGCCACCAACCGCGATTTGTCGGCGCGTATTGCTGAGGGTCGCTTTCGCGAAGATCTGTTCTATCGCCTCAACGTGGTGACGATCGAGCTGCCGCCCTTGCGGCAGCGGCGCGACGACATCCCGCTATTGGCCGAGCATATCCTCGGCAAGTTGGCCCGCAAGTACGATTGGCCGAACCTTGCCCTATCGCCGCAAGCCTTGGCGCATCTGAGCGCCCGCGATTGGCCTGGCAACGTCCGCGAATTGCAAAATGTCCTGGCACGAGCCGCCATCCTAGCGCGCGGCCGAATCATCGGCATCGAGGACGTACAAACCCCGCCCTCGCCCACCAATTCCACAAACGCTATGGCATCCGGATCCCTGCTGCTCCGCGACATCCTCGCGGAGACCGAACAGCGCGTCATCCGTCAAGCGCTTGAACAGGAGAAATGGAACCGCACGCGCGCAGCCCGTCTGCTCGGCATCAGCCGTCGCCAGCTTTTCGACAAGATCCGGCAATATGGATTACAGGAATCGGGCTAGGAGACAAACCCCGAGCAAGTTTTTCGCGCGGGGTTGCGTAACTCTGG
>JAJPIY010000180.1 GCA_021324515.1 Planctomycetota bacterium
GATCCGCATACGCGCAAGGCCGCTCACGTCTTTTTGGCCGAAGTCTATCAGCGCCGCGGAGATCGCGCCGCCGCCGAAAAGGTACTGCGCGAAGGCCAGGAGTTGCCCGACGACGCCCCCTGGCCGGACCCCCTTTACGATGCGGTGCGCGCGTTGGCCGTGGGGCATTTGGAAGTCATTACTCGGGCTGCCGCTCTGCTCCAAGAGGACCACGCAGAGCAAGCCGTCCCTCTCTTGCAACGCGCCGCTGAGGACTATCCGGAATCGAGCTGGGCGTGCCTGCTGCTGGGCCGCGCCTGGCTTCGGCTGGGCGATTTCGCCGCCGCCCAGAAGGCCCTGCGCGAAGCCGTGCGCCGCGACCCCCATTCCGTCGAAGGCCATTTCTACCTGGGCGTGGTGCTGTCCGAGCAGAAAGACTTCGCCGCCGCCATGCCGTATTTTCGCAAGACCGTCCAGCTCAAATCGGACCATGCCCTGGCCTGGTACAACCTCGGTTTTTGCTGTAAACAGCAGGGGGATCGGGCAGGCGCCTTGGAGGCGTTCCACAAGGCCATTGACTGCAAGCCCCAATTCGCCGAGGCGAAAATCAACTTGGGGGAATTGCTGATCGAAGAAGGACGGCTCGACGCTGCCGAAGAACAGCTGCGGCAAGGACTCCAGCTGGCTCCTCAGGATCCCCGCGCCCGGCGGCTGCTCGAAATTGTGCAGAAGCGCCGGCCCATCAGCTCGCCGCGCAAGCAAGAGTGATCGCAACCAACTCGCCCAGCTCGCCGCGCAAGCAAGAGTGATCGCTTAACTCGCCGCGCGCTGAACCATTTTCTCCTCGTGCATGAAGCGCTCGGCGAGGGCCATTTCTTCCTGGAGCGATTCGGCCGCCGGTTTGGTGCTAGCTTGCGGATCGAGACAGAACAGGTCCCATTTCTCGTTTTCAAAGCCGTGTTGCCGCACGTACCATTCTCCCTTGTCGTTGCGGGCCAAAGGGAACAGGGCGCAAGCGCACGGTTTGTAGCGGTACTTATCCCCCTCAGCGGCGCCAACTTTGTGCAGGACACAACCTTCGTGGAAGAAGATGCACCAACCGCCGACGACACGGAGCATGGGCAAGCCGAGCTTGCGTCGGCCGCTCAAATAGCCGTGTTTTTCCAAAACGGCCCGCGCTTCGGGCCGCAGATGAGGCAGGAACTTTGGCAGGTTGGCGTCAATGCGCTCGGCTTCGTCGGGATAAACTGGAGGCCGACCGTTCTGGCAACAGATGCCGTCGCACCCGCGGCCAAAGATGCATTCATACGTCGCTTCCGACAGATTGACCACCGGCAGGCTGCTCCGCATCAAAACGGCCTCCGTGAAGAGGACAAGAAGACAAAGGGGATAGCTCAAGGGACGCGAATAACAACGCTGCTATTGTACGATGGGACATCGCCGATCCGCAATACGGATTTACCCCGTCATCTCCGCACCGCGGCGAATCCGCGGCAGGAGCGGCAACATGGCGAGCAACAACGCCGCGCCGAAGAGATACGGCAACAGATGACTGGGGGTCAATTTATACAGGCTCAGTCCGAAGATGGGGCCGAGAATGCGGGCCAGCGAAGCGGCGGACTGGTTGACGCCCAGGATCTCGCCCTGCTTGGCCGGATCGCTGCGCCGCGACACCAGCGCTTGCGCCGATGGCGTCAAGAAAGCGAAACCGATGACCGCCAGCGTCATGCTCACCAACATCGCTGCGAGCACCGCTCCCCAAGGGAGCGTATCGCGCAGCCATGTCACGCCGCCAAGCAAGACCAGCCCCAAGGCCATCAAGCTGATGCCCAAAGTCATGAACGTCACTTCGCTGAGGCGATTGGCCAACCGGCGATAGAGGAAACCTTGCGTCATCACCAACACGAAGCCGACATAGGCGAACAGAAGGAAACTATCGCGTTCCTCCAATCGCAGGGCGTCTTTGATGAGCAAGGCCAAAGTCGGCTCGAAGCCGCCGAAGCCGAGCGTAGCGAGAAAGAAGATCAAGATCACCGGAGCGAGGGTTGGCTGCCGCAACACTTCGCGTGTCGCCCGCCAATCCAGCCAGCGGCGCTGGAGCGGCGGCGCCTCGGCGAAGTGTCGGGTCTCCGGCAGCAAGAGGATTCCAAGCAGCAGAGCGACCAGGGACAGGGCAGCGGCAGAATAACCGATGGCGCCATGATGTTGCGGAAACCAATAAAGCGAGGCGAAACCAACCAGCGGGCCAAAGGTGAAGCCGATGCCGAAGGCAGCGCCGATCAGGGCCATGCCATGTTTGCGCCGCTCTGGCGTCGTGCAGTCGGCGATGACCGCCTGCGCCGTAGCGATGGTGGCCCCCGCTATGCCAGCGCCGATCCGCGATACGAACAACAGCGTCAGGGCCAGCGCCGCCTCCGCTTCGGGGCGATCCGAGGCGTAGCCGAACAACAGATAGAATAGCACCGAGCCAGTCAAGCCAACGAGTAGGATGGGCCTCCGCCCAATGCGATCCGAGATACGTCCCCAGATCGGCGCGAAAACAAACTGCATGGCCGAGAACGAAGCCATGAGCAAACCCAACACCGCCCCTGCCGCACGCGACTCACTCCCGGTTCCTTCCGCACTGGGCAGAAGGACTTTGACATAGCGATCGGCGTAGCGCGGCAGCAGCGGGATGACGATGCCGAAACCGAGCAGGTCGATGAATACCACCAGAAAGACGATCGTCAAGGCGGATTTGCCGGAGCGACTCGGTGCAGGAGAGACAGGGGAAGCGGGAGAGGCAGGCTGTATCTGGATAGAGGAATCAGGCATAGTCGATATTCCTGCGGATCGAAGCGTCCGGGGCGCACTTAGGGCTAACGGACAAAACTCCCTCCCTCCTTATGGGGGAGGGCTAGGGTGGGGGGTAAGTACAATGCAGACAAGGAGTTCTACCCCCCCCCACCCTAACCCTCCCCCACAAGGGGGGAGGGAAAAGTCCGCCAGTCCTTAGGACAAGCAGGCTTTTCCCTCTCCCTTACCACAAGGGGGGAGTTTGGTGCGGCAGTTCGAAGGAAAAAGCCGCTAGCACTTAGGTTTTATACCAGCGCCGGCAAGTCTCGGCGAGCGGAGTCGAGAAACGGAGTGTTTCCACTGCCCTCCGTTGAATTTGACATAACTCTCTACCCTTCCAACCCTCCACCACAAGGGAGAGAAGGCGAAAAAGCCTCTCCCTTGTCCCTTATGGGGCAGGAGGAGGAAGCAAGAAAAAGTGTCTAGCCATGCCCCAGTATTAGGAAGGGGCAGGAGCCAAGCGCAGCGAGGCGACAATCCGCTGCGTCTCCACGATGTCTCCAGCCGTGAAGGCTCGCTGCGCCTCCACGATCCCCTCGCACAAGCGCGACGTAAACGGCACGGCGGCGCCCGGTGGAGGTGGATCGGGAACCAGGCAGGCGATTACAGCTGCACACAGCTCCGCCAGTCCGGCGCCGGTCAAGGCCGAGACGCGGATCGCCTCGGGAACAGAGGCCACATCCCAAGCCGGCGGCAGATCGCTCTTGTTGACGACGTACTGGACAGCCGCGAGCGGTTGGCTGGGCCATAGCGGCGGCGTGGAGGCATCGAGCAACCACAAACAGAGGTCGGCAGCGGCGGCTGTCGCCCATGCTCGGCGAATACCCTGTTCTTCCAACGCCTCCGCTTCGCTTCGTTGTCCCGCGGTATCGGCCAACTCGACCAACCAACCGTCCAGCGCCAGCCGTGTGGTAACAACATCACGGGTGGTGCCCGGCGTCGCCGCTACGATGCAGCGTTGATAGCCGGCCAAGGCGTTGACCAAGCTGCTCTTGCCGACATTGGGCGCACCGGCGACCACCACACGATACGGCTGCGTTAAATGTCGGCCTACCGACGCATAATGCGTCAATTGCTTCAATCCTTCCTCAGCCGCCGCAGTCTCGCCGCGCTCCAGGGATTGTTGGATCGCTTCGAGCGCTCGGCGGAGTGCTCCTTGCTGCTGATCTAGAAGAATGCCCGCGGTTCGCGGCGTCGTCGCTTGAGCAAGGGCGATCGCTGCTTCGGCACTTAGGGGGTCCGCGTTCGTTCTGCGTAGAAAATCTTCCCAGCTGCACAGTTGCAAACCTTGCTCACGGAACAGTTCGATCAGGAAGCGCACTACTTCGCGGCCCCCGTGGCTATGCACCTCCAGCCACGGCGCTGGCTCGGTTTGTTTGACCGCCACCACGACCTCATCGGTCACGTCGCCGCCGATCCGTCCCAGCCAGAAACGCCCACTGACTGGCTGCTCGGACAGTTCCCCGCCGGAGCGGCGGCGAAACAGTTTGCGCAGCGTCTGCCAAGCGCGCGGGCCATACAGCCCCAAGGTGGCCAGGGCCGATTGTCCCGGCGGCGTCAAACAGGCGATCCAAGTCGGCATTTCCGATGCGTTCACGATAGCGCCTCCGCACTCAGACGAATGCCTTCGAGTGTCATTTCCGGCCACAATTGCGCTTCCGGGATGATTGCGTGCAACCGTCCGCCATCGCCGCCAGTGAGGAATATCTCTATTTGCGATCGGCAAAAGGCCCGATACTCGCGCAGCAGGGCGGCAATGCCGCCAGCTACGGACCAGAAGACGCCCAATTCCATCGCCGCAGGCGTATCGGTCCCCGGCACGGTAGGGCCCCTGTCCGGCACAGGGATGAGCGGCAGCAAAGCGGTATAATCGTGCAGCGCTTTCGCCATCAAGCGCATTCCAGGCAAGATGGCCCCCCCCGCGAATGCCCCGCTGCCATCGATAAGGTCCACCGTGACCGCTGAACCGGCGTCGATCACCACAGCCGGTATTCCGGACGTCCGCCGGCTGTTGGCTGCGACTGCATCGAGAAGGCGATCCACCCCGACATGGTCCGGCCGCGCTACCAAGACACGCAACGGCAAATCACCCGGGTCCTCGAGCAGCCGCACGTTTTGCCCCTCGCGGCGCAGCCACTCGATGAATTGATCGCGCCGTGTCGGATGCACTCCGGCAACAATCCAAGGGCCACGAGCAGCCGACCACAATTCCAGTTGCCGCCTCCAGGCGGTCGGCTCATCGGGCGGCAGCGAACAAGTTTCGCGCACAGCATCGGGACCGCACAGCCCCCATTTGATGCGGCTGTTGCCCACATCGACGACGATATTTGCTCTCATGACGCCGCCTCCACCTGCGCCGCCTGCAACTGCTCAACCACCGCGCGCACCAGATCTGCCAAGCCCTGTCCCGTCACGGCCGACAGCGCTAGCACCGGACGCCCCAACTCCTCTTCCAAACGTCGCCGTACTTCCGCACTGCCGGTCAGCTCGGCCTTGCTCACTGCCACAATCTCCGGCTTGTCCGCCAAAGCGTGGCCGTGCAGTTCCAGTTCGCGGCGAATGGTGCGGTAATTCTGTACGGGATCGCTGCCGTCGGGCGGCAAAGGTTCCACCAAATGTATCAGGACCCGCGTGCGCTCGACGTGGCGTAGAAACTCGTGCCCCAAGCCGACGCCCTGATGCGCGCCCGCGATCAATCCCGGCAGGTCGGCCAAGACAAACGCTCGTTCGCCGCCGATCGTCACCAGGCCCAGATTGGGGTATTTGGTTGTGAACGGATAATCGGCGATCTCGGGATGCGCCTGGGACAAGCGGCTCAGCAGCGTGGACTTGCCGGCGTTGGGCAGGCCAATCAGCCCGGCGTCGGCGATGACTTTCAGCTCCAACACGATCCAGCGTTCTTCTCCCGGTGTGCCGGGCTGCGTCTGCCGCGGCGCCCGATTGGTGGCCGTGGCAAAGGCCTTGTTGCCGCGCCCGCCGCGTCCGCCGTGGGCCACCGTCACTTGCTCGCCTGCTTCCTTGAGATCGCGCAGCAGATTGCCGCGGTCGCGATCGTAAACCAGCGTGCCCGGCGGCACAGCGATGATTAGGTCAGGAGCACGGCGACCGTGGCAATTATCCGGTCCGCCGCGCCCTCCAGCCCGCGCCCGCCAGTGCTTGCGATGGACAATCTCGGCCAAGCTATCGGCGCCGGCCACAGCGCGGACGATAACGTTGCCCCCGTCGCCGCCGTCGCCGCCGTCCGGCCCGCCCTTGGGCACGTACTTCTCACGCCGGAAACTACAGCAACCGGCGCCGCCGTCGCCGCCCTTCACAAATAGCGTTACACGATCGACAAACATGATGATCCGCTTGCTCAGTCGCTATCCCTTGCTCGACACGTTTTCTTTATGATACATCCGTCCCAAGAAACCGCGCGCTGATTGACGGATTGCATGGCGCCCGGCCACTTCCTCCAGATGATCCCAGAAACGCCCCTTGAGACGCAACTTTCGCATCTTTTGCACATTTGCTTCAAGCCGCCTATCCCGCGCCGCCGATACATCTTTTACCAACGATGCTTCTTCGCCGTGATCGATGTTCCGCTTGGAAAGCGAAATCGAAGGGGCGGTCTGATGCTTCGCGTTTCGATGCTCAGCGGGTTGGTGTTGGCAACGCTGCTAAGCGTAGCCGGCCGTCCGGTACACGCCCAACTCGTTGCTAGTTTGGCCGATGATCTTATCCTCCTCACTTACCGCTTGCGGGGCAAAGAGGCGGCGCGGACGCATCAGCATCTCGGCCCTGGCCCCGGCTCGATGGAGAGCGTATTTCCAGTCCTTCCCGGCGCTCCGCAGCCGGCGCCCAGCGAACCCACCAGCGCCATGACGCCCGGGCAGGCCAACATCACGCCGCCGCCGCCCCTGGCCCCGGCACCGATGCCGACGCCGCTCTACGGTGTATTAGAAGTCCCCGCCCTCGCCGACGAAGGACCGCCCGACGGCATGACCCTCGACCAGGCTATTGAACGGCTCCTACGCGACAATCCCGATCTGCGCATGCGTGCCAAGGAATTGCCCAAGGCCCAAGCCGACATCGTCTCGGCCGGCCTGCGCAACAATCCGTTCTTGTTCGGCGATGTCAGCAACGTGCCCTACCAGGCTTATTCGCCGCAGCGGCCCGGCGAGGTCAGCTACGGAGTGACCCTTATCCAGCCCTGGGACGTCAACAAAAAACGCCTGGTCCGCATCCGTGTCGCTCAGAGCGCCCGCAATGTCATCGAGGCCCTCTATCAGGATGCGGTGCGCGTGCAAATCGACAATCTGTACACTGCTTTTCTCGACGTGTTGGCCGCGCGCGAGGCGGTGCGGCAACTGCAAGTCGGTCTGGAAGGGATGGAGGCGATCGCCCAGGAAACGCGCAAGCAATTCGAGCGCGGCGGGATCAAAACCCAAGCGGACCTGGACCGCGTTTTGGTGCAGCGCGATTCCGCCTTTTTGGCTGTCCAAGAGGCCCAATCCGCTCTGCGCCAGGCCAAACAGACCTTGGCCGTCCTGCTCAATCTTCCGCCCGCCGAGGTCGATCGCCTGGATCTACGCGGCGCCATCGGCGGTCTCGACCTGGAACTGCCCGATGAAGAGCGCTTGGTCAACCTGGCCCTGCAAACGCGACCGGACTTGCACGCCTACCGACTCGGCGTCCAACGCGCCCAAGCGGAAGTGCAAATGGCCAAGGCCGACCGGTGGCAAGACGTGTTTATTCTGTACACGCCTTGGCAATTGGTAGACAACTCGCCCCTCCATGCTCAGAACACGAACTCCTGGGGCCTTAGCGCCCTGGTGACGCTGCCGGTCTTCAATCGCAACCAGGGCAACATTGCCCGCGCACAAATCACCGTGTCGCAAGTCCTCACCGAACTGCAAGGGCGCGAGCAACAAGTCATCGGCGAAGTGCGGCGAGCCTATCAGGA
>JAJPIY010000116.1 GCA_021324515.1 Planctomycetota bacterium
GAGAAACAGGGAGCAACTACGCCCCCAAGGCGGCGGCGCGGAGAACGGCCGCGGATCGCTTCTCCTGACGGCAAGTGGACCGTGGTCGTTAAAGACCACAACCTCTACCTTCGTGAGAAAGAGACCGGCACGGAGTCGGCCCTAAGCCGGGACGGTAACGCCGACGACGGCTATTCCGAGCGCATCTTCTGGTCGCCCAACGGCAAAAAACTCGTGGCCCTGCGCACAAAGAAAGGACAAGAACACAAAGTTTATCTCCTCGAATCCTCGCCGCGCGATCAGTTACAGCCGAAGCTCCACGTCCTTGATTACCTTAAACCGGGCGATCGCATTCCGATCACAAAACCCCACCTGTTTGACGTAAACACACGCCAGGAAATCCCGTTCACGGACAAGTTGTTTCCCAATCCGTGGAGCATCGAAGACGTGCGTTGGGCGCCGGATTCGCGGTATTTCACCTTCGTGTACAACCAGCGCGGCCATCAAGTGCTGCGCGTCATTGCCGTGGACGCCGAAAGCGGCACGGCCCGCACCCTTATTGATGAGCAAAGCAAGACGTTCCTCGATTACAACAGCAAGTTTTTCCTTTATTTTCTCGATTCAACAAATGAAATAATCTGGATGTCGGAACGTGATGGCTGGAACCATTTGTATCTCTATGACGCCGTCACAGGTCAGGTCAAAAATCAGATCACAAAAGGTCCGTGGGTAGTGCGCGGTGTCGATCGCGTCGATGACAAGGCCCGGCAGATCTGGTTTCGCGCCGGCGGCATCCATCCGGGGCAAGATCCGTATTACGTTCACTATTGCCGGACCAACTTCGATGGCAGCGGCCTTGTCTGTTTGACCCAGGGCGACGGCACGCACCAGATCACTTATTCGCCGGATCGCCGCTTTTATATCGACAACTATTCACGTGTGGACCTGCCCCCCGTGACGGAGCTGCGGCGCACCACCGACGGCCAGCTTATTTGCGAGTTGGAACGGGCGGACATCAGCGCCCTTGTCCAGACCGGCTGGAAGGCGCCGGAGCGCTTTGTCGCCAAGGGCCGCGACGGCCAAACCGACATCTACGGCGTCCTCTTTCGACCGACCAATCTCGATGTCCACAAAAAGTATCCGATTATCGAACAAATCTATGCTGGCCCGCAAGGCGCCTCCGTACCCAAGGCGTTTCAGCCGTTCTTCTATCCGCAGCAGCTTGCGGAATTGGGTTTCATCGTCGTGCAGGTCGACGGCATGGGCACGAATTACCGCTCGAAAGCATTTCACGACGTGTGCTGGAAAAACCTCGGCGACGCCGGCCTGCCTGATCGCATCCGTTGGATCAAGGCGGCGGCGGCGAAATATCCGTATATGGACCTCAGCCGCGTCGGCATCTACGGCGGCTCAGCCGGCGGCCAAAATGCGCTCCGCGCCGTGCTCGCTTACCCCGATTTCTACAAGGCGGCGTCAGCCAATTGCGGTTGTCACGACAATCGCATGGACAAGATCTGGTGGAACGAGTTGTGGATGGGCTGGCCGGTCGGCCCTCATTATGCCGAGCAATCCAACGTCACCAACGCCCATAAGCTGCAAGGCAAGCTGCTCTTGATCGTCGGCGAATTGGACCGCAACGTCGATCCTGCCTCGACAATGCAAGTAGTCAATGCCCTTATCAAGGCCGGCAAGGATTTCGAGTTGCTGGTCGTCCCCGGCGCCGGCCACGGCACTCCCGGCGGCTATGCCCGACGCCGTGAACAAGACTTTTTCGTTCGCCATCTCCTGGGCGTCGAACCGCCCGATCGCAATACCTCCAAGAAGGAAGCCCTCCCTTCCACGGATGCAGTCTTCAAGCGGACTTCTTTCGAGAAGCCGGTGAAGGCATCAGTTCGGCGTCCTTACGCCTATCTGTTCCCAGCCTCCTGGACCAAAGCAATTGAGGACCTCCAGCGCCGCGGCATTGCCGTGGAAGAATTGCGCGAGGACATCGAGGTCGATTTAGAGATTTATCGAATCGCTAAAGTCATCAAAAAGTCTAATTCCCCGAAACCGGATCGAATCGCAGTCCAGGCGTCGTTGCGCAAAGAAGCGCGGCGCATTGCGGCGGGAACGGTCCTGGTGCGGATGAATCAGCCCAAGAGAGCGCTGGCCGCCGATCTGCTGGAACTACAGGCGGAAGATGGTTTGTGGGCCAGAAACGTCTTCACCAATGCCGTCCGTGAAGGGACCGACTATCCTGTGTGGCGCCTGCCCCATGAGGCCCCTTTATTGAGTGCGCCAGTGCGTCCACTGCCGGAGAAGCGCACGTTCCATAAACGCATCGACCTGGACATGCTGCTCGGCAAGAAAGAGATGCCGAACTTGTCAGGTACGCCGATGGCCGACATAACCTGGCTCGACGACGGCGAGCATTTCCTTCAGCGCAAGGAGGGACAGCTATGGAAAGTCCACGCCGTGAGCGGCCGCGCCCAGCCGCAGCCGGTGCCGGATGAGGCAAAGATCGAGGCTGCGCTGGCCTCCTTGCCGACCATCGACCGAAAAGCGGCACGGCAGATCGCCCGCCGCGCCGTCGACGAAGCGCCCGACGGCAAAAAAGGCCGTGTCTTCCAGCACGGCGACGATTTGTATTACTACTTCCTCGACGGCAGCAAAGCAGTGCGCCTGACGCATTCAGTTGGGGCCAAGGAGTTGGTCTCACTCAGCCCCAATGAACAATACGTCGCTTATGTCCGAGCGAACAATCTCTATGTCGCTGACATTGCTACCCAGACCGAACGCGCTCTAACCAACGATGGTTCCGCTCTTGTTTCTAATGGCAAAATGGACTGGGTCTATGGGGAAGAGATCGGCAATCGCCAGGGCAAAGCCTATTGGTGGAGCCCGGATTCCTCGCACCTTGCTTTCGTCCGCTACGACGATACGCCCGTCCACACGTTCGCCGTCCTCGACACCCTGCCGCGCCGACAGCGCGTGGAGCTGACACCGTATCCGAAAGCAGGCGATCCTATTCCGACTGT
Organism: Planctomycetota bacterium; assembly: GCA_021324515.1. GTDB lineage: Bacteria > Planctomycetota > Planctomycetia > Gemmatales > Gemmataceae > JAJPHU01. The sequence goes on from JAJPIY010000116.1 coordinate 3,000, forward strand.
CAAACTCGGCATTGTGCCGACAGCGGGCGGCCCGGTCGCCTTCGTTGATTTATCAGACTATTGCGAAGGTGCGATGATCTTGACGCGGGCCGGTTGGCTGCCGAACAGCGAGAAAGTTTATTTCTACATTCAAGATCGGGCACAGACCTGGCTCGACTTCTGCACAGCGCCGCGCACCGGCGGCAGTCCCACTCGACTTTTCCGCGAGAGGACGCGCGCCTGGGTCAATGATCCCGGCCCGCCGTATTTCTTGAAGGATGGCTCCTTCTTGCTGGCGAGCGAGCGCAGCGGTTGGCGGCATCTTTATCACTTCGATGCCGAGGGCAAGCTCAAGCGGGCGGTGACAAGCGGTCCCTGGGAAGTGCGGAACTTGCACCTCGTCGATGAACCATCGGGATGGGTCTATTTCTCAGGGACGAAGGACCAGCCAATCGGTCTGGACCTCTATCGTGTCAAAGTAACCGGCGGCGAACCGCAACGTCTGACAGCGGGGCCGGGCCAACATCGCGCCCTTATCAACCCCCAAGCACGCCTTTTTGCAGACTATCATAATAGCCACACTTCACCGCCCACGGTGCGGCTGTACCGTACCGATGGTACATTGGTCCGCACACTCGATACCAACCCTGTGTATGCCCGGGAAGAATACGATTGGGGGGAACACAAGCTGTTTCAGATC
>JAJPIY010000341.1 GCA_021324515.1 Planctomycetota bacterium
ACAACCGGGGGGTTCACACCCCCCGCTCGCCATGCTCACGCAACCTCGCTCGCCAACCTAAATATTCACCGCGCTGCCGGATAGGACCGATTGACATTCTTTCTGGCACAGTACCAGAGCATCGCGGGCCAGCTGGGCGCTGAGGAATTCCGGCTCACGGCCCCTTTTGATGCCTTCGATTGCGGCCCGCAATTCGTTGGTAAACGCCGTGGTTACATCGGTTGATCCTTCCAACTTCGGCTGCTTGGCCTTGCCGTCATCGGTCAACACCGTCAAGGGCTGCGTGCCCGATTCGTAGAGCAACGTCGCTTTTTCCAGATAAATCTCGTAGCCATGCACGAATTCCCGGCCACTTTTCGCCACGGCACCGCAGCAACAAGAAAGTGTGAGGGGGTTTGCGATAGGGCCTCGAAAAGCAGGACCGTAGAGATACTGCGTGGTCAGATAGGTGACGATGCGGCCGTCCGGCGCCAGGCCAGTGGAAAAGACCTTGCGCGGCGTGCCCGCGATCAAGCGGATGAAGTGGGTATCGTGGACGTGCAGATCAATAGCAGGGCCGCCGGTTTTGCTAGCGTTGGCGATCTCTGTGGACCAGTCAGGCGGAGCAGTGATGCGTTTGAAGTGGGCGGCGATCACTCGGCCGTAGACGCCGCTGCGAATCATCTTGAGGGCGAAGGCGAACTCGGGAACAAACGGCAACACATGGGCGACCATAAGCAGTTTGCCAGCCTTGGCCGCGGTTTGTAGCATGGCGTCGGCGTCCTTGCGGGTCAGGGCGATGGCCTTTTCGACCAGTACATGCTTGCCGGCCCGGAGGGCGGCCTGTGCCATGTCGGCATGAAGATAGGTTGGCGTGCAGATATCAATAAGATCCAGGCTAGGATCAGCACATATTTCGTCGAAGTGGGCATAGCGTTTGACATCGCCGAGATCCATTCGGGTCCCGGCCGGTCCGAAGTTGCCGCGGATACTGCGCCAATCGCCCTCGCGTTTTCGGGGGTTGCGCGTGCAGATGGCCGTCACCCGCGCGCTCCGCAGCTTGGCCGCGGCCAGGTAGTGGATCATGCCCATGAAACCGATGCCGACTATTCCGATCCGGATCATTGACGTAACTCCCGGTTATTCAGGCGATTGTGCGTTTTCACGTTTTCCACGGTTCCCACCGTCTGGGCCTATTTTTCCACGATTTTCGGCAATTCTTTGTGCCAGCGGACCGTGAAAAACCGCGTTTTCTTTCGAGCATTCTAGCGATTCTGGACACTTGGGCGACGGGAAAGCGGTTGGCTTGCCCCCATTTTATGTACCAGGCGCTGTGAGAGTCGGATCAACCGTTACAGATGTGTCCTTGGCTCGGCGTAGCGCAGCGGAGTCGGGATGAGGACACATCTCTCCGAACTCCACTGGCGTCCGATACCCCAACGAACGGTGAGGACGGACAGGGTTGTCTTCGTGACGCCATTCCTTCGCCCGCACCTTTGCCTCCAGCACGCTGCCAAACTCCTCCGCGTTCAACAGCTCATCCCGAACTCGGCGATGAGACACTTGAGGCGCGTATTCTCGGCTTCGCGTTCCTTGAGGCATTTGGCTTCATCAGCTTGGAGTCCACCGTACTGGTTACGCCGGCGGTGGAAGGTCTGCGCGCGGATGGCCAGGCGTTGGCAGACCTGGGCGCTGTTCAAGCCTTGGGCCAGGTCGGCCTCGGCTTGGCGCCGCTTGGGAATGATCGCTTCCGCCGTGTGTTGTTTCATGGTTCGTCTCCTGGCCCCGCCGGCACGCCACGACTTGCCGCCCGGAAAGACCGTCTCCTCCTACTTCTACACCTGGCGGGACCAGGGCATCGGGGAGCAGGTCCATGCCTCGTTGCGGCAGAGCATCCGTGTCCTGGATGGCTGTGAGCCCACACCCAGTGCCGGCATCCTGGACAGCCAATCGGTCCAGACGACGGAAGCCGGCGGCCCCAAGGGGTACGACGGCGGAAAAAAATCGCTGGCCGTGTAAGCGGCATTTGTTCGTGGATACGCTGGGGCTGATCGGGGGGTTGGCCGTTTTGTCGGCCGCTTCGACCGATTGGGAGGGAACGGTGGAAGTGTTCCGGCGTGCGGGTCAGTCGCTGCCGCATCTGGCCAAGGTGTGGGCGGACGCGGCCTACGGGGTGTGGGCGTTGTTGGATTGGATCCAGGGCCACGGTCGTTGGGTGTTGGAGATAGGAAACAAGCGTTCGGGTCAGACGACGTTCGAGGTTCATAAGTGGCGGTGGATCGTGGAGCGGACTTTCGGTTGGTTCAACCGTTATCGGCGGCTGTCCAAGGACTACGAACACAACCCCAAGAGTAGTGAGACATGGATTTATATCGCCATGGTCCATCGCATGTCGCGTTTCCAACTACCGGACAAGAACAGAGACGATGATTTGCTGAAACGCCCTCCGAAAAGGCTCAAAACCTAATTATTAGATGGCCTCTAAAACCTGTCCGAAAAAGGAGACAACGGCCGTATAGCGGTGTACGATAATTTTTCTGGGTTGCGTCGGAGAAGAACAAGGGCTGGGAGAACTGTTGTTTACTCCCGACCTTCTTCAACTGCGCCTGAACAAGAGCGATTCGGCAGCAAGAAAGGAATGCCCCCGTGTCTCTCGAACCGTTTGTGCGGTATTTCAAGGAAATCGGCGAAGCGGAAACGCGCACCATCTACATCCTCGATGAGCGCTCAGACAGCATCCCGAAGGGAGAATACGCCTTGGCTGAGTTTTATTGCACGGATCGGAAATGCGATTGCCGTCGGGTGATGCTCAACGTGATTTCAAAAGAGAAAGGGCATGTCGCCAGCATCAGCTTCGGCTTCGATCCAAATGGCTCGATGTCTGGCCCGTTTCTCGATCCCATCAATAAGCAAAGCTCCTACGCGGAGGATCTTCTGCAACTTGTCAAAGATTTGGTGCTCAGCGACGATGCATACGTCGCGCGCCTGGAACGTCATTACAAGATGTTTAAGGACAAACTCGCGCATCCTCAATCGGCAGGAAAGTGGTGGAAAAAGAAGCCGCGGAAATTAAGATAATGTTCGAGCTGCCGAACAATCGCGTTCTCAAGGAGGATCAACCTTGTCTTCGGAAACATCCCGTCATGGTTTCGCCACGCGCGCCATCCACGCCGGGCAGGATGCCGACCCGGCCACCGGCGCCACGGTCGTGCCCATCTACGCTACTTCCACCTACACGCAGTCGGCGCCCGGCCAACACAAGGGCTACGAATATTCGCGTACTGCCAATCCGACGCGCACGGCCCTGGAAACGTGCCTGGCATCGCTGGAGGGCGGCGAGCGAGGTCTGGCTTTCGCTTCCGGACTGGCGGCGACTACGGCTGTACTCTCGACGCTGAAACCCGGCGATGAAGTCGTGGCTGCCGCCGATCTGTATGGCGGCACCTATCGGTTGCTCGAGCGGGTCTTCAAGCCGTGGGGCCTGGTGACACGTTACACCGACGATCCCAGCCCCGCCGGTTTCGCTAAACTCCTTACCAAAGCTACCAAACTGGTGTGGATTGAGACGCCGACAAACCCGCTCTTACAAATCCTCGATATCGCCGCCATCGCCGATGTGACGCACAAGGCCGGCGCTCTGCTGGCCGTGGATAACACCTTCGCCTCGCCATATCTGCAACAGCCGCTCGCTTTGGGCGCTGACCTCGTTGTTCACAGTACGACGAAATATCTCGGCGGGCATTCCGACGTGGTCGGTGGGGCAGTGATCGGGCGCAACGAACTGCTGCAACCGATCGCCTTCTATCAGAACGCAGCCGGTGGTGTGCCGGGGCCGTTCGATGCCTATCTGACGCTGCGCGGCCTGAAAACGCTGGCGATCCGCATGGAGCGCCACTGCGCCAACGCCCGGCGGCTAGCCGCCTGGTTGAACGAGCAGCCGCAAGTGGAGCACGTCTATTATCCGGGTTTGCCGTCGCATCCGGGACACGAGATCGCCAAGCGACAGATGCGCGATTTCGGCGGCATGGTCAGCATTCGCCTCAAAGGCGGCGGTACGGCAGCTAAGCGCTTCCTGACGCGCACGAAATTGTTCAGCCTCGCTGAGAGTCTCGGCGGTGTCGAATCGCTGGTCTGCCATCCGGCGACAATGACCCATGCCAGCATCCCCGCCGACATCCGCAGCGCCCGCGGCGTCGATGACGGCCTGGTCCGTCTCAGTGTCGGCATCGAAGACGCCGACGATTTGCAAGAGGATCTGCGGCAAGCACTGGCCTGAGCATTGCTCACGACCCGTCGCAGCGATAAACTTGCGGAAATAGCTCGCCTCCCACCGAATCACCTGGAGACCGACCATGTCTACACTGAATCGCCGTCGCTTCCTGCGAACCTCTGCCGCTTCTGTGGCCGCGTTGTCGGCCCTGACCGCTGCGGGCGCCGCCGATAAGCCTAATGAGAAAATCCGCCTCGCTGTGTTGGGCGTCCATGGGCGTGGCCGCGCCCTGGTACATGGGTTTTCGTCCTTTGCTGACGTGGACATCGCTATCATTTGCGACCCGGATGAGAACACCTTCGCGAAAGCGCTCCAGAGCGTCAATAAGCGACAAAAACGACAGCCTAAGTTCGTAAGAGACCTCCGACATGTTTTCGAGGATCCCGCCATTCATGCCGTCGTCATCGCCACGCCGGGCCACTGGCACGCCCTGGCCACGATCTGGGCGTGCCAGGCCGGCAAACACGTTTACGTCGAAAAACCTATCTCGCACAATCTGATCGAGGGCCGCCGCATGGTCGAGGCGGCACGCAAGTACGACCGCATCGTGCAGGTCGGCACCCAGCGGCGCAGTGGGGCACACTTCCAAAGCGCCGCTGCATTCGTCCGCAGCGGCAAACTCGGCAAAGTGCCGTTCGTCCGCACCTGGATCGCCGGCAACCGCCCGTCGATCGGCCACAAGTCCGACTGCCCCGTACCTGCCGGCGTCGATTACGATCTGTGGCTGGGACCAGCGCCGCAGCGTCCATTCAATCCCAATCGTTTCCATTACAATTGGCATTGGCATTGGGATTATGGGACGAGCGAAATCGGCAATAACGGCGTTCACGCTCTTGATGTGGCCCGCATGATGCTCGGCCTGGAAGCGCCCCAAACCATTACCTGCGGCGGCGGCAAACTGTTCTACGACGACGATCGGCAAATGCCGGACACCACCGTCGCCGTCTTCGATTTTCCTGGCACAACACTCATCTGGGAACACCGCATCTGGTCGAAAACCGGCGTGGCGGGCGAGCCGTTCGGCATCATGCTCTATGGGGAGCACGGCACCTTGGTCTTCGACAGGAAGGGCTGGCACGTCGAAGACGGCGTGGCGGCGTCGGACCAAGCGGCGGAGATCGAGCGGCCGCACCTGCGCAATTTCCTCGATTGCCTCCGCGAACACAAGCGGCCCAACGCCGACATCGAAGAAGGCCACAAAAGCACTCGCCTTTGTCATTTGGCCAACATCGCCGATCGCGTCGGCCGCCGGCTGAGCTTCGACGCCGCCACGGAAACACTGCGCAACGACGCTGCGGCCAACGAATTGCTGGGCCGGACCTACCGTCCACCGTTTGTCTTGCCCGACAAAGTATAGCGGGCCTGGCCTCTGGGGCCGCCGTTGACTAATGTATCGGCACAAACGGCGTGGGGCGCCGTTCCAGGGTGGGAAAGACCACCCCAAGCCAAGACTTCGCAGGCACAAGCAAGAGACACCAACAGGAGAAAACAGCGATGTGGAAATGGTTGCTGGGAGTCGTAGTCGTTGTGGGAGTAGTGGGGACCGGAGGGCGCTTGCTGGGGCAGAGGTATCTCGCCGGTATCATCTGGCCGGAGCCGCCGGTGGTGACGCCAGGCGAGAACGGCAATCCGCCCTCCGACGCTATTGTGCTCTTCGACGGCAAGGGTTTCGAGGAGTGGAAAGGCGCGGAAGGGTGGAAAGTAGACGAAGACGGCGGTTTCACCGTCAAAGGAGTCATCCAGACCAAACGGAGCTTCGGCGACATTCAGCTGCACGTGGAATTTGCCACGCCCAAGGAGGTCAAAGGCCAGGGACAAGGACGCGGCAACAACGGCATCGGCCTCATGGGCGCCCACTATGAGATTCAGGTGCTTGATTCGTACAACAATAAGACCTATCCCGAAGGGCAATGCGCCGCGGTGTACAATCAGAGGCCGCCGATGGTCAACGCTTGCCGTAAACCTGGCGAGTGGCAGAGCTACGACATCATCTTCACGGCCCCTCGTTTCAATAGCGAAGGCAAACTGCAAAAGCCCGCTTATGTGACGGTGCTGCACAACGGCGTCTTGGTACAGAACCACACCGAGATTCTGGGCGATACGGCCTACGATCACGCTCCGACCTATAAGCGGCATGCCGACAAGCTGCCGCTGGTGTTAATGTACCACGGCAACCCGGTTCGTTTTCGCAACATCTGGGTCCGGGAATTCCAGGAATTGCAAGGCAAGCCGGGCGGCAAGAAGGGAACCGAAAGAAAATAACCTCTCTATTCGGCGCACGGGCCTTCGGACAGGGGAGAAGAGAATACTTGTTGTTTCCTTCTTTTCGTTTGACAGGCAGCT
>JAJPIY010000418.1 GCA_021324515.1 Planctomycetota bacterium
GGTGAGGGGCGAGGTGGTCTGGGGGGACGGGGGCCCCGGGCGGGGGTGGGTGAAAGAGGAGGGGTGGTTTGCGCGGGAAGGGGGGGGGGGGCGCTCGCCTACGGCTCGCGGCTAAACGAGGAACTCGCGGCTAAACGAGAGCGCTCGCCTACGGCTCGCGGCTAAACGAGGAACTCGTTATGACATTAACTGACGTGCTGTTCTATATCCTCGCGGCAATGACGGGGATCTGCGCCCTGGCCGTGGTAGTGACGCAGAACATCGTGCGGGCGGCGGCTTGGCTGCTGTTCACTCTGGCCGGCGTTTCCGGCTTGTTTTTCCTGCTCGGCGCCGATTTCGTCGGTGCCACGCAGTTACTTGTCTATGTTGGCGGCACGCTCGTGCTGGTCGTCTTTGGCGTCATGCTCACCGCACAAAGTCCTTTCATCGACATGCGCATCAGCGCCGCAGAATGGGGGATCGCCTTGGCGGTCGGGTTGGTCCTTTATGGGATCCTGGCTGCCAGCCTCGTCATCAGTAATCCACAAGGAGCCGGCGCCCTTCCTCCGCCGCGCGAAGAATTGGCTGATAGCACCCTTCTCGGCCAGGCACTGCTGGGAGAATGGCAAGCCTCTCCTCAGGGCAACATGTCCGGCTTGCCGGCTAATGTCTCCCCGCATGGACGATTGGCTGTATCTTACTTGTTGCCTTTTGAAATCGTTTCAGTGCATCTGTTGGTGGTGCTGATCGGTGCTGCCTACCTGGCCCGCGCCAAGCGCCGTCGTCTGGTGAGACCGACGCCTCCGCCGGTCGATGGGTCGGCCCATGAACACCCCTTGGGAGTACAAACATGACCCTTACCGTTGGCCTCACTCACTTCCTGCTTTTGGGCGCCTTGTTGTTCGTCTGCGGCGCTGTGTGCATGGCTTCCAAGCGGAACGCCATCGGTATCCTCATGGGCGTAGAGTTGGTGCTGAACGCCGCCACCATCAATTTCGTCGCCTTCGCCCGCTACAATCCCATCTTCCAAGTAGAGGGACAGATTTTCGCCTTGTTCGTCATTGTGTTAGCAGCAGCTGAGGCCGCCATTGCCTTGGCCATCGTCCTCAACTTCTATAACAACCACCTGAGTGTGGACGTCGATACGGCGGAGGAACTCAAGGGCTAAGCATGATGGATCTCCTGGAATTGTTCGGTGAGCATCCCGGCTGGTATTTCGTTGCCGCTACGCTGGTGCCGCTCTTGTCGTTTGTGCTGATCCTGTCGGCCTCAGCCCTCTGGTGCGCCGTTCGGCCGTTCCGCGATACACCTGCCGGCGCCGCCTTGTTCAACTTCTTCGGCGGCGAAGAGCGCGGCCGTACTCCCGCTTATGTCGCCACAGGCGCCATCGCCCTCGCTTTTGTCCTCAGCTTAGTCGGCTTCCTTCGCTTTACCATCCAGCAGAGTGAATTCGAGACGCAAATCCAACAAGTGCAAAGGGACCTCTATGAGCTGCGCGTGAAGGCGAAGGCTGCACAGGGCCAAGACAAGGAGAAATGGGAAGAGGAAATCGAAGCTAAGGAAAACGAGCTGGAAAACAAGGAAAAGATGTGGGAATCCGCCCGCAGCTATGCCTGGCAAGGTCATTTCGATTGGCTACGCATCCGTCCTGGCAGTCTCCGTGACCCTGATCGCGGCACCGTTTTGCAACTGGGCTACAAAATCGACAGCCTCAGCGCCTTGATGTTCGTTATGGTGACGTTCGTCGCCAGCTTGATTCACTTGTTCTCGATCGGCTACATGAGTGAAGAATTGCAGCCGGAAGTCGAAGATCATCAAGTCCACACTCGCTATGGCCTTTTGGTCCGCCGTGGACGTTTTGGCCGATTCTTCATGTTTCTGTCGTTATTTTGCTTTTCGATGCTCAACCTGGTATTGGCCGACAATCTCTTTCAAGTGTTTTTGAGCTGGGAATTGGTTGGCATCTGCTCGTATCTGTTGATCGGCTTCTACTTCGAGCGGCAAAGCGCCTCGAACGCGGCCAACAAAGCGTTCATCACTAACCGCATTGGCGACGCGGGTTTCATCCTCGGCCTGCTGATCCTCTGGACCAACCTGGGCACGTTCCATTTTGACGAGCTTTTCCAGCGTCTGCGGGCACCGTTGCGCGACAGCCACGGCACGCTTCAATTAGCCGGCCGATTCGTTCGCGGTGATCTCGATCCTGCCCGTGCAGCCGATGGCAGCTGGAGCTTGAAGTACAGCCCCGACGGTGCTCAGGTAGTCCTGTTTCCCCTGCCACAAGACCGGCCTGAACATTACCACGGCGTAGGACCAGATCGCGACGACCGTGTCGATGTTTTTGAGGCCCCCAAGAAAGGTCAGCACGGTTCCATGCCGTATTGGCTGCTCGTGGCTGCGGGCTTGGGTATTTTCCTCGGTTGCGTTGGCAAATCGGCGCAGTTTCCGTTGCACGTGTGGCTGCCCGACGCGATGGAAGGACCAACGCCGGTCAGCGCCCTCATCCACGCGGCCACCATGGTCGCTGCTGGCGTTTATCTCGTGGGCCGCTGTTATCCCCTGTTCACCTACGAGGCGCTGCTGGTCATCGCTTACACCGGCGGCATCACGCTATTCATCGCCGCTACTATCGCCGTCGTCATGACCGACATCAAAAAAGTGCTGGCCTACTCGACGGTCAGCCAACTCGGCTACATGATGTTGGCCTTGGGCGTCGGCGGTTGGGTGGCCGGCCTGTTCCACCTGCTGACACACGCTTTTTTCAAGGCGCTGTTGTTCCTCTGCTCCGGCAGCGTCATTTACGGTTGCCATCATGAACAAGACATGCTCAAAATGGGCGGCTTGTATCCGAAGATGAAAATTACTGCCTTGACCATGTTGATCGGCGTACTGGCCATTGCCGGTATTCCGCTGTTCACAGGTTGGTATAGCAAGGACGCCATTCTTGCTCAGGCGTTGGGGTTTGTCTATGTTCACCCGCAACATCTCTTGTTGTTTCTCTTGCCTTTAGGTACGGCTGGCCTTACGGCCTTTTACATGTCTCGGTTGTGGCTGATGACCTTCACCGGCAAGCCCCGTGACGAGCATGTTTACGAACACGCCCACGAGTCGCCGGGGACGATGACGATGCCGCTCGTCGTCTTGGCGGTGTGCAGTGTAGGTATAGCCTGGGGTTGGCCGATTTACGACGCCCAGGCCAGTTGGCTGGAACAAAATGTCCATCACGCGCAGCATCATGCTGTGCTCGCCGATTTCGGCAACATCGATTACACCGTGGACCAAGAGCATGGCGAATACTGGGTCGTCGCCAAACGCGCGGAAGAGAACGAACGACTGTACGCCTATTACAATCATCACCTGGCCGGCAATCTGGCCCTCGGCTTGGTGGTTATCGGCATGGTCTTCGCGGGCTTGATCTATTGGAAAGGCGTCTTAGATCCGGCTGAGGCCCAGGAGCAATTTCCAGGTCTGCACGCCTTCTTGATGGACAAATGGCGCTTTGATTGGTTGTACAGCGTCGTCGTCGTGCGTCCAGCCCTGGTGGTCGGCAGCTGGCTGGCCTGGTTTGACTTGCACGTCATCGACGGCGTCCTTCACGGGGTCGCTTATCTCAGTGTGTTGCTGTCCAAGTGGGACGGCTTGTTCGACAACAGTGTCATTGATGGTTTGGTCAACCTGGTGGGCAATGCGATCTACAGCGCCGGGGCCCGTTTGCGGAATGTGCAAACGGGCTTCTTGCGGAGCTATGTGTTGTTTTTGGTGTTGGCCGCCGCCGGGATCTTCATGGTGCTGGCCTATTTTGTGCGCATGGCGGCTGCGGGGTAAAGAATTCGGTTAGCAATGCGACACGCAGCGGAGCTGTGGTATGCTCTCCTGCGAGTCGCGGCTAACCAGGGAAATTGTCGAGAATTGGACATGGCTGAACGAGATCTGCTCTGGATGACAGCGGTGATCTTCCTTCCCAGCGTCTTCGCGCTCTTGTTGATCTTTGTGCCGCGCGGCAAAGAAGAGATCATGCGTTGGTTATCGCTGGCTGGCACAGGCTTGACACTGGGCGTCAGCATCGGCATGTTCATCGCCTTTTACAGCGATGTCATCGATCGCAACGTCCGCGGCACCGACCCACGCGGCCGCGAATGGGTCTCGCTCGATTATCGCCTGAAACAGATCGAATCTGAGCAGGTCGCTGATCCGCAAAAAAGCTCCGACTGGCTGACTAGCTATCCCTGGATCGAGCGTTTTAACATTAATTACTACCTGGGTGCCGATGGCATTAGTATGCCGCTGGTGCTCCTGACCACATTGCTGTCGTTTCTGGCCATGATCGCCAGTTGGAACATCGAACGTTTTGTGCGCGGCTATTGCATGCTGTTCTTGATCTTAGAGACGGGCATGGTCGGCACGTTCTTGGCCTTGGATTTCTTCCTGTTTTATATCTTTTGGGAAGTGATGCTCCTGCCGATGTATTTTCTCATCGGCATTTGGGGTGGGCCGCGCCGGGAGTATGCCGCCATCAAGTTTTTCTTGTATACGCTGCTGGGCAGCGTCTTCATCCTTATCGCGCTATTAGCTTTTTACTTCACCGATGTGCGCGACTTCGTGGGGCCGCGCACCCTGGAGCAAGCTGTTGCCCAAGCCAAGCAAGAAGAGACCGCTGTCTCCAGCAATTCGGTCGAAGTCCATACCTTCGACCTGGTGGTCCTACAGCGCGTCGGCAAGGCTACTTTGCAGTTGCTCAACGGCCAACCCGTGACGACGAGCTTCCGCGCGGAACAGGCGCGGGCCAAGGTGGAAGAGTTGCGCAGACAAAACGCTGCCGCCGAGGCGATCCGCAAGGCTGAGAGCGAGTACACTGCCGCCATCAATGATCCGGGCCTGAAGGAACGCTTGAAACAAGCGTTCTTCCAGCCGTGGTTCCAATATACCATGTTCCTGTTCCTGCTGATCGGCTTTGCCATCAAAGTGCCGGTCTTCCCCTTCCACACCTGGTTGCCGGACGCTCATGTCGAAGCGCCGACGCCGATCAGCATGATCCTGGCCGGCGTCCTGCTCAAGATGGGCGGCTACGGCATTGTCCGTATTGCTTATCCGATTTGTCCGTGGGCCGCTGAACAGCTCGCTTACTACGTGGCCCTGTTCGGGGTCATCAATATTGTCTACGGCGCCTTTGCAGCCATGGCCCAGAGCGATTTCAAGAAACTGGTGGCTTACAGCTCGATTAGCCACATGGGCTACGTCCTTCTGGGCATCGCCGTGTGGTCGGCCCCGGACAAAGCACAATACTGGAGTTGGGGCATGAACGGGGCGATGTTCCAGATGATCGCCCACGGCATTACTTCCGCTGGTATGTTCTTCTTGGTTGGCGTCATCTACGACCGGGCGCATCATCGCCGACTGGACAATTTCCGCGGGTTGTATGAACCGATGCCGCTTTACGGCGGGATTAGCGCGGTGATCTTCTTTGCGGCGATGGGCCTGCCAGGTCTGTGCGGTTTCGTCGGCGAATTCATGGTGGTACTCTCCACTTGGAACTACAATAAGATCTTTGCCGTGTTGGCGGCCCTGACCGTGGTCATCACCGCTGCTTACATCCTGTGGACACTACAGCGCGTCTTCATGGGCGAGAACCCCCAATATCGCCATTATCCCGACATCAGCGTGCGCGAGATCGTGTGCATCACGCCGTTGGTCGTGTTGTCGGTAGCCCTGGGCGTGATGCCTGGTTACTTATTGTTGAACTGGATGGAGCCGAGTCTCACGGGATTGGTAGAAACGTTGGCACGGTTTACACCGTGAATTTAGATTGGGTCCGTCCGAAGCGTAAGCAAGGGCAGCCCTCGCTTACACTTCGGACGGATCGGAGAGAAAGCGAGCCTTCCCATGTTGCCAAATATCGACCTCGGCCAAATTCAAAACGACTGCCTGAATTTCCTGCCAGAGCTTCTGGCTTGTAGTGGCATCGTTCTGATCTTGCTCATCCGGCTGTTCGACCGCGCGCACATGGGCACCCTCGCCCTCATGGTGATGCTGATGGCCCTTGGAATCAGCATCGTCCAATGGAACAGTGTAGGTGGCCTGACCGCGCCAGTGCGAACATCGGAACCGGGCACCCTCGTGGGAACGTTCCGCACCGCTTTCGGCTCCCTGGTCGTTTACGATCACCTTACTATTTACTTGCGCTGTTTTCTGTATGGTTTCACGGCCCTGGTCATTTGGCTGACGCTGATAACCGGCATCCCCGACCGCGAGGACTCCGCCGACTTTTATTGTCTGCTCTTGGGCGCCACGGTGGGCATGGTCTTCATGGCTGCATCCACGCATTTGTTGATGGTTTACATCGGCGTGGAGATGGCCAGCGTGCCCAGCTATGCCTTGGCCGGCTATTTGAAGGACCGCCGGGCCTCGGGGGAAGCGGCGCTCAAGTACGTCGTCTATGGGGGCGGTGCGTCCGGCGTCATGCTCTACGGCATCAGCTTGCTGGCTGGACGTTTCGGCACCGCCTACCTTCCCGAAGTCGCCTATGGCCTGGCGTCCTCTGTCGCCCCTGCTGCGGGAGGCATGGTTTTTGATCCCGTTTTGATCTTGGGCATATTGTTTCTTTTCATCGGTGTCGGCTTCAAGCTGGCGACCGTGCCGTTCCATTTTTGGTGTCCCGATGTCTTCGAGGGCGCATCAGCCGAGGTGGCGGGCTACCTTTCCGTAGCGTCGAAGGGAGCTGCCCTGGCCCTGCTCGCTCGTCTCATCCTCCTGTTCAGCGGCATCGATAACATCGATCAGACCCCCTTTCCGCCACACTGGGAGGCGGTAGTCCGCTATCTGGTGCCGACTCTCGCCTTCTTCGCCGCCCTGACAGCCACTTTCGGCAATCTGGCGGCTTATTTGCAGACTAACCTTAAACGGCTCTTGGCTTATTCGACCATCGCCCACGCCGGTTACATGATGATGGGCTTGGCCGCCATCAGGCCGTTGCAAGGAGAAGGAGCGGCTGACACTTTCGAACTACCCGGATTGCAGGCGGTCCTTTTCTACCTGGCCGCCTACCTGTTCATGAACCTCGGCGCCTTCGCTGTCGTCGCCTATCTGCGCAATGAGACCGGCTCGGAGGAATTGGACGATTATCGCGGCCTAGTCCGCCGCTCTCCGTGGATGGTGGTGACGCTGTCGATTTTCCTTCTCAGCCTGCTCGGCATCCCGCCGTTGGTCGGTTTCGCGGCCAAGTTCCAGATTTTCAGCGCCCTGTGGGACACCAGCCAGGCCTGGTATCGCCGGGGTGATACGGGCCTGGGGGCCTTGCTATTCGGCTTGCTGATCGTCGGCGCCGTCAACACGGTCATCAGCGCCATGTATTACATCAAGGTCATGAAAGTAATGATCTTGGAGGGCAAAGCAGAAGACCTAGAAGGCCGCGAGCCGGTTCGCCTTCGCGAACCGCTTTCGGCCGTTACTTATGCGTTCCTTATTGCTCTGGCCGTGTTTGTCTTTGGTATCCTGTGGGCGCCGCTAGACGCCTTCAGCCGCGAGGCCGCCGACCGTTTCACCTGGCGTCCGTCGCCGCCATCAGGCCCCCCTCCGGGGATGATGCCGCTAGGCGGCGGAGGCATGCCAAAAGGCATGGGCAAAGGCAAAGGCATGGGCAAAGGCAAAGGCATGGGCAAAGGCA
>JAJPIY010000184.1 GCA_021324515.1 Planctomycetota bacterium
CCCTCCCCCCTGGTGGGGGAGGGAGAAACAAAGCTCCCTCCCCCCTGGTGGGGGAGGGAGAAACAAAGCTCCCTCCCCCCTGGTGGGGGAGGGAGAAACAAAGCGCCCTCCCCCACCAGGGGGGAGGGAGAACCAAGGCTCCCTCCCCCCTGGTGGGGGAGGGCTGGGGTGGGGGGGGGAATTGTGCCAAATTCAACCATGCCTAGTATAATGACCTCAAAAGGAGCAAATGATGTCATCGTTGTCCTCCATCAGCAGTTCTTCATCTGTCAATACTCTGAACAATTCAACAACCAACAATGCTTCAAATAGCCCCGGCCTGATCGGTCTCAATGACAGCGGCGTGTCGTTCCAAGGTCTAGTCAGCGGACTTAATACCGATCAAATCGTGCAGGCCCTGCTCGCTCCGGAGCAGCAAGAGATCACCAATCTGCAAAATCAACAAAGTGCGCTTGTTCAGCGCGAAACAATCTACAAAACTCTCCAGGCCGACCTCACTGCCTTGCAATCAGCTGTCAGCAGTTTGTCCAGCACGACCAACAGTATTTTCGACGGCCGCACGGCCACCTCCAGCAACACCAACTTGGCCACAGCCGCGGCATCCAGCGGCGCTCAACCGGGAGTGTACAGCTTCAAGATCAACAGCCTGGCCCAAGCCCAAGAGATCTCTTCGCAAGGGTTCGATTCGGCCAACAGTCCAATCACGCAAGGGACCTTTCAGTTCCAGGTTGGGTCCGGCGCTGTCAATACCATCACCATCGACAGTACCAACGACACCCTGCAAGGTCTGGCCAACGCCATCAACAACGCCCATGCCGACGTTACCGCTTCCATCGTCAATGACGGCAGTCCCTTTCAGGGCTATCACCTGTTGCTGACATCAGCCGAGAGCGGTACGGCCAACGCCATCACCATCACCAACAATCTTGCCGCCACCAACAGCGGAGCGATGCGGCCGGAATTCAACAACACCTACATCGGCGCCGCTGTCACGAGTAGTAACTGGAGCGGCACTTCGACCCCCACTTCCAACAGCGGCAGCGGCAACTATACTGGTTCCAGCAACGATACCTATACCTTCACCGTCACTAACGGCGGCGTCGTCGGCACAGACAACGGTATTACCCTGTCCTACACCGATAGCACCGGCGCCAACACCGGCACGATCACTCTTAACTCCGGCGATGCCGGCGTCCTGAAGAACGTCGCCCAAGGTATCCAAGTCCAGTTCAGCGCCGGCACCCTTGTCACGGGAGATACCTTCACCATCAAGGGGTTCAATCCCCATGTGCAAGCCGCCGCGGACGCCTCGATCACCCTTGGCTCGGGCAGCGGCGCCATGGCCATCACTAGCTCGACCAACCAGATCCAAAACGTTTTCCCTGGCGTCACTCTTAACCTCGTTGGTGCAGATCCGTCGCAGACCGTCACCGTCACGGTCGCCAATAATACGCAAGCGGAGGCGACGGCCCTGACCAATTTCGTCAGCGCCTACAATTCGGTCATCAGCTTCATCAACCAGAACAGCACTTACAATGCGCAAACGCAGCAGGGCGGCATTTTATTGGGGGATTATCAAGCGCTCAGCATCCTCACCCGTCTGGGGGAAACGGCGACTGCGGCGGTGGCCGGCGTCAATAGCCTAGCCAACAATCTTGCCGAAGTTGGCATCACCGTCAACGCGGATGGCACCTTAGCCGTCAACACCGACACGCTCAACCAGGCGCTGAGCGGCCAACTGCCCGGCGTCTCGGCCGAAGACGTGCGCCGCCTGTTCGTGCAAGACGGCCAATGGAGCAACAACGCTCTTCAGTTCGTCTACGCCCCCGATACCCTCAAGGCCGTTGGCACACCGATTCAAGTGCAGATCACCCAAGCCGCCACTCCGGGCAGCGCCACGGCCAGCAACGCCTTGGCCTCGTCAACGACGATCACCAGCGGCAGCAATGACACCTTCACCCTCACTGTGAACGGCCATGCCTCCGGCCCGATCGTCTTGGCGGCCGGCACGTACACACCGCAGCAATTGGCCCAACAGGTGCAGTCGGCCATCAATGCCGATGCCCAACTCGACGGTCAGCAAGTGACGGTCGGCGTCAATAGCAGCGGCCAATTGGTATTAACGTCCCAGGCTTACGGCTCTAACTCTAATGTGGCCATCGGCAGCGGCGATGCCCTGGCGTCTTTAGGGTTCACCGGCAGCGAGTCGGGAACAGGACAAGACGTGGCGGGCTATTTCCTCGTCAACGGTATCCGCGAACCGGCCACCGGCAAGGGCCAGATCTTGACCGGCGACGCGACCAACACCTATACGGCCGGCCTGGTGGTGAGTTCCTCACTAACTCCGGCCCAGATTACCAGCACCCCCGAAGGCAGTATTACCGTCACCCAAGGCATCGCGGCTCAACTTAATAACGTGCTCAACCAGATGCTCGACCCGGTAAGCGGTCAATTGACCGTTCTCCAACAATCTCTGCAAACCCAAGCGAGCAACATCGGACAGTCCATCACGCGGTTGCAGCAAAGCATGCAGTTGCAGCAGACGCAGCTCCTCCAAGAATTCGTGCAAATGGAGAGCAATTTGGCGGCCATCCAGAGCGCCAGCAACGCTCTGGGTGCCTCGCTGACGGGTTTCACTTCGACAAGCAGCGGCAGCAGTGGGTCAGGCAGTAACGGGACCACGCTCGGTTAAAAAGGAGGACAAACGTCGTGAATCCTTACACTCTCTACCAACAGCAGCCCGTTCCTTCGTGGACACGCATTGACATGCTCCTGGCCCTCTTCGACGGCGGCATCGCGCGTTGTGAACAGGCCTTGGCGGCGATGGAGCGGCAAGATCGGCGCACCGCTCGAAATCTCTTGGTCAAGGCGCGCCTGATCGTGCTGGGCCTGGCTTCCGGTGTGGTCCCCGACGGGGACCGCGTGACGACGACCCTTTTGCAGCTTTACGAATATGCTCAGCATGCCCTGGGACAAGGAAGTGTCGAGGATGTGCGCGGGGCGCTGAACGTACTGCGCATTCTGCGTGAGGGCTTCCAAAAAATCCGCGATGAAGCGGTTGACCTGGAGCGCCGCGGCCTGATTCCGCCGATCAGTAGTACAGCGACGCTCCAGACGCTCGCCTGATACGTTGCCGCAAGAGGGTCAAGGGATGGTCACGATTGGCGGTTGTCTTGTCGTCCTCATCGCGGTGTTGGTTGGCTTTACCATGTCCGGCGGGCATGTGGGTGCGCTGCTGCATCCCTCGGAATTAGTGACCATCGGCGGCGCTTCTCTCGGCGCCCTGATTATTATGTCGCCCAAGCGCGTCCTGCTAGACCTGATCCGCTGCGTTGTCCAGGTCATTAAGGGGACGCCTTACAACCGAGCCGCTTACGTCGAGCTGTTTGACTTGCTTTATAGTGCCGCCCGGATAACCCGACGGGACGGTTTGCTCGCCTTGGAATCGCAGCTAGGCGAGCCTAAAGACAGCCCCCTTTTTCAGAAATATCCGAAGCTCCTGAAAAACCCTCACGCCCTGCATTTCCTGAACAATGCCCTGACTTTGCTCCCCGATGGCAAGCCCCCTGAACAAGTCAAGGCAGCGCTGGAGGAAGAGTTGAGCGTGATCGAGCGCGAGCATCATGCAGCGGTTGCGGTGCTGTTGAAAACGGCGGACGCCTTGCCGGGCTTCGGCATCGTCGCAGCCGTTCTGGGCATCGTGGTTACCATGCAGGCGATTGACGGGCCGGCCAGCGAGATTGGCCACAAGGTCGGGGCGGCCCTGGTGGGGACTTTCCTCGGCATTTTGATGTCGTATGGTTTCTTTGCTCCTATGGCGGGCCGAATGGAGTTTCTGGGCGAGGCCGAACTGATCTTCTTTCGGGCCGTTTCTACCGCGGTAGTAGCAATCGGTGCGGGAGAGAACCCGCGCGAGGTCGTCATCCGCGCCTCGCGCATGGTAGGCAGTGATTGCCGGCCCAGCCAAACCGAGATGGCCCAGATCTTCAGTCAAGGCTGAGAATAGGCGGGGTTGCGGGGAAAGAACCCCGCAGGAACAAGTTTGAAGCCGGCACGATGCACCGGCATTAGCGGCCATTCCTCCGGCCGCGGAACGTGCGTCACGCCCAGCGTATACCAAAGGACGACATCTGTATCCTCGATCCCTCGATTGGCGCTGGTCCATTTCGGTAAACCTTCGCCGGGGGGACTACCGTTGACGTAAGCGCCGGCTGCGTACTCCTCTTCAGGCTGATACGGCGTCACCCACAAATGATAGTTCACAAACGCAGCATGGCGACGCAAGAACGATTCCTTCGCGGCGTGTGGTATGCTGTTCTCGCCGGGAACCAACATATATCCCGTCGGCTGGCCGAGAGAATTGCTGACGCAGGTATTCACAACCTTCCATGTCCTGTTCGTCGCCCCTCGCATTCGTCGCCGCGCTTCCAATTCGCGGCGCAGCGGCGTCTCTTCCATCACGAAAGCGTTGCCGTACTGGTTATCTGGCCCCGTGGGCAACTTCTTGGTGTTCAATTCCATGACGCTGTTCCGCTCGGCCCCATCCACATCGAGATCGAGACGAAAATTGAAGAAATGCTGATGATTCGGCGCTTCCAGATGCGGCCCGACCAGGTGGCCGAAACTAGCTTGCTTTTCGTGCCCTTCCGCATCCTCCTTGCGCTCGACGAGTTTGACGTTCATGCGGCCGGTCAACAGCACCTCCATTTCCAAAACGCCGTCTTCGTGAAAGATCCAGTTGAAGCCGTAATCGTACTCATCGATGCGGGCGAAGGAGGACAATACCAGTTGCCGCGCCCGCCGGGCGTTGCGTCCGTGCCGCCAGAGCACGCCGCCGTCGCGTTCGTACAAGGCAATTGCGCGCGGCACCTCCAGCGGCGTCCCCTTATGGTCGTGCAGCCAGGCGCGGAAATAGGCCGCGTCTTTCGGCGCATCGACGCCGTAATTCAGCGGCGTTTTCGCATAAACCCCCATACCGTACTCGCCAGCGTCGAAAGGACACAAGATGACCCAATTCGGATCGCCATAAGGTACTACCATCTCAGACAAATTGGCGCGATAGAGGAGGGGGCGCACGGCACCCTCGTCCTCATAGCCGACCGTGTACAGCACTAACCCCACGCGCGGATGCAAAGCGAAGCGAAAACGCCAATGCCCCCAGTGGACTTCGTTGCCGTGGACCTGGTAGCGGGCACCTTTGGGCGGCGGTTGGCTTGGCGGACCTTCTGGCCCAGTTCCGTGATCGCGTTCATCCAGAGGCGGAAAGGCCCCGTGCTTTCGCCGCCAGGCGCTGACGCCTTTGTCTTGCAGTTTGACGATTTTCTGCGCCGTCAGGTCCACCAGTACAATCAGATCCTCGATCGGCCCATATTCGCGCGCGAACATGGCCAGGAACGCGAGCCGACGGCCGGCGGTGCAAGCGGGGGCGTAGGGGCCGATGGGGCAGCCCGAGAGGACGACTTTTTCGATCTCCTTAATGCCACGCTTCGTCATGGCCTCGCGCCAACGTGGATCGGCGCGAACGATGTCGGCAGCCTTGCGGTGATCGTCGTCGGGCAAGGCGCCGGGCTGGGCCTTGGGCACATTCTTCCAGGAAACCAGCTTTTTTCCGTCGAGATCGACAATGGCTTCGCTAGTGGTATTGCTGGCCCAATCGTAGAGGACGGCGAACGCCTGGCGCGGCAACACGTGTCCGGGACGATAGGCGAGCACTTTGGCTTTGGGCGGTTCGTGCAAATGGATTAGCACAAAACGCGTGGACTCGGCGACTTTGCCGGCAGTTTTGAGTACGGCAACTGTGGCCGCCAGTTCCTCTTTGCTCAGCGGATCGAGAGGATGCGGCGCGACCGCCCTGTCGGCGGCCTCGGCCCAGCAGGACGGCTGTTCTAAGGACAGAAGGGCGGCCAACGTCCCAACCAGGAGACAAAACATTCGCAGGGACATGGAATCGTTCCTTTCTGGCGACAAACGGTGAAGCGTTCCGTTAGGGCGGAGTCTATGGCGCTGGACATGCTGCTTCAATAACAGACCGACCCAATCGACGGAACCAGGAGTGTGCATAATAGTAAGGCAACCGTTTCCTACGCTTTCGGCGGTAGTAGCATTGTTGCCCCAGAGAAGTTAGGATGGAAAAGGTTTGCTTGGTTTGCATTCCTCCTAGGGGAGACTTCAGGATGCCCGTTATTTGCGAAGGCTGCGGGCAACGGGTGGCGATACCCGAAGGTTATCGGCGCAACAAAATCCAGTGCGCTTGCGGCGTCATTTGTCCGGTGCCCGAATCGGCACGTCAAGAGGCCGAAGCGGCGGTCCCCAAGCGAGGGCCTGCCCAGCCGTCTTCCTCTGTCGAGAAAGAAGCGGAGCGCTGGCTGCTTGACGACTCGCCCCCCTCCTCGCTGCCCAGTGCGCCGCCTGGTTTCCGCGACCCAGGGCCCGTTGCCGAGCCGCAGCCGGTGCAAAAGCCGGCCGTTGTCGCCAGGCGTTTTCCGTGTCGTCGCTGCCGTCGTTTGATACGGCGACAGGGAGAGTGTCCCGATTGTGATGGCTTCCTGCCTTCTCCGACGGAACAGGGAAACGCGGAACCTGTGTGGTGGCCGTCGGTAGACGTGCCTGCGGACAAGGACGAGGAGGAAGATCCTTCGCCATATGCTGTCGAAGGCGCCGAAGACGTGAAATGTCCGAAGTGCTATTTCTTGCTGCCGCCCGGCTCCGTCTTGTGTGTGCGCTGCGGTTTTCATCTGAAAAAACGCAAGAAAGTCGCCCGAACTTATCAGCCCATCGATCGCGTTTGGGAGACGACGGCATCCTATTCGGCACGGTTGACAGCTTTTTGTATCTGTGAAGCTGTCGCGCTCGTCCTGGGCCTGGTGGGCATCTTCCGGGCGGGGATCGACCGCGGCGCCTTTTTGGGGGCCTTCCTTTTGCTCTCGGCCATGTTGGCGTTTCTGTTGGGCACGTTCGACCGCATCCATCTCACCCGGGATGGGCGCGGCCGCGTGCAACTGACCAAAACCTGGCGCGTGGCCTTTTTCGCGCTCTCGCCCCAGACGATTGATGTGCGGAACTATGAGGGGATCGTCACCGGCCAGTACCGCGACGTTAGCGCTTGGGAATACTGGCTCTTTGGCTTCCTGCTGTTCTGCGGCCTTGTTCCTGGCATCCTCTGGTGGTATCTGGCCATCCATAAAGTCACCTTCCAAGTGGCGCTGAGTCGCGATCATGGCTACCCGGCGTACATCCTCTATTCCGGATGGAGTGAGACGCAGATGAAAGAGATCGCTTATACTCTGCGTGACGCTGCGGGACTGCCCTACGACGCAAGTTGAGCCGCGCGTGCTGCTACACCTCGCGGTCGAGCAACAGGGCCACCGGGAAACGCCCAAACACTTGCGCCGCCGGCAAGGCAGGGCGGCCCTGATACGGTACGGCCGTTAACGTCTCGCCGGTGAACAGCGAACGCCACAAGCGATCGCCCAATTCTTCCGGCAGCAGCAGCATGGTATCGCGCCAGATTGGGCAGCCGTGGGGCAATTCCATAGGATCGGGCAGCAGCTTGGCCACCAGCCGCGGCGCCGCCGCCAGAGCGGTGCAGTCATTATGATGCCGGACGAAACTGAACACATGCTCGGCTTTGGACCCCACAGGTTCGATAGCGGAGTAGGAACCAACCGAGAACAAGCCGGGATACGCCCGGCGGCAACGCAGGGCCAGGGCGGTGACGTACAGCTTGATGCGTCCGTCGGCCATCGTGGTTACCAGTTCCTCGGCCAATGCGTAACGGGCCTGCGGTGTGCAGGAACGTCTGAGCAGTTCCGCCAGCAAGCGGCGGCGTTTGTCGTAATCGACCGGCCGACGGTTATCTGGATCGACCAGGCTGAAATCCCACAATTCGGTGCCCTGATAGATGTCCGGCACGCCAGGGGCAGCGATCTTCAACAGACACTGAGAAAGCGAGTTGAGAAAACCATAACGGCTGATGCGTCGCTGGAAGGCCCGGAGGTCGTTGAGAAATTCTGGGCTTACAGCCGGATCGAGGATGCGGCCGACGAATTGACGCAGCGCTTGATCGTAGTCGGCATTGGGATTGATCCAACTGGTGTGGACCTTGGCTTCGTGAGTGGCCTTCTCCATGTACGCCTGAATGCGGCAGACAAAGGTCTTATATTCTTCGTCACTGTAGGGTTCGACCGGCCAGGTACCCAGCAGTGTTTGATAGAGGAGATATTCTACATTGCGATCGGGTGCCTTATCATCCTCGACCTGAACGCGGTGCGGCTCATTGAGGGCACTCCAGCGGTGCAGGTGCTCGCGCCAGGCGTCGGGCAGCTCGGACAAGACGCTGATGCGGGCGCGGACGTCTTCGCTGCGTTTGCTGTCGTGGGTAGACGTGGTGGAGAGAGCGCGGGGCCAATGTTGCTGGCGGGCGGCGAAATGCTGATGCACGACCGCCGGGGCCACGCCGAAGCGCCCAGGGTCGCCGCCTACTTCGTTGAGCGACGTCAGACGGTTGTAAACATAGAAGGCCGTGTCTTCCAGTCCCTTGGCCATCACCGGCGCCGTCACCTGTTGAAACTGGCCGGCGAAACGTTGTTGTTCGGCAATCTCCTCATCCGTAGCACGCTCGTTATAGCGCAATAACAGGATGTTGCGCAAAAATTGGAAGTGGGAGCGATTCAGGGTCGGATTGCGCTTGCGGGCCTCGCGGATGGCCGTGTCGATGTACTTGCGGTCGTCGTCGTGGACCGTGCCGCCGGCGATGTACGAACGATAGACGGGAAAACAGGCGATGACCTCGCGGAGAAGGCGGCGGTGGCTGTGCAACGTGAAGTCGCGCGACCAGCGCCGCCGCTGCGCCAGCCAGTCCAACGCCAAGGACAACATCTGCAATTCGCTAGATAGCGACAATTGGAGTATCAAGAGCTTCTTTTGATAAACTACTTCCGTAAAAGGCGTATAGTCCTCGATCCAATCACGGTACAAAGTCGTGAAAGCGGGGGCGGCGGCGGCATCGACGAACAGACTGCCCAGGATGTTCAGGAAGTCATAGCCGGTCGTGCCATGAACGGGCCAATCGGCCGGCAGCGTTTCATTGCCGGCGAGGATTTTTTCGACGACGACGTAGAGTGCGCGTTCGGGCAGGGCGCCCGAATTGATGCGCGCCAGCAGCGGCCCTTCCAGTTCAGTCCACTCTATCTGCTGGTATTCCGGACGCGCTTGATAGATCTGGCGGGCCAACTCCAGCAAATAATGTCGCTGCAAACGCCGCAAATACTGCCGCGGATCGAATAGACCGTCGGGATGGTCGATGCGTAGGCCGTTGACCTTGCGTTCGCGCAAGAGTTGCAGGATCAAGGTGTGGGTGGCGCTAAAGACCTCCATGCGTTCCATGCGCAAGGCGGCGAGTTCGTTGATGTCAAAGAAACGGCGATAGTTGATTTCATCGGAGGCCACACGCCACGAGGACAAGCGATACGGCTGGTCGTTGAGCAGATCGTCGAGCAAGTCGAAACTGTGCGGATCGCCGGGTGTGCCGTTGAAGAGGGCAACGACGGCGAAGAGGTGCTCGCGCACCTCGGCGCAGCTGTCGGTCAGGACGGCGAGACGGCGTTTGATAACTTCCTTCTCGCGTTGGCGTTCGGCGATACGCTCTGGGCTGGTCTCGGTACGTGCGGGCAGATTGCGCACGGCGGTCAAGATGCTCTGATATTCGTGGAGATGCGGCGAGCCCTTGCCGAGTGTGGTCGTGAGCTTGTCGAGATCGTAGCTGAGGATCTTATGCCAGGTACAGGGGGCGACGGGCAGACGGTGCTCGTAATAATGGAGCGTGAAGACGCCGGCGTCGTAGTGGAGACGGATCTGGCCCGCTTCGAGGACTTGACCGTAAGGTTCGCCTAAGAGCGGCAGCAACACCCGATCGCGCAGAGCGGGGCGCGGCGAAGCTTGCCAGGCGATGTCGAAATAGTTGGCATAAGGGGAGGAGGGGCCGTTCTCCAGCACGTCGTTCCACCAGACGTTTTCGTTGCCGACGATGCCCATGTGATTGGGGACGACATCGAGGATTTGGCCGAGATGGTGGCTGTGCAAGGCTTCGATATAGGCGGTGTAATCGGCGTCACTGCCGATTTCGGGGTTGAGGTGCTGGTGATCGAGCACATCGTAGCCGTGTTTGCTTCCGGGCCGAGCTTTCAAATAGGGCGATGCATAAACATGGCTGATGCCCAGCTCGGCAAGATAGGGAGCGAGGTGGGCGGCGTCCTGGAAGGTGAAGCCGGCATGGAATTGCAGACGATAGGTGGCCTCGGGCGTGCAGCGGCGCGCAGCCGCTTCCCGCTCCACATCGGACAACAGGTTGGCCAGGACTTCCGCGCTAGTCATGAGGTTTCGGAGGAAATATTTTTTCCTGTCCGCCGCGCTCGACGAAAATCCTTACGGGCACGGCAGGTCGGCGAGATTATTATAACCAATCTTCCCTCGCGCCCGGTCTTTTCAACCGGTGGGTTAACACCTGCTCGCCCAGACGCAATACGCAGCGAACCGATTGTACTGCTTAAACGGAAAACTCAGGCCCGGTCGATCATCTGGATCAGGTTGCGCAACAACATAGGAGTGAGGTCGGTGAGGGCAGCCAACTCGTGGCGCAGACCGGTGATGTTCCAACCCAGGCGATAGAAGTCGAACAACACCAGGAGCGAGGCGGGGTCGGGCGGCAACAAGGATGCCGTGCCGGGGACGGCACGATATTCCTTGAGAAAAGCGACGGAAGCCCAGCGCTGCCAGAAGCGCGCCCACGGCTCCAACGTAGAGACATCTTCGCGGCGGATGCCGCCTTGGTGAAGCGCCGCCACGGATACCTCTTGCAAAGAACGGTGCAAGCTGGCCAAGTCGCGCACCGGCGACCGTTTGCGGCGGCGGTGCATCAACGAGCGATCCGGCTCGCCCTCCAAATCGATGAGGAGGAAGTCCTTTCCCGTGTAGAGCAAATGGCCCAAGTGCAGGTGGCCGTGGCAGCGAATGCGTTTGGCCTCGATAATGCGGTCCAGAATGCGATGGGCCAGGCGCATGAGTTTGTCTTCATTTTGGGCCACACGGCCGGCCAAGTCACGCAACGGTTCCGGCCAACCGGATATTCGCTGGCGCAGCACCGCCAAGGTCTGACGGATGCGGCTGCGCATCGACTGATAGAGGGACCGTTGATAATGGATGGTGAACGGTTCCGGGGCGAAGTCGGGATGGTCGGTCACGGAGGCCAAGGCGACGTGCAACTCGCCGATGCGGTGGGCCATCAGACGGGCCGTCTCCAGATAAGAACCGAGCAACTCCCGTACCGGGGCGGGAAGTTCCTGATCGCTTAGTTCGACCACGGAACGCTGCCCATCTAGCTGCAGAGGATGGACCGAGCCCGACAAAATCCGATCGAAGAAACGGTGCAACGCATCCAGGGTCAGCCGCCAGGCGTCGCCTTCGGTGGGCACAAACTCTTCCACAATGCCTAACGTGGCCGGCTCGCCTTTTTCGGGACGATAACGCAAAGCGCCGAACACGGTCGGCAACTGGGTGAAGGTCGTCTTCGCCAAGAGGACGCGACTCATCTCTTCTTCCGGCTGCACTCCTTCTTCAATGCGGCGATACAGCTTGAGTACCAGACGATCGCCCAGAAGGACAACGGTATTGCCGGACTCCAGCACGCGCATCTCGGCGGTCAGCAGGTCGGCCGTGAAAGCCCGCTCCGACTCGCCGCGCAACTCGCCGACTTCGCCTTCGGAACGGCCCCGGCGCCCAAGCAGATCGAGGACCAGTCCAACAAAACGGCGTTCGCCGCTGGGGTCGTAAAGAAGTCCCAACCTGGTCTCTGGAGACGTTTCTGCTCCTTGCCAATCCGCCGTGCCCGCAAGAGCAGTCCCCTGCTCGCCCTTTGGACTGGCAGCCGGCGCTGCCATCCGCATGCGCAAGCGTGCGATGATGGGGCCTAGCGGTGAAGCGGGGTTGGCGGGGTCCGGCAGCGCAAAGGCTAAGGGAAGAAGATAGACTTCCGGCTCGCCTTCGTTGTACTCGGCCATGACCAGCGTCAGATACGGCCCCTCTTCCTCGCTGCCCAGCGGCAGGACGTCCCGTAGAGTGACGTTCTTGAGGGTGCGCAGGCGTCCCTGGAACCAAGGTCGGCTGGGCAGATAGTTCAGCAATGCTTCTTCCAGCTGCTGCCGGGGCCGACTGCGAAAAACTCCCAGCCAGCCGCGCACGCCGGCTACGACGATGGTGGGCGGCTCCGGCGTACCGGCAGGAGCAGCCGGTTGCGGCTTGAGCAAGAAATAGTGGAACAAGTATGGACCCAGCGTCAAGAAATACGGCGCCTCCCCGATCTCCGGCAGCGTCGTCCGACCCATTAAATCGACCAGAGTCATCCCCTTATAGGACGACAGGTCGATGCGCATGCCCTGGAGGAAGCGCGACAGATTGGCCACCACCAGGATCGTCTCCTCTTCGCCGTGCCGCAGAAACGCCAGCGTCTTGGGATTATCCGAGGTCAGTATCTCCAACGAACCGCGGCCGAAGGCCCGATGTTGTTTGCGCAGGGCGAACAAGTGTTTCATCCACCACAACAGTGAATAGACGTTGGCCTGCTGTGCTTCCACGTTGACGATTTGATAGTGAAATTCCGGATCGATAATGAGCGGTAAATACAAGCGCTGGGGATTGGCAGACGAGAAGCCGGCATTGCGCTCACCGTTCCACTGCATCGGCGTGCGCACGCCATTGCGATCTCCCAAGTAGATATTATCGCCCATGCCGATTTCATCGCCGTAGTAAATGATCGGCGTCCCCGGCAGCGACAAGAGCAGACCATTCATCAGTTCGATTTTGCGGCGATGGTTTTGCAGCAACGGCGCCAGCCGCCGGCGGATGCCCAGGTTGATGCGCGCCTGCGGATC
>JAJPIY010000190.1 GCA_021324515.1 Planctomycetota bacterium
CGGATGACCGGCGGTTGGCCCACGGTGATGTGCAGATCGCTGGCCTTAAGCTGGATGACCGTGGTCAACAGTTTGTCAATCAGCGGAGTGCCGGTGGCAGCCACTTTGCTCTCCTCGCGCAATGAAGAAAACCTGCGGTCAGTCCACGCCCGCGCGGCCGACGGCAGGACCTTCGGCCGACCCCAATGCGAGCGCAGAACGGAAGCCCCATCTCCTACCGAGACGGCACCTTCACAACCCCAGGCGTTGGGCGAATGGCGTTGAGGAACGATGCTCGAGATACGAGCAGGACAGACTGGTCTCCTCACTTCGCATTATCTCATGCCTAAGGGGAAGGATCAATCAGGGGAGCGAAAAAAATCTTTTTCGCCCTTTTTTCTTTTCTCGTTTCCCACCTCCGTTGGGGAAACGCCGTCGGCAAAAATTCTGTTGCGCACCTGCTTCCACGGCAGAGGGCAACAGAGCTTTACAAACTGGTCTGCAAAGGCAAGTTTGGCAACTGGAGCAAACGGGGCTGCGGCCCTCCGGAAGTCGTATGGCCCTCTCCCTCCCGAAGGATCGCAGCCTGGACGGCACCTGGCTATTCCAGGGCGGTCTCATGATGGCAGGTAGCCAAGACCTCCTCCAAAGTAGTCCTTCCTGCAAGTGCTTTATTCACACCATCTTCCAGCAACGTCCGCATGCCGTGCAGGCGGGCCTGGCGGCGGATAGCTTGGGTCGGTTCGCGCTTGAATGTCATCTCGCGGATGAGCGAGTTCATGCGCATCATTTCGAAGATGCCGATGCGCCCGCGGTAGCCGGTGTGGTTGCAATGACTGCAACCCCGTCCGCGCATGAATGTGGCCGTCTTGAGTTGTTCTGGAGTCAAGCCAGCCGCCTTGATTTCTGCGTTGGAAGGCTGGTCAGGAGCCTTGCATTTGGGGCAGACAACCCGCACTAACCGCTGAGCCATAATGGCAATGACGGAAGAGGCGACCAGGAACGGTTGTACGCCTATATCGACCAAACGTGTAATAGCACTGGGCGCATCGTTCGTATGGAGTGTACTGAAAACCAAGTGTCCGGTCAAAGAAGCTTGCACAGCAATCTCCGCCGTTTCACGGTCGCGGATTTCTCCTACCAGAATGATGTTCGGCGCTTGACGCAGCATGGCGCGAATGATGCGCGCAAAATCAAGGCCGATGTTATGTTTGACTTCGACTTGATTGACGCCAGGGAGGTAATATTCCACCGGATCCTCGGCGGTAATGATCTTTCGATCAGGTCGGTTCAACTCGTTCAGGGCAGCGTATAGGGTGGTGGTCTTACCCGAACCAGTCGGGCCGGTTACAAGGAAGATGCCATTGGGCCGTTTGATGATGTTCTGGAAACGGCGGAAATCGTCCTCTGCGAAACCCAGATCCTTAATGCTCACCTGTATACTACTACGGTCAAGGATGCGCATGACGCAGCTCTGGCCCATGTTTGTCGGCAACAGACTGACACGCAAATCGTAATGTTTGCCGCCGATGGTCATCTTGATGCGCCCATCTTGCGGTCGGCGTTTCTCCGCAATGTCGATGTTGCCCATGATCTTGAGGCGCGACAGCATCGGCGCCAGCAGACGGCGCGGCGGACTGTCGCGCTCGACCAACACGCCGTCGATGCGATAACGGATGCGCACGCGATCGACGAACGGTTCGATATGGATGTCGCTGGCGCGCAGGCTGACCGCTTCCTGAATGATAAGATTGCAGAGCTTGACCACCGGGGCGTCGCTCTCTTCAAAGGAGATCGACGAAGCCGTCGCCTCGGTTTCCGTAAAGTCGATGGCCGTGTCGGTGAACTCGGCAAGCATCGAGTCGACGGATTCGGTTTCTGTTTGGCCGTAGTGGCGGTTGATGGCTTCGATGATCTGCTCGCGCGGCGCCAAGACGGGCTGTATATCTTTGTTCAGGATGAACTGAAGTTTCTGTACCGTATCGAAATCGCTGGGATCGCTCATGATGATCTTGAGCGCTCCGTTGTCTTGGGCAAGGGGGAGGACGACGTTCTCGCGCGCCACCGATTCGGGTACCAATTCGACGACGGCGGCGGGGATGGTCACTTCGGTCAGGTCGATGAATTGCAGCCCGTGGAACTCGGCGATGGCCGTCATGATCTGTTCCATCGTGGCGTATTCGAGCTTGAGGAGAGCGTCCTGCAACTTTATGCCGGCCGATTGTTGTAGGGCCTTGGCTTCCTCTAGTTGGTCGGGGCTGAGAATGCCTTTGCGGACCAGGATATCGGTGAAGTCACCACGTGTCTTGGCCATGTATCAAGCGCTCCAAGTTGGAAGACCAGGGAGAACACGAGCGATTGGCTCCAGAGGTTCTCCGCGATGCTACAGGAAATACGTCCGTGACCGGCGAGACTTGTCCGGCGCATACGCAAGGCGTCTGAACAGGTATTGTTCATCTAGAATACGAGTAAAATGTCCGTTGTTCAAGAGCGAAGCTCGCGCCGCTCCAAGTTTGCTCTTGACAACTCCGGAGCCGCTGGTTATCTTCCCCCGCCTTCGAGTTACTCGAGCGTCGGCAAGGAAGCCCATATGCGGCGTTGGTTAGCTGTACTGATTGCTCTGGCGGCTGGAGCGCTGGGGGGATGCTTCTTCGGCAACAAGGATCGTGCTGCCGTGCGCCCTTCGGGGCCGCCGTTGGCCGGTGTAGTCGGTGAGGACGTTGTCTATCTCGATGTCGCCGTTCTCGAGCGGCCGTATGGCGATGCTTTCCTCAATCACGAGTTCTGGAAAGAGGCTGACGAGGAAGTCGTCCACATCGAGAATGAGCCTACCGTCAGCCTAGAGCGCAAGACGGCGCTGGAGAAGAACGGTTTTCGCGTCGGCCAGATCGGCAACCTGTTGCCGTCCAAACTGCATGATCTGTTGACTTCGGAGCGCAGCTGCCAAACGCGGCGGATTCAGCTGCACGCCGGCCACGCCACGTTCCTGCCGTGCGGCCCGCCTTGGCCGCAGTGTCATTATCGTCTCTTCCGCAACGACCGGGTGACAGCTCTTACGTTCGATAAAGCGCAATGCGAGCTGGAGGTCGTGCCCTCGTTGGCCGGCGAGGGCCGTATCTGCTTGCGCTTCACGCCGCGCCTTAAGCACGGCGAGATGGAAGCCGCCTTCGTGCCGACCCGCGATGCTAATGGGGTGTTCCGCTGGGACCGTCAGGAACAGCAAGCAGAAGAGGTCTACTCCTGGCTAGGCTGGACGCTGACCCTTGTGCCCAATGAGTATGCCGTCCTCGGCGCCCTGGTGGAAAACGGAGACACCTTGGGCGAGCAATTCTTCCTGACCCGTGAAGAAGATCATCCCATCCTACAGCGCTTGCTGGTCCTCCGCGCCACGCACGTTCCCACGCCAGTCCGCGAAGATCTGGGCCGTTGTCCTCCCATCGCTTTGCGCGCCAACCTCATGACCGCGCGCGGTTATGGAAAATAAAATTGGTATTTTTGCGCGCGCCGGCAGACGCTATCGCGTCTTCTTTTTATGGAGACACGATGAGCGATCCCGAACAAGCCCTGGTGCGCAGCGCTCAGAACGGCGATCGATCCGCCTTCGAGGAATTGGTCCGTCGCACGTCACGGTTGGTGTTTGCGCGCCTCTATTTGGAGACGGGCGATGTCCACCGCGCCGAAGATCTGCTGCAAGAGACGTTGTTGACCGCTTTCCGCTCCCTGCACAAGTTGGCCGAGCCGCGGGCCTTTCGCAGCTGGCTCTTAACTATCGCCCAGAACGTGCTGATCGATTCCCTCCGCCGCGAGGTTCGTAAAAAACGCGCCGCTTCTGCGCGGGCCGATCTCGCAGCGTTGGCTCACATCGAGGACAGGTCGCCGCCCCCCGATGAGCAGCTGGCCCGCCGCGAATTGCAGGCGCAGGTGTTGGCCGTGCTTCGCTCTTTGCCAGAGGAATATCGTTTGCCGTTGACGCTGCGTTACCTTACCGGCGCCGATTACGAAACCATCCAGATGCAAATGGGCATAACCAATGGCTCGCTGCGTGGCTTGCTGCATCGCGGCTTGAAACTGTTGCAAGAGAGATTACCGAAGGAACTGCGCCGCGAGCGGGGGACGTAAGCTCCCCTTGAATTTCGCAACTCTCAGGAGGCTTACGTCTCCCACTCGGAAGGAGGTGTTGTAATGTCCGACCACACTTGGATTTTGGAAAACCTCGCCGCCTATCTGGCCGGCGGTTTAGGGCCAGCCGAACGCGAACGCCTCGAACAGCACACGGCCGAATGCACTTCCTGCGCCGCCGCTTTGGCGGATGCTCACGCGCTGGACGCTGCACTATCCGGCCTGTTCGTCGAAGCACGGCCGAGCGCAGTCCTGGAGGATCGCATCATTCAAACCCTGCGGACGGGGCCGCCCGCTCGACGTCTGTCGGTGCCGGCGTGGTTGGCTGGCGCTGCCGCCGCGCTGGTGTTGATCGGCCTCACCGGCGCGCTGGCCAGCCAGATCCTCGTTTCCGGTAAATCGGCGTCGCCAGAAGCAGCGTGGTCTTCAACCATCTTCATGGGAGACATAGCAGACTATAAGAACCTGGTTCTGGGAAAACCAGGAGGCAATGCCGTGGCCGACCTCGCCGAGGAATCGCGCCAAAGGCTGCTCGGTCGCCTCGATAAAACGGAGATAGAACATACCGGAAGGGACTTTTCATTTAAGGCACCCTCACGGAAAGACCCAGGAGTTTTGGTGGATAAACAAAAGGACGATCTGGACGATCTGTCAGGACCAAGGAACCAACTCGGCGGCGTCTTGCCATCCAATGTCTTCCAACCCGAAGAGGTACTGAGTCAATCGTATGTGTCGGAGGCCCCAGCAAGACACAACCAAGATGGTCTTCAATCCCACAAGTTGCGCGAAGCAGGCGAACAAAACGAGAAACAAAAACAAGATAAAGATTTGAAACTTGCGGCCTCCAAGATTGATGGCAAAGGATTGTCCAAGGGCGAAGGCAACGGACTGGCGGAAGAAAAACCGCCGGCGCAGCCCAATCTACGCAAAGTCATCCGCACTGGCGAACTCGAATACGAAGTGGGATCATTCGACGCTGCCGTAGCCACGATCACGCGGCTGGTCAAAAACATCAAGGGCGGCTTCATCGCCACCGTCAACAGCGACAAGCTGGCCAACGGCAAGGTGCGCGGCACTGTCGTCGTCCGCGTGCCGCCGGAAAACCTCGATGAGTTCATCCAGGAGCTGCGCACCAACCTCGGCAAAAACGGCGAGCTGAAAAATCAACGTATCGGCAGCCTGGACATCACCAAACAGTATACCGACCTGGAAAGCGAGCTAAGGGCCGCGCGCGCTATGGAAGAACGGCTGCTGCAAATCATCAAGACCGGCAAGGGCGAAATCAAAGATCTGGTCGCTGCCGAGAAGGAGCTGGGCAACTGGCGCACCCGCATCGAAAAGATCGAGGGCGAGCTGCGCTATTACGCCAACCAGGTCGCCCTCAGCACGCTGACCATCCACTTGTACGAGAAGGAAATCACTGCTCCCTTCGCTGTTATCGAGCGTGAACAGGTGCAAATGGGCATCGAGGTCGAGGAAGTGGACCAGGCGCTGCAAGCGGCCCAGAAAGTGGTGCGCGAGGCCAAGGGACGCATCACCCGTGCAGAATTGAAGCAGCCATCGCAGGGTCAGTTCAGCGCCCTGTTGGATTTCGAAGTGTCACCGGATGCGGCAGGACCGCTGCGCGATCGCTTGAAGCAACTCGGCACCGTGGCTCGCTTCGACATCTCACGCTTGGAAGAAACACAAGGCGGCGCCCCCTCCTCTTCCTCCTCCCCCATCATTGGGGAGGGTGAGGGGGGGACCAAAGTCAAACGCGCTGATACGCGCTTTCATGTTCATTTCTACAACCTGACCAACGTTCCGCCGCGCGAGACCCTCTTTCTCAGCTTGGCCTGTGTTGATGTCGAGACGGCCATGAAAACGCTCTTGGCGCGCGTGGATAAGGCGGCGGGCCGCGTCCTGTCGTCCAATCTCACCCGCGTGCCTGGCGCCCAGACGCAGGGCGACCTGCAATTCGAGGTGAAAACGACGCTGGCCGACGCTGTGCTCGAGGATCTTAAAAGCGCCGGCGAAGTGATGGCCTTGCAAGTACGCGAGACCACGAACGTTGAGACCACGCGCAAGAAACGCGGCTTCCACGTAAAGCTGTGGACCTTGGAAGCGACGACGGCGCGCGAGACCGACGAGCTGCAACTAGCCTGCACCGATGTGGCGGCCAGCTATCGCCAGGTGCAGGAAGCAGTCCTTAAAGCCAAGGGCCGCGTCCGCAACGCCCAGCTCAACGAACAGGACCGCCGTAACGTTACGGCGACACTCGATTTCGAGGTCCGCCGCACCGATGAAGACGCTGTCCGTGCCGCTTTGCTCAAGGCGGGCGCCGTCTACACGCGCAAAGTGAGCCGGGCCGCCGATGCCGAAAATGTGGTTGATAGTAAAGTGCGCTGGCAGGTGACATTCCTCAATCAAGCGACCATCCCGCCGCGTGAGACCTACAAGTTTGGCATCGAGGTGGCCGACGTGGACCAGACAACGGCGATGCTGTCGGCGCTGGCCGGCAAGCACGAGGGCCGCACCGTGGAAGCAAACATTTCCCGCGAGCGCAACGGGCGTATCACCGGCAAGCTGATTTACGATATACCGATGGCGGAAGTCCGCGATTTACTCGACGCGCTGAAATCAGCTGGAATTGTACGGGTGCAGCAGACTGTCAAGCACCCGGAAGTCCCTGATGGCCCGCTGGGCGTTGCTCGTCTTGATGTAACGCTGTCGAATGCGGAGCTAATCGTGCCCAGCGACAGCGGTATCGGACTGAGCGTACGCCGTGGACTTTCGGATAGCTTCACGGTCTTATTGTGGAGTTTGCGGATACTGATTCTCGGTCTGTGCGTCCTGCTGCCGTGGGCGCTGGTGATCTGGGCGATCTATCGATTGCTTATGCGCGTGCGTCGTCGGACCACTCCGGTCGCTCCTGCGGCGTAAGAATTGTGTCCCGCGCTATGGAGCCGCTCATTACCAATCCGGCCCTAGAGTTTCGCCGCCGTTGCGAGTGATCGCTGCCCGCAAGGCGCCCTTACTCAGCTGCCGGTTGATTATTCGAATGGAGCCGTCTGCCAGCGCAGCCCGAAAGTCCTGCCGAAAGGACCAGCCAAGGGCCGGCAGCGGCCGCTTTCGATCGAAAGGCAGGTCGGTTGGTTTGGTCCACAAAACCAGTTCCGCACCTTCGACGATGAGGAGAGCAGCAGCCCCATCATGAAAGAAAAAGGAGATGGTCTGCACCCGCATCCGGGTGAGGTCCGTCCGGGTAATGGAGGGATGCCCGCTTGCGCCGTGGCAGAAACGCAAACGATTGCGCTGCTCACAAGCAACCATGTACGGCCTGAGAATGCCATGAGTCGCCCTCCTCACTACGAGAAGGGCCTTTGATCTCTGCCTTCATGGTATCTCGCGGATTCGCGGTTATCCAGTCGTCACACGATCCGCATGAAGAGTGGTTTCACTTTGCCGTTCTCCAATTTTGCCACCAGCCGCAGGTCTTCGGTTTGCCGGGGATGCACCCAAACGTCTTCGTAGCGGACGCTGTCCCACGGCTGGGGGAAGTTGAAGCTGGTGTAGATCGTCTCTGCCAGGCGCGGCACGAATGGCTTGAGCAAAATGGCCACACCGCGCAGCTGCTCCACCATGTCATAAAGAATACTTTTGACCGCTGTTTTATCGGTCTTGACTAATTTCCACGGCTCCGTGCGGTCGAGATACTGATTGGCCGGGTCGAGGAGTTTCAGCCAGATCAGTTGCAGGGCTTGGTTATACTGGCACGCCTCGACATGGTCCTGCACCTGCTTGACGATGGTTTCGATGTCCGTGTCCGTGAAGAACTCACCGGGTTCCAAACTGGCAGTGTCATCGAGGTGACAGTCATAGTTTTGGACCAACAACCGGGTAACGCGGCTGTAGAGGTTGCCGAGGTTGTTGGCCAGGTCGGCGTTGCACACTTCAATAAAGCGCTCCCAGCTGAATTCGCCGTCGCCGGGAAACGGACATTCGCGCAGGAAATAGAAGCGGAACGCTTCGGCGCTGAACTTGGTGATGAGGTCCATCGGTTCCACGACGTTGCCCAGTGTCTTGCTGATTTTCTGTCCGCCCTTGGCATAGACGAAGCCGTGGCCAAAGACGCAAAGGGGCGGCTCAATGTCCGCAGCCATGCACATGGCCGGCCATAAGGCGCAGTGAAAGCGCGTGATGTCTTTGCCGATGATATGCAGGTTGGCCGGCCACCATTTGCGGAAACGTTCCTCATCCGTGCCGTAGCCGATGCCCGTGATGTAGTTCAGCAGCGCGTCGAACCAGACCCAGATAGTGAACTCCGGATCGAACGGCACGCGGATGCCCCATTTTTGGCCCCAGCGCGTGATGTTCACATCGCGCAGCTCGGTCTGCACGAGGTTCAGGATCTCATTGCGGCGGCTCTCCGGTTGGATGAAGTCCGGGTATTCCTCATAGAAGCGGAGAAGCCGATCCTGGAACTGCGACAGAGCAAAGTAGTGGCACGGTTCCGAGCGCCGCACTGCCGCGATTTTGTGATCGGGGCAACAGTGGTTTTCATCGAGATCTTTCTCGGTCTTGAAACTCTCGCAACCTTCGCAGTACCAGCCTTCGTATGTGCCCTTATAGATATAGCCGTTGTCGTAAACTTTCTGAATAAACTTGCGGCAGCCTTCATGATGGCGGGCTTCACTGGTCTGGATGAAATCGTCGTAGCTGATCTCCAGGGCGCGCCAGACCTCCTGAAACTGCCGGGCCATGTCGTCGCAATAGGCTTTCGGATCGACGCCCAACTCGGCGGCGCGCTTGGCGACCTTGACGGTGTTCTCGTCGTTGCCCATGAGGAAGAACACGTCGTAGCCCTCCATGCGGCGATAGCGCGCCTGTACGTCCGCGCCGAGCTTTTCGAAGGCGGTGCCGATATGCGGCCGGCTGTTGGGGTAATCGATGGCTGTGGTCAGAAAATAGCACGATGGTTCGGTCATGACGAAACAATCCTTCCTACTGGGGGCATGGCCCGATCCGCGGGTTTCTTCCCTTCTTCTTAGCAGGATCAGGGCGGCGGGTCACGGGTTCATGGTCAAGCGGTCTTCGAGGACACTTCGAGACCGTGGTATGTACACCCTTTACAACGAGGAGGTAAATTAGAGCGAACGAAAAAGCGAAGAGGAGGAGCAGATGAGAAAGCTGTCATGCTGTCGTTACGGCCGGACGTGCAGGCTCTCCGCAAGCGAACAGGCGCAGAGCAATGGGATCAGATGTGGGAAGGGGTCTTGCACATCTGGTGGGCGACGATTCGACACGTCAGGATTTGCCGTTAGGATTAAGGACTTCGTGTAGAGCAAACGCAGCGTGTCCTCATCCGGCGTTGTGCGGATCGTTTGCAGAGAAGCCTTTTGGGGCCTCATGGACGTTCGCTTTCCCCTAACAGGAAGACGTTCCTCGAAGAAACAGGACCGTGTTGAATAACAGGACCGTGTTCCAGATGGGTGAGGAAGCGAAGATGGAGAGAGGACCGCAAAACGGCGATGCCAGCCGAAGAGAAATAATTGTTTTGCAGGAAGAGCTTCCGCAGGTTGACCACATAAGGGGAGTCGGCCAGGGCGTGCAGCGCCCGATCGGAAAGCCCGTTGTCCGACAAATCCAAGACATGCACATGCTCAAGCCACGGCGCTCGCGCCAGGGCTTCCACGCCGTCATCGCCGAGGGAATTGCGTCCTAGATAGAGTGCAGAGAGGCCGTGCAAGTAAGGAGAGTCGGCCAGTGCCGCCGCGTCGCTGGCCGTTAGGGGTGCATCGTAATAATCGGTGAACGACAACACCGAAAGGCTGGCCAAATACGGTTCCCCAGCCAGCCGGTCGGCGCATCTTCCCGCTCCCCACAGCCGCAATTCACGGAGCGGAACAAGGCGTTTCAGCGGCGTCACGTTCCGAAGGAAATTGGCCGCGTCCAAAGTCAGAGCGTCTACGAAACCCCGCCGGAAACGGTGCAGACCCTCGGGATGATACTCTTCGCCCAGCCAGCGTTCGCCGTAGCGATCGCGCCACGGCCCGACAAGGGCGCGCAGCGGGCCAACCCATTCATTCCAGTGCCCGCGCAATAGCCCCTCTGCTCGCGCCCGCAGCCCAGCCTGCTCCGACGCTATCCCCGTCCCGCGCGCTAGCCGGCACTGCACGCGGATGAATTCGGCGCGATCCGCCTGGCCATGCTCCTCCAACCAATCGGCGTAGATCAGGCGTGGCGCATCGTCGTTGGGCGCCTCGCGCATCGCCTGGATAAACGCTTCCTCATGTGTCATGGTGTGCCTTTCTTATTCTGCCAACGACCTTCCGCACAGAGCGGCAAGCCCTGAGTATTTTGCTGATAGAAGTAGGCAAAGACTTCGCCCGGATGATCCGCGATGCAGACAGGTTCAAGCCGAAACAAGCTCGGAGCGCCTTCGATGCGATTGAGTCGCGCAAGCAAGCGCGTGTCAATCGCGTACAGCTCGCCGTGAATCGCGCGCCCCTCCGATTCGGAATGGACCAGGCCCGGATAAGCGCCGAGATCGAACAGGGCATAACGAGGACACGTGCGGGCTTCACCGAGAAAGCGCTGGCCCGCTAACAGATGATGCCGCACGCCGCCCCGCATCAGGGTACCGTAGACGAACAGAATCATGACGTCCGCAGCGTTCCTCACCATTATTCTATCTCCTTGTCCTTCGGCGAACCATGCGACAGCCGATCCTCGGGGCCATATCATGCCGTTGGACGAAGCCGCCTGTGCAAAGAGAGACTGCGCATGCCCTTGCCTTTTGATGCGACACTCAAGGATTTGGTAAAGAACCATCTGGCCGACTGGCTCGCCGTTCTCGGCGAGTCGGCTGCTGATCCTATCCAGGTCCTCACGCCCGATCTGTCCACCGTGTCCGCATTTGCTGACATCGTTTTACGTCTGGGGGAACATCTTCTTCATATAGATTTCCAGAGCGGCGCCGATGCGCGCCTACCGCGCCGCGTGCTGATGTATAATACTCTGTTGTTCGATCACTACGAACTGCCGGTGCATAGCATCGTAATCTTGCTGCACTCACGGGCAGATCGTTCCGATTTGACCGGCACGGTAAGTTACGAAGGACGTCCAGGCCGCGGCGGCCTGGTGTTCCGTTTCGAGCTTCTCCGCTTATGGGAGGTGCCCATCCAGGTCCTGCTGCAAGGCGGCCTGGGGACGTTGCCGTTGGCTCCTTTGGGACAAGTGCCCGAAGGAGCGACCCCGGAAGAAGTAATGCCCGGTGCGATTGAGCGGTTGCGAGAACGGATTCATGCCGAAGCGTCGCCGTTGGAAGCAGCCAAACTGGTGACGGCGGCTTTTTTATTGACCGGCTTGCGATTTCCTCGCACTCTAACTTTTCAGTGGTTTCAAGGAGAAAGTGCCATGATGGAATCCGATACGTATCTGTACATCCTCGAACAGGGCGAGGCGAAAGGCGAGGTCAAAGAAGCTCGCAAGTTCTTGCTCCGTCAAGGTCGTAAACGATTTGGTAAAGATGACGAGAACGTGCGCGCGGCGCTGGAGAGCATCACGGACCTCGAACGTCTGGAACGTATGGGAGAACGGTTGTTGGAGGTATCTTCTTGGCAAGAACTGCTGCAAACGTCCTAAGGAGGACCGATCGGCCTTATCATGAACCCTTTTACCGAGCTTCAGCGCGACCACCTTGCCCGGCATCTGCGCAAGCATTTGGCCGGGGAAGTGCGCTTTGACGCGGCTTCGCGCCACTTGTATAGCACCGACGCCAGCATCTATCGGATGGAACCGCTTGGCGTCGTCATCCCCAAAAGCGTCGAGGACATCGTGGCCACGGTGCAGATCGCAGCCGAGGCCCAGGTGCCGATCACGGCGCGCGGCGGCGGCACCAGTCTGTCCGGCCAATCAATCGGCCCGGGCATCGTCGTGGATTGCAGCAAATATCTCACCGCCATCCTCGATATGGATGTCGCTGCTCGTGTGGTCCGCGTCCAGCCGGGCGTGGTCCTCGATACGCTTAATAGCGCGCTCGCTCCGCATGGTTTGCAGTTTGGCCCCGATGTGGCCACCGCCAGCCGAGCCAACCTCGGCGGGATGATTGGCAACAACTCTGCCGGGGCGCGCTCGATCGTGTATGGCAAGACGATCGATCATGTCCGCCGGCTCAACGTGGTCTTGGCCGATGGCAGCCGGGCCAGCTTCGGTCCTCTCCGTGCCGAGGAGTGGAGGCGCCGCGGCGAAGCGCGCGGCCTGGAAGGCAGTATTTATCAGCAGGTGCGGACCATCGTGCAACAGGAACGCGAGGAAATCGGACGCCGTTTCCCCCGCATCCTGCGCCGCGTCAGCGGCTACAATCTCGATGTGCTCTCGGCAGGATTAAATGCTACAGGAGACCAGCAAGCCCCTCTTGTGGGGTTGCATCAGTTAATCGTCGGCAGTGAGGGCACGTTGGCCTTTGTCACGGAGGCGGAGCTAGGTTTGGTGCCCCGTCCCAAGGCACGCGGCCTGTTGGTGCCGCAGTTTGCCACCCTCAGCGCCGCTATGGACGCGGTGGCCGCCTGCTTGGAAATGAAACCGTCCGCCGTGGAATTGATGGATCATCTGCTCTTGCAATTGACGGCCCAAAACCTGGCGCTGCGCGACACCATGAAGGCCATCCAGGGCCAGCCGCAGGCCGTCCTCATGGTCGAATTCAGCAGCGATGATCCAACTGAGGTCGCCGACCGTGTCGAGCGTTTGCAGCAGCGCTTGCAGGGCGTAAACGGATTGATAACCGCGGTGCCAGCCATCGATCCGTCGCTGCGGGAACCGCTGTGGAACCTGCGCCGCGCTGCTATGCCGCTCTTGTACAGTATGACCGGCGATCGCAAGCCTGTTACGTTTATCGAAGACCCAGCAGTCGAGCCGCGCTATCTGCCCGAGTTCGTGGCGCGCTTTCGGGCGCTGCTGCAAAAGCATGGCACCGACGGCGCTTTTTACGGTCATGCCAGCGTCGGTTGTTTGCACATTCGTCCGGTGTTGAACCTGAAAGATCCGATCGACGTGGCCCGCATGCGCCGTATCACCGAGGAAGTCACCGACCTGGTCTTGGAGTATGGTGGCTCTCTCAGCGGCGAGCATGGCGACGGCCTGGCCCGCAGCGAATGGAACGAGAAGATGTTCGGGCCTGTGCTCTATCGAGCATTTTGCCGTATCAAACAAGCGTTCGATCCCCACTCGCTGCTCAATCCCGGACGCATTGTCCATGCTCCGCCGATGACCGACAATTTGCGTTATGGGCCGCCCTATGATCCGCTGGAGCCGCCCACCGTTTTCGATTACAGCCGGCAAGAAGGCTTCCTGCGTTCCATCGAGTTGTGCAACGGCAACGGCGCTTGCCGCAAATTACAGGGCGGAACCATGTGTCCCTCCTATCGGGCCACCCGTGACGAGAAGGACACGACGCGCGGCCGAGCCAATGTCTTGCGTTTGGCGTTGGCTGGCCGGCAACCTCTGGAAAACAGCCGTGAAGTCTACGAGGTGCTCGATCTGTGCCTGATGTGCAAGGGCTGCAAAGCCGAATGCCCCAGCAATGTGGATGTCGCCAAGCACAAGGCCGAGTTTCTCAACTTCTACTATCGACACCGCTCTCGTCCGCTTTCGCACCGACTCCTGGCCGATATCCACCGCTTGAATCGGCTCGGTGCTCCGCTGGCACCTCTGGTCAATTTCCTGCAAGCACGGCGTTGGTTCCGTTGGCTACTGGAGAAAGGGGCAGGCATCGATCGGCGGCGTAGTTTGCCGCCGCTCCATCGTTGGCATTTCCGCCGTTGGTTCGCTCACCACCCTGCCGACGCCGCAGCGGGCCGGAACGGCCGAGTGTTGCTGCTCGCCGATTGTTTCACCACCTATAACGAGCCGGACATCGGCCGCGCCGCTGTGCGCGTTCTCGAACGCGCCGGTTATACCGTCGAACTGGCCGACCTGAGTTGTTGCGGTCGGCCCATGATTAGCAAAGGCTTCCTGGACCTGGCGCGCACCTTGGTGCAAGAACAGGCCGGCCCTTTAGCCCAGCGATTGGCCCAAGGGACGCCGCTGTTGGGATTGGAACCTAGCTGTCTGTTGACCTTGGTGGATGAGTGGACCGAATTATTGCCAGGGGCCCAGACCAAGGCCATCGCCGCCGCTGCGCGCTTGGCGGACAATTGGCTCGTAGAGCAGATCCATAACGAACGTTGTAAGCTGCCCCTTCGGCCGCTGCCGCAACAATGCCTGCTGCACGGTCACTGCCATCAGAAGGCCTTGCTTGGCGCCGGTGGCACCGCCGCCGCCCTGCGGCTGATTCCCCAGCTGGACGTGACTGTGCTGGACAGCGGTTGCTGCGGCATGGCCGGCTCCTTCGGCTTCGAGCGCGAACATTATGATCTGAGCGTGCAAATCGCTAACCTCGCCCTGCTGCCCGCCCTGGCGAAAGCACCCGAAGCCTTAGTGGTCGCGCCAGGAACCTCTTGCCGCCATCAAATCAAGGACCTGGCGCGTCGTCCCGCACGCCATCCCCTCGAAGTGTTAGAAGCGCAGCTAGCGGAGAAAACGGAACTGCGACCGTAAGAGAGTAGGTCAGTGAGGGAGGAGATGAAGATTGCCTCGCTAGCGCTTCGGGTGGGTGGGTTCTGACGCGAAGGCAACCCTGCTCGTCCCCATCGGGTCGGTTAGGTAACAAGTAGATTGACCAATGCCCCCCCAAATGGATACATTGTGAGAAGTATCCACCCACCCCTTACGTTCCCACAAGGAGAAGATCTCATGCGAGCGATCAATCGGCGTGATTTCTTGCACGATTCCGCTATCCTGGCTGCCTTAGCTGGTGCCGGCATTGGCTCGGAATCCTTGGCGGCAGAAAGGGCCGTCGCCAAAAAAGGCCAAGTCAACGATCAACTGCGCGTCGCCGTCATCGGCGTCAACGGACGCGGCAAGGACCACATTAAAGGATTAGCCGGCAAACACAACTGCCTCGTCACCGTCATCTGCGACGCCGATTCCGCTGTCATCGGCGGCGCCATGAAGCTCGCGGAAAGGCAGCAGGAAAAGCTACCCCGTTTCGAGCAAGACATCCGTAAGGTTGTCGAAGACAAGGACATCGACATCGTCACCATCGCTACCCCCAACCACTGGCACGCCCTAGCCGCTATTTGGGCCATGCAAAACGGCAAGGACGTGTACGTCGAGAAGCCGGTCAGCCACAATGTCAGCGAAGGCCACCGCATCGTCGAAGTGGCCCGCAAAACCAACCGCATTTGTCAGGCCAGTACGCAAAGCCGCAGTAGCAGCGGCCTTAAGGAAGCGATGGCCTTCCTGCACGAAGGCAAACTGGGCAAGATCCGCCTGGCGCGCGGTCTGTGCTACAAGCTCCGTCCTTCCATCGGTAAAGTAGACGGACCGCAGCCGATCCCCAAAACAGTAAATTACGATCTCTGGTGTGGGCCAGCCCCAGTGGAACCCCTGATGCGTAAGCGGCTGCACTACGATTGGCACTGGGTCTGGAACACCGGCAACGGCGATTTAGGCAACCAAGGCATTCACGAGATGGACAAGGCCCGCTGGGGGCTGAACAAAAACGAGCTGGCCAAAAGCGTCGTCAGCATCGGCGGCCGTTTCGGCTACTTCGATGACGGCCAGACCGCCAACACCCAGATTTGCGTCTTCGACTACGGCGACTGCGAACTGATCTTCGAGGTGCGCGGCTTGCCGACCGGGAACCTGCTGGGCGCTAAGATCGGTAACATCTGGTACGGCACCGACGGTTACATGGTCTGCACCAGCTACCGAGAGGCCACGGCTTTCACACCCAAGGGTGAGGTCATCCGAAAGTTCCAGGGCGGCGAAGATCATTACGCCAATTTCATCAAGGCGGTGCGCAGCCGTCGCGTCGAAGATCTCAATGCCGACATTCTCGAAGGCCACCTCTCCAGCGCCCTGTGCCATCTGGGCAATATCAGCTATCGCCTCGGCGAGGAGCAGCCATTCGGTCAGACACCGCAAGCCTTCGCCAAGGACAAGGACGCGGGTGAAACCTTCGAGCGCATGGAACAGCACCTCAAGGACAACAAGATCGACCTCAGCACGGTCAAGTGCCGCATCGGCCGCAAGCTGGCCGTAGATCCGGCCAAGGAGATCTTCCTCGGCGACAGGGAAGCCAACGCCCTGCTGACGCGCGAATACCGCAAAGGCTTCGAGGTGCCGGCCAAGGTATAAGGTATAAGGATTCCGTTTAGTCGCGCGCCTGCGGCGAGCGCGGCTGCCCTCGCCTGCGGCGCGCGGCTAAACAATTGACACGTTTTACCGCTCTTCCGCAACCGGCATCCGCGGCACGCACGCAGGCGCCGTTTGCTGTTTTTTGTAAAGGACCGTATCCTGTTTCTCAGCTCATTCTTAGTATATTGGAGACAGAGACAAGACCGTTTGGGGCGTTGAGCGCCCAGCGGGGGTGAGAGACTGATTCTCTAGGTGATCCATGAGCACATCTTTCGGCGTCATGCTGCTGGGCACCGGCAGCAGCTTGCCCGCCCGATCTTTACGTAACGGCGATTTCCCGGCCAGTTTGGACACCTCGGACGAATGGATTCGCTCGCGCACCGGCATCGGCGAGCGTCGCATCGCAGCAGCCCATGAGACCTCGGCCAGTCTCGGTCTAGCTGCCGCTCGCCGCGC
>JAJPIY010000017.1 GCA_021324515.1 Planctomycetota bacterium
GCTCCTTACGGAACATCCTTCCGGTCGCAACGGCTCATGGGTCGGGAGGACGCGACCCTTGAGGCTTTCTCCTCTGGCCTTGCGACCGCTCGTGGAGCGGCCCCTGCATGTTTCAG
Organism: Planctomycetota bacterium; assembly: GCA_021324515.1. Taxonomy (GTDB): domain Bacteria; phylum Planctomycetota; class Planctomycetia; order Gemmatales; family Gemmataceae; genus JAJPHU01. The sequence continues at coordinate 117 of JAJPIY010000017.1, forward strand.
CAATCTCCCCCTGCCTTCGTGGTGAAGGCGTTGCAAAGATACGGTTTTGAGCAACGGACGATCTTGTTTTCCACGGCCACGGACCTCAGCGCGGAGGGCCGCCCGGAACAGCAATGGCTCTTTCTGTGCGACCGCCGACTCGTGTTGCTATCCGAAGACGATCCCCCCCAACTCCTGCACACGTGGACGGTTGATGAAGCGGAGACGTTTCGCACGCACGCTGGCGTCGGGTCCGGTTTCTTGCAAGCGCGCATCGGTGGAGTGTGGGTGGATGTGGTCCGCTATTCTAATAGTTTGGCCAGCCGATTCGTGAAGTTGGCGGCAAAACTGGAAGCGATGCGCGACGGCGGCGCGTTTGCCGTGGACCCTGAAGACGAGATCGACGACCGTCGCTGCCCGAGCTGCGGCCTGGCCCTGAGTTTTGCCGGCGATGTCTGCCCGCGCTGCATCAATCGCGGCGCCGTCCTCAGCCGGGTTTGGGAACTGCTGTGTCCCTATCGTGGCGGCGTATCGATAGTGTGTGTGCTCATCTTGCTGGGCGTGGCGTTGGAATTGGCCCCGCCCAAGTTGCAACAGTACCTTGTCGATCACGTCCTGGAGACCGATGCGCGTGGCGGCCAGGCCGGCGATTTGGTGGCGGCGCTGTTGGCCATCGTCGGCGCTTTGGCAGCGACGCGCGTGCTGCTCGCTCTGGTCAACGCCGTCAAGGGCTCCCTGGCCAATCGCCTCGGCACCGCCATGACCTGTACCCTCCGCGCCCGCATGGTCGAGAAATTACAGACTCTCTCAGTAGATTATTACGACCGCCACCCTGTCGGCGTACTCATGAGCCGGGTGGCCCACGATACCGAGGCGCTGTACGGTCTTATTCATCAGCTGACGGGAGGGTTGCTGTTGCAAACCCTGCAACTTGTGGGTGTCGGCGTCATGCTGTTCACGCTCAACGCCAAGCTGGCGCTGTGGACGCTGGTGCCGATGCCGCTGGTGTTGTACGGCAGCTGGTTCTTCTGGCGGCACGTCTACCCGCGCTATCATCGCTACTGGGACTCGGCTAGCAAGCAAGCGGGCACCTTGGCGGGCATGTTGTCGGGCATTCGGGTGGTCAAGGCGTTCGCTCAGGAACGCCGCGAATTCGAGCGCTTTCAGAGCAGCAGCGATTCGCTGCGGCGTTCCCGGCTGGAAGTCGAAGGCGCGGCCTCTACTTTTTCGGCGGTGATGCAATTGGTGTTCAGCCTCGGTGGTCTGATCGTCTGGTTTGTTGGTGGTCGGGATGTGCTCGGCGGCATGATGAGTCTTGGGGGCCTGATGGCGTTTTTGGCCTACTTGGCCATGTTTTACACGCCGCTTTCGACGCTGGCACAGTTGACCACGTGGTTGACCAGTTTCCTGACCGCCAGCCAGCGCGTCTTTGAATTGCTGGATACGACACCGCGCGTGACCGAATCGGAGACGCCGAGGCCGCTGCCGCCGTTGCGCGGCTCGATCCGCTTCGAGAACGTCACTTTTGGCTACGACCGCAATCATCCCGTGCTGAAAAACTTCAACTTGCACATTCGGCGTGGCGAGATGGTGGGCATCGTGGGACGCAGCGGTTCAGGCAAGACGACGTTAGTGAATCTGATTTGTCGCTTTTACGATGCTGACACGGGCCGGATCACGCTCGACGGCCGTGACGTGCGCGAGTTGCCGCGCGAGTATCTGCGCAGCCAGGTCGGCGTCGTCTTGCAGGAGCCGTTTCTGTTCCGCGGCACCGTGTGGGAAAATCTGGTTTACGGCAAACCCCATGCTAAGCCGGAAGACGCGCTGGCTGCCGCCAAGAGCGCCCATGCTCACGAATTTATCATGCGTCTGCCCTGGGCTTACGATACGCCGTTAGGCGAACGCGGCGCTGGATTGTCCGGCGGGGAACGGCAACGGCTATCGATTGCTCGCTGTTTGCTCTACGATCCGCGGGTGCTGATCCTCGATGAGGCAACCAGCAGCGTCGATCCCGAATCGGAACGCGCCATCCAGGAAGCGTTGGCCGTGCTGACACGCGGCCGGACGACTATCGCCATCGCGCACCGTCTTTCCACGCTGCGGAATGCCCACCGTATTCTCGTCCTCAATCGCGGCAAGCTCATCGAGGAAGGCAGCCATGAGGAACTGATGGCCAAGGACGGGACTTATGCGCGTCTGGTACGTATGCAAACCGAAGTCAGCGCCGAGCCGACCGTCGATGGCTTGGTTGGTGCCGACCGCAACATCAAACGCCGAAAGGCGTGGGCCGAAAGCCGAAAAGGCCCACCCAGGCACACTCGACGACTTCCGACCACTCCGCCCGGTCTTTTGGGGCTTTCTTCCTCATCGTTGGCATCTCCGTCGACCTTCGACTCTCGATTTGCAGATTTTGGTTTGCGCTGGCTGACGCCCCAGGAAACGCGCTTGCAGCGGGGCGGACGTGATACGCTGCAAGCAGCCGTCGGTGCGGCCCTCTACGATGGACTGTTCGCCGTCCGCGCTCTGCCGACCGCTTTTCCCGATCAATTTATCAGTCTTCGCTACGCCGATGAGGATGGCCAAGAACACGAGGTCGGCCTCATTCGCGATCTCGCCGATTGGCCGGCCAAGGACCGGGCTTTGCTGGAACAGGCCTTGGCGCGACGTTATTTCGTCCGCGTCATCACCGCTATCGACCGCATCGACGCGAAATACGGTCTGTTGACGTTCCAGGTCCAGACCGATCGCGGACCCGTGTGTTTCACCATGCGCCACAGCCATAGCCAGGCGCAGGAGTACGGCAAAAACGGCAAACTACTTCTCGACGTAGACGACAATCGCTATCTCCTCCCTGATGTCGAGGCCCTGCCGCGCCGGCAGCATTTGTTGTTTCGACGATATATCTATTGGTAAATGTTATCTACCCCTGCCTGAATGCGCCAACGACTCTCTCTCCCGCTTCAACCCTTTCCCACAGGAGAGCAATGGTCCACTGTGCAGCACAGCGTCACGGCTATACTGCCCCCCCACCCCAACCCTCCCCCACCAGGGGGGAGGGTGCCTTGGTTCTCCCTCCCCCCTGGTGGGGGAGGGTTGGGGTGGGGGGAGGGAATTGTACCAAATTCAACCGTGCCCAGGATAAATAGGCAAGATCACGGCAGCAGGCGATAGAGGCGGTAATATTCATCCGCGTAGATCAATTGCAGAATAGCGCAGGGAATGTCACGATCGGCAGTGGCTACCACATGAGTGATCCCTCGGCGTTTCAACTCGGCCTTGATTTGCTCGTCATTCCAATCGCGTTGCTCATAGCGTTGCTGGTTCCACAGAATGCGCTGGTGCCATTCTAATACCTCAACGTCCCTGTAGGGGATGGACTTGAAATCGATATAGATGGGTGCGCCGGTGAACAGTCGGAATTGCTGCAAATCGACCGAGATGACCTGTTTCTGGATGCTGCTACGGCGCGGCGGCGGCGTGAAGTTGAGCGAGGCAGCCCCTCTCTTGCCGGAGACGAGGTCGGGCACTTCCACCGGAAGCAGATAAACTTCGCCTTTCGTTTTATGGGCGCGAACGTATTCCAGCAAAGGCAACTCTTGGGTATTTGTGCGATAACCAAGATCGAAAAAGGTAATGAAAATCCCTCCAGCCACAGCAAGGACCAACAACCCGATCCAAGCCATCTGCAAAGCGCGTCCCCAGCGGAATAAGGCCGGCGAGGACCAGGCAGCCAAGCCTTGGACTAGCCGTGTGAGAATGATTATCGTGGCAAGAGGGACCAAGACGACGGATATGCGCCAGGGAAAAAGCAAGGCCAGTGTATCGTTGGCGGTGCCGACTTGTACCAACGTCAGCGCCAGTCCGAGAAGGAAACATACCGCCAAGATGACAAACAACCGACTGCCGCGGACCAGATACGTCGCTGCTGCGACCCAGCCGATCTGTGCCCAAGCGATGCCGTCCAACCAACGATCCACCTGGGCATGATGTGGAATGCGGAAATGGGCCAGAAGGTGCTGCGCCTCAGCGAATGTCTCCGGGGAAGAGGGGGCGAAGGTGCGGAGAACATAGACCACCGCTGGCAAAACCAGGAGCAGGGACCACACACCGCCGAACAGGGCCTCGCGGAGGCGTTTTGCACGGAGGAGCAGATACAGGTAGGCCAGCGTCAGAAAAGCGGCGGGGAGCAGATAGGTGGCATGCATCACCGCAGCGAGCGCTGACCAGGCGGCGGCCGTCAAAGGCCGGTCGTGCAAGAAAGTACACACCGAAAGGAGGAGCAAGACGCCGAACGCCGACGGCTGCAAACCCGCGCCGAGGACGTATTGATTGGCGACCCCGGCCTGGAAATACCAGGGATAATCGACGCCGGACAGCTGGGCCGAGGTCCAGCGCAACAGGGCAGAATGAAGAAGCACCAAAAGAGCAATGAAACAAAGGCGTATCCGAGCCGTAGCCCAGCCGTTGCTGAGGTGCTCAAAAACGCCCAAGAGAGCATGGAAATAAATGCCGAGAATGAAGATATAATAAAGGTAGAAAAAGGACTCGTGCAAGTATCGATAGGTGAAGGCTGCAAGGGCGCTGAAAACCGGGGTGGGATCGGCTGTGTTCGCCAGCCAGTCTTCCTTAAGGAACCCGCGGCCGCCCTGGGCAAGACCGTGCAGGAAATACTGGTTCTGGTTCGAGTAATAGAGGCGAGGCTGCGTATAGGCGAGGCCGAACAGCAGCGCCCAGAACAGAAAGCGGAGCCCCTGATTGCCGATACGGAGAAGCAGGCTACGCTGCAAGAAACCTTGTTTTCGGCCCGTCGTGTGGTGCATCGCAGTGCTCACGTGTCTGGTCGTTGACGGTTTTCCGATGCGCCTCTCGCTCTCGCTGGCGGAACGCCTATAAAGAATAGAGAAAGCCGGCATCGTGTTTGGGCCGGCCGCCCGCCTTGGTCGTCGAAAGGATGAGGATGAATCGGTTGTCGCGGTTGGTCTTCTCGTCGGTTGGTTCCAAATACGTCATGGCGCTGACCGGCCTGGGCCTGATGATTTTCGTTATCGCCCACATGAGCGGAAACCTGCTGATTTATTTTGGCAAAGATGCCCTCAACGCCTATGCCCACGGTTTGATGGAACATCCAGTCCTGTTGTGGTCGGCGCGCACCGGCTTGCTGGCCATCTTCCTGATTCACTTGGTCTTCGCCCTGCGCACCTGGCAAGAGAATGAGTCGGCCCGGCCCATCCATTACGTCCATGAAAACACTATCCAGGCCAGCTGGGCATCGCGGCATATGATGCTGACCGGGGTGGTCATTCTGTTGTTTGTCCTCTATCATCTGCTGCATTTCACCTTCGGCATCTTCGATCCGGAGCATTTCAAGTACGTCCTGGAACCGAAAGAGGGCGATGTGGCAGGTATGGTCATAGCTGGATTTCAGCAACCGTTGATATCGGCATCGTACATCCTGGCGCAGATTTTTCTGGGATTGCATTTGTGGCACGGCGGCAGTAGCTGGCTGCAACACTTAGGGTGGAACGGGCGTGGCTACGACGCTGTCGTCAACCATGTGGGAGCGGTGGTGGCCTTGAGCGTCGTCGTCGGCAATTGCTCGATCCCACTGGTTATTTTGATGGGATGGATTTATTAAAGCCCCATGCGGCCTTGTAAGGGAGGGGATGCCGCATCGCTCCCTTCCGGCCGCAGCCCTGGCAGAATCGTACAGGAGTACCCTTCATGAAGCTCGACCCTCGTGTTCCTTCCGGCCCGTTAGCACAGAAGTGGGAACGGCACCGCTTTGAGATGAAATTGGTCAATCCAGCGAACAAACGCAAGTTTCGCATCCTCGTCGTCGGCACCGGCTTGGCGGGCGCTTCGGCGGCTGCATCCCTGGCGGAGTTGGGCTACAACGTGGAGAGCTTCTGCTTTCAGGACAGTCCGCGCCGCGCGCATTCCATCGCTGCCCAGGGCGGCATCAATGCCGCCAAGAACTACCAGAACGATGGCGACAGCATCCGCCGGCTTTTTTACGACACTATCAAGGGCGGCGATTTCCGCTCACGCGAAGCCAACGTTTTTCGCCTGGCCCAGATCAGTGTCAACATCATCGATCAGTGCGTCGCTCAGGGCGTGCCCTTCGCTCGGGAATACGGCGGCCAACTTTCCAACCGCTCTTTCGGTGGCGCTCAGGTGTCGCGCACGTTCTATTGTCGCGGACAAACCGGCCAGCAACTGTTGCTGGGTGCTTATCAGGCCATGTGCCGACAAATTCGGGCCGGACGCATCCACATGCACCCACGCACGGAGATGCTCGACCTGGTTGTCGTCGAGGGGCGGGCCCGCGGCATCGTTGTCCGCGACCTGGTGAGCGGGCAGCTTCAGTCGTACAGCGGCGACGCGGTGATCTTGGCCACCGGCGGTTACAGTACGGTGTTCTATCTGTCCACCAACGCCAAGGGCTGCAACGTGACGGCGGCTTATCGCGCCTACAAACGCGGCGCGGCCTTTGCCAATCCCTGTTTCACGCAGATCCACCCAACCTGCATTCCGGTCAGCGGCGAACATCAGAGCAAATTGACGCTCATGTCGGAATCCCTGCGTAACGACGGCCGCATCTGGGTGCCTAAAGAACCCGGCGACCGTCGCCCTCCCAATGAGATTCCGGAAGAAGACCGTGATTACTTTTTAGAGCGCAAATATCCTAGTTATGGCAACCTGGCCCCGCGTGACATCGCCTCCCGGGCGGCCAAGGAAGTGTGCGACGAGGGCCGCGGCGTCGGTCCGAACGGCCGCGGCGTCTATCTCGATTTCGCCGATGCCATCCGCCGCCTCGGCGAACCGGTCATCCGCGAACGCTATGGGGAGTTGTTTCCCATGTATCAGCGCATTACCGGCGAAGACGCCCTGAAACAGCCGATGCGCATTTACCCCGCCCCCCATTATACGATGGGCGGCCTATGGGTCGATTACAACCTGATGAGCACCATTCCCGGCCTGTTCGTCCTCGGCGAGGCCAATTTTTCCGATCACGGCGCCAACCGTCTCGGCGCCAGCGCCCTCATGCAGGGCTTGGCGGATGGCTACTTCATTATCCCCTACACCTTAAGCGATTATCTGGCCAGCACCAAACAAACCCCGGCCCCGACCGATGGTCCGGAATTCAAACGCTGCGAGGCTGAGGTCCGCGAACGCATCGCACGGCTGCTTTCGATCAAGGGCAAACGCAGCGCCCAATCCTTCCATCGCCAGCTGGGCAAGTTGATGTGGGACCAGTGTGGCATGGCCCGCAGCGAGCAAAGCCTGAAAAAAGCCCTCAATGAAATCCCTGCTATCCGCGAAGAGTTTTGGAACAACCTCTGCGTCACCGGCAGGGAGCAGGAACTGAATCAAGAGCTGGAGTATGCCGGCCGCGTCGCCGACTTTTTGGAGTTCGCCGAATTACTCTGTTACGACGCTCTTGACCGCGACGAGTCCTGCGGAGCGCACTTCCGCATCGAGCACCAGACGCCCGACGGCGAGGCGGAGCGCAACGATGAGAAATATGCTTACGTGAGCGCTTGGGAATATACGGGTGTGGGGAAGGCCCCGATTTTGCACAAGGAGATGCTGGAGTTTGAGGAAGTGCATCCGAGCGTACGCAGTTACAAGTAGCCTGCCGCGTTTCCCAAGCCCGCCTGGGAATGAAGGGAGTTGAAGAAATAAACATGAATTTCACTTTGCATATCTGGCGCCAGAAAGGCCCTCAAGACGAAGGCCGCATGGTAACATACGATGCCCGCGACATCTCGCCGGACATGTCGTTTTTGGAAATGCTGGATGTCCTCAATCAAGAACTCATCACCAAAGGCGAGGAGCCGATCGCCTTTGACAGTGATTGCCGCGAGGGCATTTGCGGCAGTTGTTGTCTGATGATAAACGGCGTCCCCCACGGCCCCGAACGCGGCGTGGCGACTTGCCAGACCTATATGCGGGTCTTCGAGGACGGCCAGGAGATTTATGTGGAACCGTGGCGGGCGCGGGCGTTTCCCTTGGTGAAAGACCTGATTGTAGACCGCAGCGCCCTGGATCGCATTATCCAGGCAGGCGGCTTCGTGTCGGTGAACACCGGCGGTGCGCCGGACGGCAACGCGGTGTTGGTGCCGAAGACCCACGCCGAGCGAGCGATGGATGCGGCGGCCTGTATCGGTTGCGGCGCGTGCGTGGCCGCTTGCAAGAACGCCTCGGCCATGCTCTTCACCGCCGCTAAAGTTGCCCATCTGGCTTTGTTGCCCCAAGGCCAGCCCGAACGGCGGCGGCGTGTGCGCAATATGGTCGAACAAATGGACCGCGAGGGCTTCGGCAATTGCACCAATTATTACGAATGCGAAGCGGCCTGCCCCAAGGAAATCAGCGTGAATTTCATTGCCCAGCTGAATCGCGAATACCTTGCCGCTTGCCTGGACGGTAGCGACGAATGAGCTGCCAGACTGCTGCTTAGCGGCGCTGCACCGCGGCGCACAAACCGGCCCCGTTGCGCGGCGCCGCTCCACAAGGACGAATGCACCTTTGCGCTATCGGCTTTGTCTGTTGATGTTTTTGCAATACGCGCCGGCGGGTGCCGTATTGCCGTTGTATAGCACCTACTTGCAAGAACAGCTGGGCTTTTCCAGCATGGGCATCGCGGTCTGCTGCGCCACCCAGGCAATTGCCACCCTCTGCGCCGCCCCCTTCGCCGGTCACATTGCCGATCGCTGGATGCCGGCCGAGCACCTTCTCGGCCTGTGTTCGCTCGTTGCCGGCCTGGATCTGTGGCTGCTCGCCGAACAAAACCAGCCGCTTGCGGTCTTTGGCGGCACGCTCCTTTATTGGCTGTTGACCGGCCCTATCTGGATGCTCGGCACCGCCATTGGCTTCGCTCATCTGAAACATCCCGAACGGCAGTTCGGCCCGGTGCGCTTATGGGGCACCCTCGGTTGGATGGCCTCGGCCTGGCTGGTGAGTTACTGGTTCCAAAACCCCGATTGGCTGTGTCAAATAGTCGGCTGGTTCCGTCCCGACCGACCGTGCAGCGAGCGTGCAGATCTTTTTCGCCTGGGTGGGCTGATGTCGTTTGTGTTAACGGCCTACACACGGACGTTGCCGCACACACCGCCGCATCCCGCCTCCTGCTGCATCGCCCTTGTGCCGGGAGGAATACAGCAGGGGTTCGCACCGTTGGCTGCCCTGCAACTCCTGCGGGGCCGGCTGTTTTTCATCTATGCTTTGTGCTTTTTCGGCGTCTGCGTCACCTTCCCTTTCGGCACCCAGGGGACTCCGCTTTTGTTGCGGCAGCTGCACACCGATGAGGCCGACTTGCCCGCCCTCCTTACCATCGCCCAGGCCACGGAAGTGATTTGCCTGGCCCTGTTGCCTTGGTTTTTGCGGCGCCTGGGTATCCGCGGCACCGTGCTTGTCGGCATGGTGGCGTTGACGCTGGGACTGGCCGTGCAAGCGTTGGCCCCTTCGCGTCATCTCGTCGCTGGGGCCTTGGGCTTCAACGGCCTGGTCATTGCCGGTGTCTATGTGGCCGGTCAAGTCTTCGTCAATGGCCGCGTTCACGAGGGGCTTCGTGCCAGTGTGCAATCGCTCTTGACGTTTATCAGCGGCCTGGGCTTGTTGCTAGGCAACCTGCTCTTTGGCGCCCTCCGCCGCTGGGCCGGCGGCGAGTTACAACCAGCCTTCGCCGTCGGAGCGGTCATCATGGTGATATTGACGGCGGTATTCGCATGGGGGTTCAAAAGCGACCGCTAAAACCCTGCGGGCCTTTAACCAGAAAGATTACAGGCACGCTGTCTCACGAGGGCGGTGCGCCTTGAAGGCGGCGCCCCGCTCCAGCGCTTTCCGCAGACGAAGCCGTGCCACATGGAGACGGCGCTTGATGGTGCCGATGGGCGTTGCAAATTCGCGGCTCATTTGCTTCAACGAACGGCCACGGATGTAGAACGCTAGCAACGTAGCCCGATCGACCGGCTTGAGACGCTCCAAGCCGCGGTACAACTCGTCGGCCTGCTCCGCCTTGACCAGCGCTTCCAACGGACTGGCGCCAGAGGCCTCGGCATGCTCTAGCACCGCCGGCTCTGTTCTCTGTGTCGGGCCGTGCCGCGTCAGGCGATTAATGGCCATGCGCACGGTGATCTGACGCAGCCAGCCAGCGAAACACTGGGTGTCACGCAGCTGCGGCAGCTTCTTCATGCCATGCAAGAACACTTCCTGTGTCAACTCCTGCGCCTCCGTCGGATTGCGCAGACGCGACAAGGCGATGGCGTAAACGGTCGGCTGAAAGCGCACGATCAGCTCACCGTAGGCTGCCCGGTCGCCCGCTTGTGCCTGTTCAACCAAGATCTTCGTGTCGATCCAGTTCATTGCAAAGAAACCCTTCTCGATCCATGCGCGAATAGCCAGGTTCTACGATCGCCAGCGAGAATCCTGCGGGGATCATCCGCGTAGGTCTCGCGGTTGTCGCCCCCACCCTAACCCTCCCCCTTGGGGGGAGGGAACCTTTCGCCCTCCCCCTTGTGGGGGAGGGAGCCTCTTTCGCCCTCCCCCCTTGTGGGGGAGGGAGCCTCTTTCGCCCTCTCCCTTTGTGGGGGAGGGAGTCTCTTTCGCCCTCTCCCTTTGTGGGGGAGGGAGTCTCTTTCTCCCTCCCCCCTTGTGGGGGAGGGAGTCTCTTTCTCCCTCCCCCCTTGTGGGGGAGGGTTGGGGTGGGGGGATCGCAGTGCGATCAGGAGAACAGTCGGTTGCTGCTCGTTGGGCCGGGTTGGAGAGACCCGAATCCTCAGGCTAACGATGTGGCCCTGCGGGGGCCCGGCGTATCCGACTGCGACTGAGGACGCCCACACAACGGAGGGACCGACCGGTCCCTGATACAGCCCAGGAACCTATGCGACAATAATTCGCATGTCCGGGCCGCCATGCAGGAAGAAATTCCTGCATGCCGTCTTGCAACGGGCGTGGCATGGAAATGCCGATCTCCAGGGCCGCGGGTTTGGCCGTGATGTCCGAACCCAGGCGCGGATTGCCGACCTTGCCGACTCGTAGGACGGCGGAGCCACGCAACACCAAGCAATTTAGGTTCTTGACGGCCATAGCAGACCTCCGGCGATCGAAAGAGAAAGGTCTATAGAACGCAAGATCGAAAAAAGTCAGCCAGGCTTTTTTCAATCGGGAGCGCAAACACTCGTCCCCATTATACACATGGGACACAGTAAAAGGGAAAAGGTTCACAAAAAAATCAAAAAATGTACAGCCCCGGACCTCCCGCAAGCCGGGAACCAAGGGACTGGAGGGGAGAGCGTTACAGCCGATTGCTGTAACGCTTGACACGGCGGCCGAAGATGGGAACAACCGGCTTGGGGGCAGCTCCGTTCGTCGTGCGGATGCGCGGGGTATACGCCTGGAAACCGGGGATCTGGTCCTCGTCGATCATTTTGTTGATGAAACGCTCGATTTCGGTCAGCTGCTCACCTTGTTCGGGGGTGACGAAGGCGATGGCCACACCGTCCGCGCCGAGCCGACCGGTTCGGCCGATGCGGTGGACGTAGTTCTCCGGATCGAGTGGGATGTCGTAGTTGATGACGTGGGAGATGTTCCGCACGTCGATGCCGCGGCCAACCACGTCGGTTGCCACGAGATAAACGATTTTGCCGTCGCGGAAGCCCTGCATGATGCGATTGCGCAGTGCTTGTGGCAGATCGCCGTGCATCGCCGCCACGCGCGGCAGGTTTTTGCGTAACATGCGGTACACGTCTTCCACCCAGCGCTTGCGCTCGCAGAAGATGATGCACTGGCGTGGCTGTTCGCGTTCGCAGACCTTCAGCAGCAGTTCGAACTTGCGGTCCTCATCGACGGTGAAATAGGTCTGACGGATGTTCTCGACGGTTATCTTTTCCGGCGACAGATTGATGTTGATCGGCTCAACCATGTAGCGCTGGGCCAGGCGCAGCACCGGCGGTGGCAGCGTTGCCGACAGGAGCAAGGTCTGGCGCTGCTGCGGACAGCGGCGCAGGATTTTCTCGATGTCCGGCCGGAAGCCGATGTCGAGCATGCGATCGGCCTCATCCAGGACGACGTAGCGAACGCGCTCCAGAGTTAGGGTGCCGCGCGCTAGGTGATCGAGGACGCGGCCCGGCGTGCCGACGACGATAGTGCAACCGCGTTTGAGCAGGGCCAATTGGGTGCCGAAACGCTGGCCGCCGTAGATAGGCACCGTTCGGCAGTGACGATGGGGTGACAGTTTGGCCGCCTCTTCGGCGACCTGCATGACCAGTTCGCGCGTCGGGGCCAGTATGATGGCTTGCGGGCCGGGCCGGTTGTCGTCGCGCCAATGATGGAGAAAAGGCAGCAGGAAAGCAGCCGTTTTGCCGGTGCCGGTCTGGGCCTGGCCGATAACATCGCGTCCGGTAAGGGCTTCGGGAATGAAGGCGGCCTGAATCGGGGTGGGTTCACGATAACCGGCGCGATCGAGGGCTTGCAGCAAAGGGGGAGAAAGCGATAATTCGTGGAAGCCGCCGCATGGCTCCACCATCATTGCGGTCGTCAAACAAACCTCCTGAGACAAAGCAATCTTTTATGCTCATGTTTTTCATTCTCTTTCTGTTCTCTAAATAATACTCTAAACGGTCGGCGAAATCCTGTCCAGGGATGTTCGTTCTCAACCCGCAGTGATCTTTCCCTTTCCCTTGCTGGCGCTGCGGGCTTTCTCAACCCGCAGTGATCTTTCCCTTTCCCTTGCTGGCGCTGCGGGCTTTCTCAACC
>JAJPIY010000044.1 GCA_021324515.1 Planctomycetota bacterium
CTAAGGAGACGCCTGGCCGAAGCTGTTTTCTGGCAGCATGAGAAGCAAATAACCACAGGAAAACAGAGTATTCGAGACTTTCGACCAAACCAGACCTTTCGGTCTTGTCCAAGGCCCGGATTGTCTGAACGGAAGCGTCGAGTTGGCGATGTTCTTCCATTTGACGGGTTTCGCCACTAAAATTAACTATTACGATATTAAAAGGTTACATCAACTAGGTTATACGAGGCACAGGGAGATTGGACACCCTGGGCGAGGGGGGTACGTGAGCGCAGGCGAGCGGGGGTGTGAACCCCCCGCTCGCCAAGAACAACCGGGGGGTCACACCCCCGCTCGCCTATGGTTGACGATTAAACGAAACTTTGCCCCGTAGAGTGCGCCAGTTAGAATAGAAAGGATGGTCATGCCGAGTCGCGGTCGAGGATGAGGAAGCCATGCCGTTTTTGTTGATGGTGTTTTTGGTGCTGGTGTGCTTGCCGGAGCCGGAGATCTGGCCGAAACCGTTATGGACGGATTCCCCTCTAGCTTGTGTGGCGGCCGCTGGGCTGACGGTATTACTGTCCGGCCTGCACGCCTTTTTTGTGGCCCACCGCGTTCGTATGGCCCTGGAAAAAGCCCCGGAGCTGCGCGAACAGCTGCTGACGCGCTACGAGCGTGGCCGGCTGCGCCAGCAAATCGTCTTGTTGGCCTTCTATGTTCTGGCATTGTCGGGGCTGGGTTGGGGTTGGGCAGTAGCTCGACTGTGGCAAGGGAACAACGGTCCCTGGCCCGGTGCGGAGTTGCTTATTCTGTCGCCGTTCGTGATTGCCCAGATATTGGCGTGGGCGATCTACTACGACGCCGAACGCGCGGCGCATCAGGCCGCCCATCGTTTACTTGCCGAGGTCCGCGCCGGCGGCTGGATGGATTGGGAACGCACGCACGCCGCGGCGCCGGCTTCCTTCGGCTCGCGCGCTTCTTACGTGTTGTTCCAGCTGCGACAAAAACTGGCCCTGGCGTTTCTGCCGGTACTGTTACTGCTAACGGCGAAGGAACTGCAACGGCTCTTCCCGGAATTGTGGAAAGAATCTCCCCAGACCGTCAATTTCCTCGGCATCGCTGCGGTGCTGATGGTCTTCGCGGCCATGCCGTGGATCGTGCGTTTGATGCTCGGTTTGACGCCGATGCCGCCCGGCCCTTTGCGCGGGCGCCTCGAAGCGTCCGCCCGCCGACTCCGTTTTCGATGCAGTAATATCCTGGTGTGGAATACACGCCACGGCATGGCCAATGCTATGGTGATCGGCATTTTACCGTGGCTCCGTTACGTCGTCTTCACCGATCGGCTGCTGGAAGATTTCACGCCGGACGAGATCGAGGCGGTATTCGGCCACGAGGTCGGCCACGTCCGCCATCACCATATGCTCTACTATTTTGGTTTCCTCACGGCCAGCATCCTTGTGCTCGGTTGGTTGGTTACCCATATTGCCAGTGCCTACGTGGGACCGCTGCCTTTCGCCTTGGACAACCAATCGTCCGACTGCGTATCCGCCGTGTCGCTGGTGGCGGTCTTACTCGCCTACATTTTCGTGGTGTTTGGCTTTCTTTCGCGCCGCTGTGAACGGCAGGCGGACTTGTTCGGCTGCCGGGCCGTCTCTTGTACGTCGCCCCATTGCCGCGGACATGAGAACGTCGATGACTTCGCTCCCTATGGCCAGGGATTGTGTCCGACCGGCATCAATACCTTCATCCGCGCGCTGGAAAAGGTGGCCGCCGTCAACGGCATCAGCCGCGATCGACCGGGCTTCTTGCAATCGTGGCAGCACGCTTCGATCGGCCGACGCATCGAGTTTTTGCAACAAGTGCTGCTTGATCTTCGCGTCGAGAGATGTTTTCAACGCCGTGTTTTTCTGTTCAAGGCGCTGCTGCTGCTCACCCTGGGCAGCGCGGTCGCTTGCATCCTCTTGCAAGAAGCAAAAACTCCCGCTATCGATCCGATCCGGGCCGCGACCGGGAAGGAGCGGTAGCGTCCTTCAAGCGACATAGGGCAAGACATACGGCCCTTTGGGAATGACAGCCACGCGCGCTTGCGGGCCATACTCGGCGAGGCAGTCAGCAACCGCTTGTTCGACGCTGGCCGCCGGCTCGACATAGCAGCGCCGCAGCGTTTCCGGGGAGACGCCGTGAGTCACCACCTTGACTCGGCAGCGATCCACGACTTTGGCCAACTCTTCGAGCTGCCATTGGTCCATGATGAAATAATCTTCGCCGAGAATGCGCTTTTTGAATTGTTTGAGATCGGGGTTCTCGGCCATGACTCGCTGAAATTCAGGACTGCCGAGCCCTTCGCTAAGACTGGCCGCCAGCACAATCGTGCCGCCCTGCTTGACGATCGGCAACGCGCCCGTCAACCCCTTGACTGCCTGATACCAAGTCGTATCGAGCGGATAGCCCGCACAGCTGGTGACAACTACGTCCAACGGCTCAGGCACCGGGACTTTGACGACTTGCTCGACAAAGCGCACGCCTTCTTGCCATGCTTGAATCATGTCGCCGGCGCCGACCCAGGTGATGCGGCGCTGGCCGTCGAGGCAGACGTTAACGATAAAATCGCAGCCGGCCATCAAGGCGATGCGAGTGTTCTCTTCGTGAACGGGATTACCTTCGAGAATGCCGCAATCGGCGCGGGGATGCTCCAAGAAACGCGGGCCGTGCCAGATTTTGACCGTGTCCAGTCCGGCGATGCCCGGACAGATGACCTTGCGTCCGCCGCTGTAACCAGCCATCAAATGCGGCTCGATCAACCCTGTGGTGATTTTCAGGTCGGCGCGGACATAGCGCGAATCGAGCCAGACCGGCACGCCATTGGGTGTGGTGCCGAGGTAATCGTGTTCCTCACGCACCTTGCCGTGATGGTTCTCAATGCGATAGTGCGAAGCGATTTCGGGACCGACCAACTCCTCCAGCTCAGCGCCTTCATTGGGGCGGTGTAACCCCGTGGCGATGAGGAGAAGAATGTTTTCGCGCGCGATGCCTTGTTGTTCGAGAATGCGCAGCATCGGCGGCAGAATGAGGCGATTGGGCACCGGCCGCGTGATGTCGCAAACGAGGATGCAGGCGTTTGTGCGGCCGCGGGCAATTTCGGCCAAGGGCGGCGTACCGATCGGATGATTCAAGGCGTCGGCGATAGCTTGTTCCGCATCAGCCAACGGCGGCGCCGGCCGAATGTTTAGGGGACCAACGACGCGATCATCGGGCAGGTTGACTTCGAGTCCGGTGCGTCCGTAATCCAGTTGTATGCGCATGGTATTGTGCTCACGTTAAATGGCGAGCGGGGTCGCGTCAGCGCCCCGAGTGCTCGCGTTTCTCGGGGCACTAACACGATCCCGCTCGCCGTTAAATGTATTCTCGCATTCGTGTCCGCTCTTGTCCACGCTGCGGGTCCATTCTATCATACCAGCCTAAGTTTTCAGGTTCGCGAGAAGGGACGGATAGAGTCATGTCCATCGACAAAAGTTTACGCCGCAAGAATCAGTTGGCGCGTTCGCGCAATGTGCTGACGCGCGGCGAACGCATCAAAGTGCTGCAAGACGAGGAACGCTGGCAGGAAGGCCGTAGTCCTTACGGCCTGCCCAAGGTGCGCGTGCTGAAGATCGTCACCAAGAAGGCGAAGAAGGCCAAGGAAGAAGAGAAGCCGGCTGAGGGAGGCGCCGAGGCCGCCGCCGCTCCTGCCGCCGAAAAGAAGGCCGAGAAAAAGTGATGCTTCGTTGTTGCTGTTGTCGAATGGCCGAGACGTTGCTTCGACCTTTGCCATTAGTTGTTGGCTGCCACTGCCGGGGGCGGCGTGACCGATTCGATCGGTTCCAGACGCGAGATATGCAGCAGGGCCACGATAACATCACGCTCGACAAGAGGCCGCGGTAAATGGGCCAGTGCCCCGGCGATGGCGACCGTGGAGCGTTCTACTACCACTTGATCCGGATGGCGAATCTCATAATTCACGCCATCCACGACGCACAGGCGGAACGGCTCGAACGGCTGCCGAAGCAACTGCCTGAGAATGTCATCGGGTCGCATGCGGAGACTCGTATCACGTTTCCAGGAGATCGGAAAACACCGGAAGATCTAATAACGGTTCCACTTTGCTGATCAACGACAGGGGAACCTTGACACTGTGGTCGGGGATCGGCAGGGGGTCCGTGTCGCCAGGAGCCAAGACGCCGATGCGGATCCAAGTGGTGCCCACCATGTTCATATAGGGGTAGCGGATGTCGAACACGCGGCCATCGCTCAGATAAATGCGGAACGGCTGAAAGGGCCGCTTGTGCAACAGGTCGTACAGTTCGATCGGGTCCATTGCTCATCCTCCCGTACCATTGCTGTTGCTATTATAACGACTCCCTCGGAAGCGAACAAAAGCCGCTGGCGGCTTGGCGAACTTACCAAACCGCCAGCGGTTCGCTCATTCACGGCCGCGCAGGGGATCGGGGATCATTGGGTGTTAAAGGCACAGTGGGGGCGTAGTAGGGATTTTCTGGAACGGGATACTTCCGTGGGTCCAGGCTGTGAGGCGGCGTGAGCGAAGGTCCGGAGCGCAATTCCTTCATTTGCTTCTGCAATTCGTGCAGCTCGCGCAGCAGCTTTTCCAGCTTTTTCTCCAGATCATGGATGCGTTTCTCGGACGATTTGGACAGGGGGGCATTCGGAATGTCGGGAGCAACTAGCCTAGATGGTGGCGCCGGTCGTTTCAGCCCTGGCGGGACGGCACCAGCGCCCATCATCCCGCCCATCATCCGCCCGATTTGAACAACCGTTACGGGGCGAAGCATGACATTGCTGCGCAGTTTCTCTGGCAAGACTTTCCGGATCTTTTCCACAATTTCATTCTCGTTCACGCTCCCATCGGCAGGAAGAGTAATTTCAATGCGGTAAGCGGCCCTTCCTTGCTGTTGGGCTTTAGCAAGTTCTTTTGCTTGCTGTGCAAACTCAACCTTCTGGTGCTCCAGGGCTGCCTTGGCCTTTTCCAGGGCTTTTTCCGCTTTTTCAAGCTGTTCCCGCGGCCCTTCCTTGTCAGGCGGTTCCCCATGCAGTGACGGCAGCATGGGTAGAATGAGCAGCCCCAGGGCGACGATGGCCAGGCAGCCCGGCCAGGTCAGTGAACGCGGCGTGTTTCCTTGCATAATCATGGTCAACCTCCTTTTGAGATCGGCGATTTGACCCAAGCCGCTGGCCAACGGCGGCACAGCGGCTTGGGTCGTGGACAGGAAATCGAGTGTATCCAACAGGGCCGAAGCATAGGTACGTCCAGCGCCGGGCAGCGTGGACACGACCCAGGCATCGCAGCATTGTTCTTCGGCTTCACGCAATTCGCGGCGGGCGTACCAGACGACGGGATGCCACCAGTACAGTCCCATGACGACAAATTCCAGTACGCGCACCCAATGATCGCGGCGGCGCAGATGGGCCAATTCATGCACGAGCAGCGTATCGAGCTGTTCTTCGCTCAGCACATCGAGGAGCTCTACCGGCACCAGCAAGCACGGCAGGCCGCCGAAGGCCCAGAGCAGCGGCGGAACGTGGCCCGGCACTAAGCGGACACCCGGACAACGCTTCAACTCCAGCGTTTGTGCCAATCGGAGTGTGCGTTCCTGGAGCGCGGCAGGAGCGGGCTGAGCGAAGCGAAGCAGACGGCGAAAATGATGTAGCCGCTTCAGCGCTAACAGGAACCAGGTCAGCGCTCCGACGCCCCAAACAATCCGCAATGTCTGGGGCCACAACAGCGTATCCGGCGAGCAGGGTTGCGTCAGCGTATCCGGCGAGCAGGGTTGCGTCAGCGTATCCGGCGAGCAGGGTTGCGTCAGCGTATCCGGCGAGCAGGGTTGCGTCAGCGCCCCGAGAATATCAATGTCGGGGGGCGGTGATTCTCTCAGGGCGCTGACGCAACCCCACACGCCGGGAAGCAACACCAGCGGCGGCGTCACCAGTTTCAACAAGACCAACAACCACAACCCATGCACCAGCGCCGGTCGGCGATACACCGCACTGATGACGCTGACCGCCAGGGCCAGAATGGTTGTGGCCACAGCATTGCTCACAGCGATGCTCAACAGATCGTCCACGGCAGTCCCTTTTCATTGTGGCTTCTTTTTGCCTTTGAAATCCAGCCCATCGATGAGAGCCCGCAGCTCCTGACGTTCGCGGTTCGTCAGCCCCTTGGTGCGGACCAGGTGCGTCAACAGCGGCGTCAGCGAGCCGCCGCACAACTTCTCGGCCATATCGCGCAAGCGTCGGCCGATAAGATCTTCTCGTGCAATGGCTGCCGTAAAGACGTGTGCCGGCGACGTGCGTTGACGACGAATACAGCCCTTGCCCTCCAGGCGCTCCAGCAGTTTTTGCACCGTGGCATACTGGGCCGCACCGCCTCCGGGATAAAGAACATCGGTCAACTGTCGAATCGTCGCCGGGCCATTGTCCCACAGCACCTGTAGCAGCGCCAACTCCGTGTCTGTCACATCTTGCGGTGTTCGTGCCATGAATCGTTTCCCTCAGACAGAAAGACTGAGGATATGGTAAGACATAATGACTGACGTGTCAAGTATAATCCCCAGTGAGCGGGAAGTGTAAGCCCCCAGTCCCCCAGTATACGAAGGACCAGGGGGGCTTACGCCCCCCGCTTGTCTCTGTTATCATGGCGGCGCGACAATGGTGCAGGAAGGACCACCTATGACGGCCGCGTTCCTCGAAGTCCGTGAAGTCAGCAAACGCTACGGCCCAACGCTGGCGCTGGATCGCGTCAGCTTTGACGTGCAGGAGGGCGAGGTCTTCGGCCTGCTCGGCCCCAATGGTGCGGGCAAGACCACGCTGTTGTCGATCGTGTCGTGCCTGCTGGGGCCGACAAGCGGTGAAGTGCGCCTGTTGGGCCGACCTGTGGCGCCGAGCGATCGGCAAATACGCTGCCTTATCGGCATTGTGCCGCAAGAACTGGCCCTTTATAGCGAGCTAACCGCCCAGGAAAATCTCTGTTTTTTCGGCGAACTCTACGGCATCCGCGGCCCAGAGTTGCGGCGGCGCGTCCGCCGCATTCTCGCCGCCATCGGCCTGGAGGACAAAGCCAACGATCGCGTCCGCACGTTCTCCGGCGGCATGAAACGCCGGCTCAATCTGGGCGTCGCCTTGGTCCACGGACCGCGCCTGCTGCTGCTCGATGAGCCGACCGTCGGCGTCGATCCCCAGTCGCGCAACCGCATCTTTGAGGAGGTACGGCGGCTCAACGGCGAAGGGATGACGCTGGTTTATACCAGCCATTACATGGAGGAAGTGCAGGCGCTGTGCAGCCGCATCGGCATCATGGACCGCGGCCGGCTGGCCGCTTGTGATACGCTGCCACGCTTGTTGCAAACACTGCCGGGGACCATCCGCTTTCGCGTCACACCCCTGACGCCGGCACTGCGCGAACGGCTCAAAGAGCTGCCCGATGCCCTTCTCTGCGAACGCGAAGGCCAGTTGCTGGAGTTGGAATGCAGCGACGTCAAGCTGGCGCTGGTGGAATTGATGCGCCTGCTCCAACAAGAAGGCGCGGCGTTGGCCCACCTCGACATCGAGGAGCCAAACCTGGAGCGCGTCTTCCTACATCTGACGGGACGACAATTGCGCGACTAAGCGAGCAAGTATTCATATGAACATTATTTGGACATTGGTGAAAAAAGAATTGCGGCTGGTGCTGCGTGATCCGATTGCGCTCCTTCTGCTCTTCGTGCTGCCGTTGGTGTTCATCCTCGTTTTTGGCCTGTTCGTCGGCGAAGGGTTCGGGCAGAAACCCGACAATCGCTTGCGCATCATGTTTTTGGATCTCGACGGCGGACCTGGTCTCAAACCCGGCGAAGCGTGGTCGCAGAGGGTGCAGCGCGATCTGGCGGAGACGGCCGGCATCCGCATCGAAAAAATCGCCTTCCGCGAAGACGCCGAACGCCTGATTCGAGAACACAAACAAGCGGCCATTCTCGTTTTCGGCCCGAATTTCAGCGCGTGCCTCAACCGCTGCTCGTTCCTGGCCGATGGGATCAATCCTTTTCATCGCGATGGCGTTTATTTGGATAAAATCGATGTCCAATTGTGGAAAGATGAGAAACAGCCTACCACGGCGGCGATCATCGAGCAGGTGGTGCAGATATCGCTGTTGCGCGTCATTCTGCCGTGGATGATCGGCCGGGCCTTCGAGCGGCTTAGCGATCCCGAGTTCATTCAGCTTCTGGGCGACAAGGTCAATCTGCCAGTGCCCAAGCAATATCAATTCCTCATGCGCAAAGAGAAAATCAAGCTCGGTGAATTGCTCAAGATGGCTTCGGGCGGCAACGCCAAGGAAGCGGCGATGTATAACAAGAAAGTCGGCGACGGCGTCCAAGCGGCGTTGGCCGAACAGTTCAAAAAATACAATCTACGCGGCAAGACCTGGGCGTCCTTGACCAAATCTTCGGAGGAAGCCCGCGAAGGGGCCGAAGTGGTCCCGTACAAGAACCGCGAGGGCGCCGGGCCGTTGCGTTACGGCGGCGAACATTACAAATATCTGGTGCCGATGTTCGTGGTCATGTTCGTGTTTTTCCTGGTGCTGATCGCGGGCTGGGTGTTCGTGGCCGAAAGGCGGCAGGGTACGCTGCGGCGCTTACAGGCGGCGCCATTGACGCGCATGCATATTCTCATGGGTAAAATGACGCCCTGTTTGGCCCTGTCGGTCGGGCAGACGTTGTTTTTGCTGATCGCCAGCCGTTGGCTGTTCGGCGTCCGCTGGGGGCCGGACAATTGGCCGTTGACCGAGCAGTTGGCCTGGCTATTGCCGGTAGTGCTCTGCACATCGCTGGCGGCGATGGGATTAGCACTCTGGATCGCCTCCATGGCCCGCAGCGAATTGCAAGTGGCCATCTATGGCGGCTTGCTCGTCTTGGTACTGGCCGTGGTCGGCGGCTGTGTGCTGCCGCGCGAAATGATGCCGGAAAACACCCAATTTATAACCCTCTTGACCCCGCAAGGCTGGGCCCTGGACGCTTACCGCGAATTGCTCGGCGGCTCGGAAAATTATCAACCCAACGCCGCAATCCTGCTGCGCTCCTGCGGCGTACTGGCCGCCGTGGGCGTACTGAGCCTCGGCCTGGCCGGCTGGTTTCTGCGTTTGGATTGACGTCCGCCCTCCGCTCTCCGCTTGATACAATGCGAGAAGCGGAAAACCGATGGCCAATCGCGGGAGGCATCCTACGCATGAAATGGTCGAAACCGTTCGACAGCGTTGACGACGGAGACCTGTTACCGGGGATTGTCGGCGAATCGCCGGCCATGCGCGAAGTGGCCCGGCTGGTGCGGCTGGTGGCGCCGACGCCGGCCAGCGTCTTGCTCGTGGGCGAGACCGGCACCGGTAAGGAAGTCGTTGCCCGCGCCATTCATCGTCTCAGCCCCCGTGCCGAAGGTCCGTATGTCCGCGTTAACTGCTGCGCCTTGGCCGAGAGCTTGTTGGA
>JAJPIY010000360.1 GCA_021324515.1 Planctomycetota bacterium
CCCGGTTAGCCGCGAGCCGTAGGCGAGCGCGAGAAACGCTCACCTAGGGCTCGCGGCCAACCGATGTTCTGGTGGGACAAGTGCCATGCCTGAATCGGCCTTGATCGCTCGGCAGCGGACACTGTTGCGCGACTTGATTCGGCACGCTGCCGAACGTGCTCGCAATGAGCCGGCCATTGCGGCGGCGTTGCGCGAGCAGGAAGACAATGTCGAGATCGAGTTTGCCGAGGCCCGCGAGGCGATCGAGCGCCGCCGCACGCAGGAATGGGAAGAAAACGAACGGCGGATCGAGCAGGCGCGCCGCAGTATCGAAGCCCGCTACAAGGCCGATCAAGACGCCGCATATCACGAGTTTCTTCGAGCGCGAGAGAAAATCCTGGAGCGCGAAGAGAGCGAAAAAGAAGCGGCCAAGGCCGCGTATCAGGAAGCATGCTGGACCATAGGCGCCGTCCTTGAAGGGGCCAAAAACGAAGCCGAGCAGGAGTTGCGCGACAACAAATCACGCCTCCAATCGCGCCTCGATGAACTGCATGACATCCACAAACAAGCCCGCGCCTTGCTCGACGAATGGAAACAGCCGGCCGATGAGATCGAAGCCGGCATTAGCATTTCGGCGGAGGAGAGCGCTCCGCCGCCCAAGCTATCCGAGTGTGTCACTGAGGCAAGGCAACGGCTCGAACAGTTGCAGCAGCTGGCGCGGCCAGTGATCTGGCCGCTGTTGAAACTGTTCCTCCCAGGAGTGGTTCGCAGGCGCGTCCGTGCCGTGTATGAGCCACTCTATCAAATCGTCGTCAATGCCGACAACACGCGGCAGCTATTGCTCGACCGCTACGAGAGCGAGTTTCGTCAGCGCATCGTGACGGCCAAGAAAAAACACAACGACGAGGTCCGCCAAGCCCATGCTCTCTACCAGGAAAAGCGCGCCGCCGCCACACGACGCCGGGAACAGGAATTGCTCCCCGTCGAGGAACGCTATCAGCGTCTGCGCGATGAGAACGAAAAACGCCGCAGCGAGGACCTGCGACAAGCGGACGAGCTTTATGAGCACCGCCGTCTCGATATTCGCTCTCGCTACGAAAAAGAGATGCGCGAACTGTCGGCACGCCGCGAGCAACAGCTGCGGGAGATTCACGAGCGCCACGACCGCGATTGGAACAACCTGATTGAGAATTGGCGGCAGGCCATGACGCGGTTGCGCGAGGAAGTTACCGACATCCACGAAACCACGCGCCACCTCATGCCCGGTTGGGACGATCCGTCGTGGCAGTCGTGGCAGCCACCCGCCGCGGTGCCGCCGGTGCTGCGTCTGGGTCAATATCACGTCTGCATGACTCAAGTGCCCAAAGCGATCCCGAATGATCCCGAATTGCAAGCCATGACGCCGGCCGAGTTCGATTTGCCGGCGCTGGGTGATTTTCCAGCGCGCGCGTCGCTTTTGTTGCAGGCCCACGACGCCGGCCGGGCCGTCGCCGTGCAAACCCTGCAAGCGATTGTCTTCCGTCTGCTCGCGTCGCTGCCGGCCGGCAAGGTGCGCTTCGTCATTGTCGATCCGGTCGGCCTGGGCCAAAATTTCGCCGCTTTCATGCACTTGGCCGACTACGACGAGCAACTGGTCGCCAACCGTATCTGGACCGAGACGCCGCATATCGAGCAGCGTCTGGCCGACCTGACCTTGCACATGGAGAATGTCATCCAGAAATATCTGCGCAATCAATACGAGACGATCATGGACTACAACGCCCAGGCCGGCGAAGTGGCCGAGGCGTTCCGCGTGCTGGTCGTCGCCCATTTTCCGGTGAATTTCAGTCCAGAGGCGATCCGCCGGTTGTTGAGCATCATGCAGAGCGGCCCACGCTGCGGCGTCCTCACCCTCGTCAGCGTCGATACCAAAGTGCCGTTGCCCAAGGGCTTCGACCTCACGGATCTGGAAGCGAGCAGCATGAATTTCATCTGGGATGGCCAACGATTCCGCTGGAAAGACCCGGATTTTGGCCCGTATCCGCTGACGTTAGAAGCGCCGCCGGATAACGATTTTGCGAATCGCATTCTCGCTCAAATCGGTCAGGCTGCCGTCCATGCTCAGCGCGTTGAGGTACCGTTCGAGTTCATCGCGCCGCCGCCAGAGGAGTGGTGGCACGCCGACAGCCGCAAAGGGCTGCGCGTCCCTCTCGGCCGGGCTGGGGCCACGCAGCGGCAATGTCTCGATCTGGGCAAAGGCACGGCCCAGCACGCCCTCATCGCCGGCAAGACCGGCTCCGGCAAATCGACGCTCCTGCACGCCCTCATCACCAACCTGGCCTTGCTCTATAGTCCCGATGAAGTCGAGTTGTATCTGATTGACTTCAAGAAAGGGGTCGAATTTAAGACCTACGCCGTCCACGATTTGCCGCACGCGCGCGTCATCGCCATCGAGAGCGAGCGTGAGTTCGGCCTGAGCGTTTTGCAGCGCCTCGACGCCGAACTGCGGCAGCGCGGCGAACGCTTCCGCGAAGTCCGCGCCCAAGACCTCAACGCTTTTCGCCAGGCCAAACCTGATGAACGCATGCCGCGCGTGCTCCTGATTGTCGATGAGTTCCAGGAATTTTTCACCGAAGACGATCGCATTTCTCAGGAAGCGGCGCAGCTGCTCGATCGCCTTGTCCGTCAGGGCCGGGCCTTCGGTATGCATGTCCTGCTCGGCTCCCAGACCCTCGGTGGCGCTTATACGCTGGCCCGCAGCACCATCGACCAAATGGCCGTGCGCATCGCCTTGCAGTGCAGCGAAGCCGACGCCCACCTGATCCTCAGCGACGACAACTCCGCCGCTCGCTTGCTGTCGCGTCCCGGTGAAGCCATTTACAACGACGCCAACGGATTAGTCGAGGGAAACAATCCGTTTCAAGTCGTCTGGCTCAGCGACGACCGCCGGGAGCACTATCTGAATCGCATCCACGATCTCGCCATACAGCGTCCCCCGTTGCTCCGCGAAGCGCCCATTGTTTTCGAGGGCAACGCTCCCGCCGATGTGTCACGCAATCACCTGCTCAACCAATACCTCGCCGGGACGATGACGACCGAGACGGAAGACCGACGCGAACAACGTGCCTGGCTCGGCGAAGCAATGGCCATCAACGAGCTGACCGCCGCTCCGTTTCGTCGCCATCACGGCAGCAATCTGCTGCTCATCGGCCAACAGGAAGAAAGCGCGCTCGGCCTGTTGGCCACCGCCGTCGTCAGCCTTGCTGCCCAGATGGGACCGAGTGACTTGCCTCGTTTCTACATTGTGGACGGCCGGCAAGCCGACGCTCCGACCGATGGCCCGCTAGCTCGTCTGTCGGAAGTGCTGCCGCAGACGATCCGCCTGTCTGGCTGGCGCGACGTGCCCATTCTCATGACCGAATGGAGCACAGAACTGGGGCGACGGCAAAAAGATACAGGAATTCCATTGTCTCTTTATCTTATATTATTCGGCGTGCAGCGCCTGCGTGATCTGCGCAAGCAGGAAGACGATTTCAGTTTCCTGCGCAAAGCCGACGAGGCGCCCAACCCCGCTCAACAATTTGCCGCCCTGTTGCGCGAAGGTCCGCCCCTCGGCATTCACACGCTCCTATGGTGTGATACACTCAACAACCTCCAACGCACTCTCGACCGCCAATCGATGCGCGAATTGGCCCTGCGCGTTGTCTTCCAGATGAATGTGAGCGATTCGAGCAATCTGATTGACAGCCCGGCAGCGAGCAAACTTGGCCTGCACCGAGCGCTATTCTTCAACGAGGAGGAAGGGCGGCTCGATAAGTTTCGGCCCTATGGATTGCCTTCGGAAGCGTGGCTGCGGCGCGTGCAGGAACAATTGCGCCGCCGTTTTTCGCCGCGAGAAGGCGTTACGCTCTCATGAAGGTTGGTTCTCTAGAGGAGTCGCGGTGCAATCCTCGTGATACAACTGGACGGGAGGATACGGTCATGACTACACGCGAGCTAATTCCAGCCGAGATGGCGAATGTCCCGGAAGAAAATTGGGATGAGTTGGATCGCCTCGTCCAACAGTTTACGAGCGCTCAAGCCATAGTCTTCCCAAAGCATCCTGGCGAAACTGCGCGAGATTCGCACCGAAGCGCCGACTAACTTCGCCGCAAAATCTAGACCGTGTCCCAAGCCTTGGTGCGCGATACGGAGTAGCAGAGGAGGGTGACATGGCAACGGCCAAGCCGCTTGGCCGCTCCCGAACACGCGGCCGTTGTGGCCAAGCTACAGAAGCATGCATCGAAACAATGACGGAACGAGGTTTCATTCTCTTCGCCCTTGCTTGGCTCTCATCCCTGCATCGTGTACACTGAATCGGAGACCCAAACCTCCATCCTTTGCCTACCCTCCGAGGACAGAAGAGGGCAAAATATCCTTATGGATCGCGTCACCATCATCTGCTTTCTCGCCTCCTACGCGGTGGCCCTGGCTTTGGAATTGATCTACCAAGTTCGGCCGCTTCCGGTGATTCGTTGGCTGGCGCTGGTTTTCGGCGCGGCGGGGCTGACGGCGCAAACGATTTTCTTGGCCGTGCAGCGGCCGCCGCTCATCTGGCAATACGGCTGGATGTTGTTCCTGGCCTGGATCCTGGCGGTTTTCTATCTGGTCGGCTCCGTGCATCATCGCCGTTTATCCTGGGGCCTGTTCGTGCTGCCTTTGGTACTCGGTCTGGTCGGCCTGGGGGCGGTGTTCGGCCGGCCGGCGGATAGCGCCCATTGGCCCTCCGAGAAAGTGTTATCTCTTCCGGCCGCCTGGGGGGCCCTTCACGGTTGGCTGCTGCTATTGGCCGCCGTTGGATTGAGCGTCGGCTTCCTGGCCAGCCTGATGTATCTTGTGCAAGCTCATCGCCTCCGCGCCAAGACGCCGCCTGGCCACGGCCTGCGCCTGGGGAGCCTGGAACGCATCGAGGCCATGAACCGCCGGGCCATCGTCCTCGCTTTCCCGCTTCTGACAGGGGGAATGCTCGTGGGCCTGGTCCTTATGTTTCAGGAAAATCTGTCCGGCTGGACTGATCCGCGTGTGCTGGCTTCGATCGTCTTGTGGCTGACGTTCGCCCTGCTGGTGTACCTGCGTTTCGGCTATCATCTGCGCGGCCGGCCGGTCGCCTTGCTGACAATTTTGACCTTTGTGCTGCTGGTCGGCTGCATCGTTTTGCCTCACTGGGGGCAAGGAGGCGGGCGATGATCCTTGTGGCCATTGGGTGCAGCTACAAAACCACGCCCGTTGAACTCCGCGAACGCCTGGCCTTCAAGGACGAACAACTCAGCCGCGCGCACACCGAGCTATGCGCGGGCTTCAACTGCGAGGCCGTCATCCTCAGTACCTGCAATCGCGTGGAACTGTACGCCGGCTGCGTCCTGGATGCGGAGGCCGCCGGGATAAACCCGGCGGCTCGCCGGGATGCGGTGGCTCACCTGGATGCGGAGGCCATCGCCGAGTTTCTTGCCGATTTTCATAATCTACCGATCTCAGATGTGCGTCCGCATTTGTACATTCATCGCCAGGCCGAGGCGGTGCGGCATCTGTTCCGCGTCGCTGCTAGCCTCGACAGCATGATCGTCGGCGAGGGGCAAATCGCCGGCCAGGTCAAAAGGGCCTACGAACAGGCCGTCCGCGATAACAGCGTCGGCCCGCTGTTGCACGCACTGTTTCGTCATGCCCGCCGCGTGGCCCGCCGCGTCCGCACCGAGACCGGCATCGCGCACGGCCACGTCTCTGTTTCCAGCGCCGCCGTCGATTACGTCAAGCAAGTGTTCGATCATTTCAACGATAAAACGATCCTCGTCATCGGCGCCGGCAAGATGGGCGAGCTGACGCTGAAGCACCTGCGGCAATTGAGGCCGCGGCACATCTGGGTCACCAACCGCAGCCCGGAAAAAGCGGAATCGGTGGCCAAAGGCTGTGGCGGCGAGGCCATGCCGTGGCAACGGCTCGATGAATTGCTGACCCGCACCGACATCGTGCTCAGCACCACAGGCGCCCCCGAACCGATCGTAACCCGTCAGCGCTACGAGCAGATCGCCGCCCGGCGCCGAGGCGGCCCGCTGGTCATTCTCGACATCGCCGTGCCGCGCGACTTCGATCCGAGCATTCACGACGGCGACCGCACCTGCTTATTCAACATTGACGACCTCAAACGTATCCGCGAAGCAACCTTGGCCGACCGGCTCAAACACGTCGAGCCGGCCGAGGCGATTGTGCAACAGGAAACCAAAGCGTTCCTCAAGGACTGGGCGCGGCGGCGCCATGGCCCGGTGATCGCCCGCTTGACCCAGGAGTTCGAGTCCAAGCGCTGCGAGATCATGCGCGAATTGCTAAGCAAACTCAACGGCCGATTGACCGA
>JAJPIY010000039.1 GCA_021324515.1 Planctomycetota bacterium
CCCTCCCCCCTTGTGGGGGAGGGAGTTGTATTTGTTCCCTCCCCCCTTGTGGGGGAGGGTTAGGGTGGGGGGTTAGAACTCCTTGTCTGCATTGTACTTACCCCCCCACCCAGCCCTCCCCCACAAGGGGGGAGGGAGTTTTGTTTTTCCCTCCCCCACAAGGGGGGAGGGATTTTTGTCCGTTAGCCCAAAGGGAGCATTCGGCTTCAGCAAACTTGCCTATCCGTTCCTCAACCGTCGTTCTTTCTCTGTTTTGCCAGGACACCTTGTTGTTGCAGGAGTTGGGTCGGCTGCCAAAGTGACAAGCAGACGGAATCACCGGAGAGCACGAATTGTATTGTATTCAGGCGCTCTTGCAATTTTGAACAAGGTTCCTGTATAATTGTTCAGAATAATGGCAAATTTGCACGAGATTGGCGGAAGCTCGACCAGAGCGTTTGCCGCTGAGCAGAGAACGGAAATTCTTGTTTACTAATGCTTTATGTCAATTCATGAATCCAAATGGCGTGGCCGGCGTCTAATTAGTAGAGCGAATGGTCCGGCTTTTGCAATACCAAACAATGCTAGTGCGGATTAACATTAAGTCCGCACAAACGGAGTCCGGCAAGAAATCCTCGCCGTCTGCGAATAAGACGGCAGCGAACTATCTACCGATTCCTGCCCTGGGTGTAAAGAGGAAGTTGCGGCCGGAGAGAGAACAGTAGGATTCGGCAAATTTCCCGAACCCTTTTTCCCTGGAAATGTGTCTCTTGTAGGAGATCGGTTCGCTGAGGTTCCGGACTTGAGGTGCTTTTGGACCTGGATTGCAGTGGATGCGTAATAACAGAGAAGAGGTCCGCGAGAGGATTCGCGGCGTCCTCTCCCCAGCGGAGAGGACGAAAAGGAGGCTGGCCTCGGCCTTGCCTTTTTCCTGCCATTCAGGCAGACAAGGGAAGGCCGAGGCCTACAAGCGGCTGGAGGTCCGATCCCGATGCGGACACAAGGCCGAAAAGGAGTGGTGGCTGTGACTGGCTTCAAGCAATCCGTTCTCAAAGAGTTAACGGATCAACAAGTGCGCTTCGCGCCGCCGGCCCGGCGGGCGGAGCAGTTGGTTCGCGCCGAACGCCTTTTGGCCGAGGTCGATCCCAACAAGCAGTATCCGTATCCCTTTATCTGTTGGCGAATCACAGATTACCGACCGCAGGCCCATGCCGACCTGCTCATTCCGGGCGAGGATTTGGTTCATGACCTTCAGCTGATGATGCAGGCCCTTTCGGCGAAAGTGCTTGCTCCGCTGCCCCCAGAGAAACTTCCCGAACCGGTGGTCACGCTGGAGGAGATTAGCAAGAAGTTCAATGTCTCGACGAAAACCATCCGGCGTTGGCGTCGCTTTGGCTTGGTGGGGCAACCCATTGTGGCCAACGGCAAACGCCAGGTGGGCTTCTTGCAATCGGTCGTGGAGCGCTTTTTGAAGACCCACCCCGATCGGGTGGAGCGGGGCAGCCGTTTTTCGCAGATGACCGCAGAGGAGCGCGAAGAGATTCTGCGTCGGGCGCGGCGACTGTCGCGCGTGTCGGGTGGCACGCTCACCGAAGTCAGCCGACGCATCGCCCGCCGTCTGGGCCGTTCGGTCGAGACCGTCCGGTACACCATTAAAAATCATGATCGCCAGCATCCCGAGCAGGCGTTGTTTCCGAATTTGACCGGCCCGTTGGATGAGGCGGCCAAACAGGCGATCTATAACTCTTGGAAGCGGAGAATTCCTGTGGAAACCTTGGCCAAACGCTTTCAGCGCACTCGGAGCTCGATCTACCGGGTGGTTAACGAGGTGCAGGCCCAGCGTTTGCTGGCCCAACCTCTGGATTACGTCCCGCATCCTTCCTTCGAGGATCCTGCGATGGAGGCGGAGATCTTGGCACCTATGCCCGATGCGGAAGCCTATGAGGCCAAACGCCGGACCATGCACGCCCCCAAAGACGTTCCGCCGGAGTTGGCCTCGTGCTATGAATACCCGCTGCTGAGTAAGGAGCAGGAGCAACACTTATTCCGCAAGATGAATTTCCTTAAGTACAAGGCGGCCAAGCTGCGCGATCAACTCCGCAAGGAAGGTGGCGGGCCTAACGAAATCGATCCCGCACGCGTCCGCCAGCAGACGCTTAAGGAGATTGACGAGCTGCAGAAGGAAGCCAACGCCGTCAAGGAGTTGCTCATTAACGCCAACATGCGTTTGGTGATTAGCATTGCCAAGAAACATGCGGGCCAGACCGACAACTTCTTCGAGTTGGTTTCGGACGGCAATATGTCACTGATCCGCGCCGTCGAGAAGTTCGATTTCGGCCGCGGCTTCAAGTTCAGCACCTACGCCAGCTGGGCCATCATGAAAAACTTCGCGCGGACCATCCCGGATGAGCTTCATCGTCGCGAACGCTTCGTGACAGGCCACGAGGAACTGTTCGAGATCGCCCCGGACACGCGCACCGATGAGCACGAGATCCTGGCCACCCACGAGCGGGCCACCCGCAGCGTCAATCGGCTTTTGGAGTATCTGGAACCGCGCGAGCGCGAGATCATTCGCATGAGGGCCGGCCTGGACGCCGACCCGCGGACGCTAGAGGAGATCGGCCAGCAATTCGGCATCACCAAAGAGCGGGTGCGCCAGCTCAACGCCCGCGCCATGAAGAAGCTGCGCACACTCGCTGAAAAGCAGGATCTGGACCTGCTGCTGTGATCCAAGACTTCGGTTGGCCGCGCGCTGTGGGCAAATGCATCCGCACTGCTCTACTCTAGCTCGCGGCCAACCAAGGGGTCCTTCGGCCGACCGTCTCCGCTTTGTCGGAGGCGCTGGCGCACCCCTCCCACCCAAGTCCCATCTACATTCGCCTCCTGTTGCTTGAACAGGCCCTCCCGCGGTAGAATCAGCCCGCCGGTGGGAGGCCGTTCGCTGCTCGAGGGGCTTGGCGTCTTGCCGGTTCGTGTCGAGCTGGAAGGTCGCCGTTTTTGGCAAGGAGGTCATTTATGCGCCCCGCTTTTCTGGCGCGTTGGGCATTGGCAGCGGCGCTAGTCGTCGCCGCCGGCTGCTCCAGCAACAAAGGCAAACTCGAATCGACAACCTGGGCTTCCACAGCCACGACGGTCAATGGCGAAGAAATCGCGGCCGGCGCACAGCGGCTGCAATTCGGCAAAGATGGCCATTTGTTCTACACAGTGGCCGGCAAGCTCTACAAAGGCAACTACACCTTGGGCATGGGGCCGGCCGTCATCTTCACGTTAGAGGAAGACCTGGAAGGACGAAAGATCCATCCCCACAAGATCGTTATCCAGGGCGATCAGCTGACACTGACCAACGCCGACGGTAAAGAAGTGGTGTTTGAAAAAGTCAATTAACGCGCCGAACCGAGCTTGGTTAGCCGCGCCCCGAAGGGAAGCGTGTTTCCCGCGCCGCAGCGTAGAGCGCCTCTTTCGTGAACTATGCTTGCGCAAGGTAGTTCGCCCTATTTCTGACAACCGAGGAGGCACGCCTTATCATGAATGCCTTGCCTTTGCCGCTCCTGTTCGGCCTTGTCGGCACCTTGCTGATCGTGGCCATCTATTTCGTCTGGGTCCGCAAACCCGGCCCGCAGTAGCTACAATGAGTCATGCGGTAGGCAGGACGCGGTCCCTGGAGGAATCCGCCCTCTCGTCGTCCTGCCGCTGTCTTCGACGCCTTGGGCGCTGCTGTATGGATTACATCTATCTGGACAATAACGCTACCACGCCGTTGCTGCCTGTAGTGTGGGAAGCGATGCGGCCCTATCTTACGGAGACGTTTGGGAATCCGTCCAGCGCTCATGCCGCCGGCCGCAGGGCGCGCCGCGCCCTTGAAGAGGCTCGCGAAAGCCTCGCCGCCCATCTCGGCGCCGAGGCCCCGGAAGTCCTCTTCACCAGCGGCGCTACCGAAGCCAACAATCTGGCCCTGTTCGGCCTATGCGGCGAATCGCCCGGTCATTTGCTGGCCAGCGCCGTCGAGCACCCATCCGTCTCGGAGCCGCTGCGCCAGCTGTCTACAGGCGGCTTCCATCTCGACCTGCTGCCGGTCGATAAGCATGGCCTTGTCCCTGTGTCTTCATTGACAGAGCACCTGCGTCCTGATACACGCTTGGTCGCCGTCATGTTGGCCAACCATGAAACCGGCGCGCTTCAGCCTATCTCGTCTCTTGTCAAGCAGCTTCGCGACTGGGCCGCCGAGCGTGCAGCGGCCGCGCCCTACTTCCACTGCGATGCGACGCAGGCTGTTGGCAAGGTGCCTGTGCATTTCCATGATCTGGGCGTGGATACGCTGGCGCTGAGCGCCCACAAGTTTCACGGCCCCAAGGGCATCGGTGCGCTCGTGGTGCGGCGCGGCACACCGTTACGCCCCCGGACCTGGGGGGGACATCAACAGTACGGGCGTCGGCCCGGCACCGAGCCGGTCGCCCTCGCCGTCGGCTTGGCCTGCGCCCTTGACTATGCGTGCCGCGACATGAAGGAGCGCCTGGCACACGTCCGCCGGCTCCGCGAACGCTTCCTGGCTCACCTCCAGGCCCATGCGGCCCCGATTGTCCTTAATGGGCCGGACGATCGGTGCTGCGCCGCCGATCCTACGGGCCTCCCGCACACGATCAACGTTTCTTTTCCGGGCGTGCCGGCAGATGTGCTCCTGATGAACCTCGACCTGGCTGGCGTCGCCTGCTCGACCGGCTCGGCCTGTTCCAGCGGCTCGCTGTTGCCTTCGCCGGTGCTGCAAGCGATGGGCGTGGCCGAAGAAGTACTGAGATCGGCATTGCGCTTCAGCCTCAGCCCCTTGTTGAGCTTGCCGGCCATTGAGGAGGCCGCACGCCGCATCGCCGCCGTCGTCTCCCGTCTGCGCAGCCGGCCTAGCATTCCGGCCTGACTGTCAGGCCGGAATGCTAGGCGGACAATGGGGCAATTTGACTGACGGCTTTAGATGACCTAAAAGACTGGTATCGCCCCTATTGGGTTTGTGGCGCAGCGAAGCGCGACAAGTCTGGCGCTGTACCCGGCGGATGCCGTGGGAAGACGCCAACCAGGCTCCGATGCTGGGAAAGAGGGCGTTTCATGCAAGTTGCGGTGCTCCTCCACAACATCGCGCACCCGCTGGGTCTTCAGCTTAGCGAGATGTTACAAGCCCGTCTCCCTTGTCCAAAGCCAAAGCTAATCGCCTTTGATCAGGCCGAGGAATTGCTGGCGCGCGGTCGGATGAGCATGTTGGTGGTCGTTCTTTCGCCTTTTCCCGATCGCGCCTTGAACCTGCTGCGGAAGATCCGTTTGCAGACCGCCGGTCCTGTCCTCGCCGTCGGTCAGGCTTCGGATTCCAAGCTGATTTTGCGCGCCCTGCATGAAGGCGCCGATCACTATCTCGACGAGGCCGATCTGGAAAAGCAGCTGGGTTCGGTGCTGCAACGTTTGCAGATCAAGGAAGAAGCGTCCCGCCAGCCGGCCGGACAGGTGATCGGCCTGTTGGGCGCCTCCGGCGGCAGCGGCGCCAGTACCTTGGCCGTCAATTTGGCCGGCGTCTTGGCCCGCCAGCTGGGCCGCTGTGCCCTCATCGATCTCAAGCCGGGCATCGGCGACTTGGCGGCCTTGCTCGATGTCAAGCCCACGCATAACCTTGCCGATCTGTGCCTGAATTGCGGACGCATGGATCAGGCCATGTTCGAAAGCGCCCTGGCGCCCCACGCCAGCGGTATTCATTTGCTGGCGCCGCCGCTGACCTACGAGGACATTCGTCTTGTCACAGCTCAGGGGGTCGGCAAAACCCTTCACCTGGCCCGCGAAACTTTTCGCTTTACCGTGGTCGATCTGGAAGATTGCTATCACGAAGAGCAATTGGTGGTGCTGCGGCAGGCCGAGTTGATTCTGTTGGTGCTCCGTCTCGATTTCACATCGCTGCGGAGCACCAAGCGCATCCTCGCCAATCTGGAGCAAGCGGGCATCGGCAACGAGCGCGTCCAGCTGGTCATCAATCGTTACGGCCAAGCCAAGGAATTGCCTTTAGCGCAGGCCGAAGAAACGCTGGGACGGAAGATCGCCTTTTTCATCCCCGACGATCCCAAGATCATCAACGCCGCCAACAACGCAGGAGAGCCGGCGGTGTTTCGCAGCCCGTCGGCCAAAGTGTCGCAGAGCATCGTGCAGATGGCCAACGCTTTGGTTAACCCCGAGGACGCCAAGCCTTCTTCCGTGCGTCAGGCGGTCAAAAGCGTCAACGGTTGGCTGGCAGTGTTTCATAGTTAACCGGGTGAACGGCCGGCACCCGCCAGCTGGTGCCGGCCCAGATCAGCTAGCTGAAGTCGGCCGTTCCCCAATGGTTTTTAGGTGTATAAGTCCATGTCCCGTACTCCCCCTGATGAGGCCACACTCCTGGAGAGCGATTCTTGGGTCGATGTGGAAACGATTCGGCGTCCTTCCGCCGCCGACCCTGGATCGGAGGCCCGACGCCGGCTCAAGGCGCAGCTGCACCACCAGTTGATCGCCAACATGGATGTGTCTCTTCTGGGCACTATCAGCCGCGAGGATTTGCGCGCCGAAGTTCGGCGCATGGCGGAGGAACTGTGCCAGCGCAGCTCGAACCTCCTCAACCGCGCGGAGCGTGAACGGCTTGTTTCCGAAGTGCTCGATGAGACGTTCGGGCTGGGGCCGCTGGAACCGCTGATGGCCGATCCGACCATCAGCGACATCCTCATTAACGGCCACAATGTCGTTTACGTCGAGCGCAATGGCCGGCTGGAACGTGCCGATGTGGCCTTCACCGACGCTCGCCATTTACTGCACATCATCCAGCGCATCGTCGGTCAAATGGGCCGCCGCGTGGACGAAACCAGTCCGATGGTCGATGGTCGATTGGCCGACGGCAGCCGTATCAACGCCATCATTCCGCCTTTGGCCTTGGACGGCGCCCTGGTATCGATCCGCCGTTTCGGTGTGCGCCCGTTGTTGGCCGACGATTTGGTACAAAAGGGAGCCATGACCGAGGAAATGGCCGCCTTTCTCTCGGCGTGTGTGCGGGCCAGACTGAACCTGCTCATCTCCGGCGGCACAGGAAGCGGCAAGACGACGCTGCTCAATGCTCTGTCCGCCTTCATTCCGGCCGACGAGCGCGTCATCACCATCGAAGACGCTGCCGAGTTGCGTTTGCAACAACCGCATGTCGGCCGGTTGGAGACCCGGCCGCGCAACGTCGAGGGCGCCGGCGAAGTGACGACGCGCGACCTGGTGCGCAACGCCCTACGTATGCGGCCGGATCGCATCGTCATCGGCGAATGTCGCGGCCCGGAGGCGCTGGATATGTTGCAAGCCATGAACACCGGCCACGAAGGCTCACTGACCACTATCCACGCCAACGATACCCGCGACGCCTTGAGCCGATTGGAAATGATGGTCGGCATGGCCGGATTCGATGTGCCCATGTGGGTCATTCGCAAGCAGATCGCTTCGGCCATTCACATTATCGTCCAGACCTCGCGTCTGTCCGGCGGCGCACGCAAGGTGGTGAAAATCTCCGAAGTGACCGGCATGGAAGGGGAGAATGTGGTGATGCACGATCTGTTCGCCTTCAAGCAAACGGGGGTGGACCAGGAGCGACGCGCCCAAGGCTATTTCCACACGACGGGTATCCGTCCGCACTACCTGGATCGCCTGGCCTCGTGCGGCATCGAGTTGCCGCCGCAAATGTTCGAGCGCCGCATCCTTACCAGTGCCTGCTGAAGGGGAGAGTGTTTCTTGGTCAGCCGCGACTCGAAGGCGAGCACAAATTCCCCAAAGGAGAAAGAAAAAACGTCACAGCGACCCGTGGGCAGTACACCCCCCGATCATCCAGGCGCCCAACTACCTAATGCGGAGGACTTTCCGTGGGTTTGCCTCTGGTACTTGTGCTGATGTTCTTGGCTGCCAGCCTCAGCATTGCGGCCGGCTATTCGATCTGGCGCGATCTGCGTCAGCGCGATTCCTTCCGTGCCCGGCAGCGCATGGAGAGTGAGTTCCACAAACCTCAAGCCAAACCGGCCACGCGGACCAGCTTGTTCAAAAGCCGTGCCAGCAACTTCGATGTCGATGCGAACGTTTTTCCGCCGGAAGCAAGCAGCGTCGGCACGGCAACGGCGAACTCGTCGCGTTCTCCGCTGCCCACGCTGGAACGCCTCACTTGGCGCTCCCGGCTGCAAATGATGCTGATGCAATCCGGCCTACCCTTGACGCTGCCGCAGTTGGCCTTCCTCTCCGGCGGCACGGCGCTGATGGGCCTGGGGTTGGGCCTGCTGCTTCACGGCCCCCTCTTGGCAGGGATTAGCACCGTTGCTCTGGGGCTGGCGCCGCTGCTTTACGTTCGCCAGCAGCAAAAAGCACGTCACGATCGCCTGCTGAGGCAGCTGCCCTCCGCTTTTGATCTGATGGCGCGCGTGCTGCGTTCCGGGCATTCGGTGCCTCAGGCCTTTCAGGCCGTTGCCGATACTTTTGAACCCCCCATCGCCGACGAGTTCGCCCAATGTCAGGAGCAGCAAAACTTCGGCCTGTTGCCAGAAGTCACCTACCGAGAACTGGCACGGCGAACCGGTGTGCTGGAGATCAAGATTTTCGTCATGGCCATGATGATTCAGCGCCAAACCGGCGGTAATCTCTCGGAAGTGTTGGAGCGCCTCGCCGCCTTGGTCCGTGAGCGCGTGCGGCTACGCAACCACGTCCGCACGCTGACGGCTGAGGGACGCATGCAAGCGGTCGTCCTGTTGGTGCTGCCGCCGGTCCTATTTTTTGCCCTGCGCTTCATCAATCGCCCCTATGCCGATGTGCTGCTCGAACATACCGGCCTGCTTGTCGCCATGATGGCCTCGATGGCCGTCGGAGCGCTGTGGATACGCAAGATCATCCAGTTCGATTTCTAAGCGTTGGCGACCTCCGCTCGCTGACACAGGAGCGACAGCAATGCTCGACAAAGGGTGGATCAACTTGCTCGTGTTCTTGGTTACGAGCGGTCTCGTCTTGGGGTTTTTCATTTGGCGCAACCGCGACCTGTGGCAAACCACGGCCCGCATGCGCGGTCTGGGGACGCCGTCGCGGGAAGGAATAGCCGGTGCCAGCCTGAGCAAGCTGCTGCTGGCGCACTTGCCTAACATGGGTACGCCGCTGTTGCCGACGAACGAGGCCCAACGCAGCCGCCTGCGCCAACGACTCCTCGAGGCCGGCATCTACGATCGCAATGCCTTGGCCCTGCTGATGGGTGTGAAAATGCTGCTAATGGCCTTGCCGCTGGCGTTGGCGGCGGCGTTGGCCCTGAGCGGAGCATTAACACCGAGCCGCGCTGCCGCGGCCGGCGTTTTCGGCATCGGCCTGGGCATGATTACGCCCGGCCTGTGGCTGGACTACCGCAAAAAATCCCGCCAGAGCAGCCTCCGCCGCGCCCTGCCCGACGCCCTGGATATGCTCGTCCTCTGTGTCGAGGGTGGCATGAGCCTGACGGGGGCGGTGCAGCGCGTGACCGCCGAGCTAAACACGGCTCATCCGCTGTTGGGCGCCGAGATGGACCTGGTGCAGCGCGAGATGATGCTGGGCGTCTCGGTCGGTGAAGGACTGCAAAAATTGGCCGCTCGCACCGACCTGGAAGAGCTGCGCAGTCTGGCCTCGGTCATTGTGCAGAGCGAACGTTTCGGTGCCAGCGTGGCCAAGGCCCTGCGCATCCACGCCGACACCTTGCGGCTTCAGCGCCAGCAGCGCGCCGAGGAATTGGCCCAGAAGGCCGCCGTCAAGATCCTTTTCCCAACGTTGCTGTGCATCTTTCCGGCCGTTTTCATCGTTATCCTCGGCCCAGCCGCCTTTCAGCTTCTGGCGATTTTCGCCCAAATGAAGTAACCACAATCAAGTCCCATCCATTTTCGTCCTATACTCGCAATAGGGCCAGCCGTCCAGACCGCAGCCATAAGGGATGTGGTAGAGGCCCTGCTCCCTTACGGCCGCAGTCTTGCTAGTGATTCCGAGGGACAGTCGTGGAACGCACGCTCTTCTCCGACCGATTGTGGCAAGGCGATACCCAACTCCGGAGTTTGGGACAGTATCAACTGCTCGAAGAATTGGGCCGCGGGGGCATGGGCCGTGTCTACAAGGCGCTGCACACCCTCATGGGCCGCGTGGTGGCCCTTAAGGTCATTTCGCCGGAGTTGGTCTCCGATCCCGTCGCCGTCGACTGGTTCCTGCGCGAAGTGCGCGCCAGCACGCAGTTGAATCATCCCAACATCGTCATGGCCTACGATGCCAATGAGGCCGAAGGGCGGTATTTTCTTGTCATGGAATACGTCCACGGCAAGACGCTCGACGCTTTGGTAAAACAACAAGGCCCCTTGGCGATCGCTTATGTCTGTGCCTTGATGCGCCAGGTCGCTCTCGGTTTGCAACACGCTCATGAAAAGGGCATGGTACACCGCGACATCAAACCGAGCAATTTGCTTATCCCGACCCCTCAAGGCAATGCCACACCCGACGTGCAGGTGAAAATCCTCGATTTTGGTCTGGCCCGTCTACACGGCCAGGGCCAAGGCGACACGATCGCCCTGCGCAGCGAAGCGGGCGTCCTGGGCACGCCGGACTACATCGCTCCAGAGCAATCGCGCAACATCCACGCTGCCGACATCCGCTCCGATCTCTATAGCCTGGGTTGCGTCTTTTATTTCGCACTGACGGGCCGTGCGCCGTTCCCCGGCGACAACGCCATGGAAAAGCTCCTCAAACATCTAATGGAACAGCCGCAGCCGCTGGAAAATCTACGCCCCGATGTGCCGCTGGCGTTGGCCGCTATCGTGCGCCGTCTGATGGCTAAGGAGCCTGCCGACCGCTTTCAAACTCCGGTCGAGTTGGTGCGCGCACTCGAAAAACTCCCCGATCTTCTTTGCGACGCGAACACCATCCGAGCCGCAACCATGAGAGAGCAATGGGATGGCCGCTCCCTTGATCCGCCAACACATCCAGTCGCGGCCTCCCGAGGACTTGATCCCCCTTTGGAACACACGTGCGTTCTCGATAGCATCCAGGTGTTCGCGCCATCGGATCTCCATGCCAAGCCGTCCGGGCTGAGCTTGCCGGAGATGCCGTGCGTCCCCCCTCCCTCTGAGCAACAGCAGCTGGAAACGCAGGACACGGGGACGCTATCGCGTTCTGAGGACACGGAGGAAGTCACAGCAGAGACGATGACCGTTTCCAAAGGGACCGGCAGAGAGGCGTTCGTTCCTGGCCCGACCGATGCAACGCCTTTTTCCTCAGAGGGAGCCGACGCCTTGCCGAGCGGCACTTTGCCGCCAATCGATCCCGCAGTTTTTCGTCTGTGGCGTCGCTGGAGGGGCCTTTTGGAAACGATCATCGTCGGCCGCGGCCCTGCGTGCGTCGCTGACGATGTGTACCAAACCCTCCACACGCTGCTTTTGCACGCTTGTCGTGCTGCCATCGATGCTTGCCCCATACGAGAACGCCGCGCTTTCTATGAGGAATGTCTCTCGCTCGCGCAGCCCTGGCTCAGATTGCAAACATTTGCTCACGCCGACGCTGTCCTGCTAGAATCTTTGCTCCAGCGCTGCCGACAGATCGAGATGGAATTGAACAACGGCAAAGCTCCTTGGACGTTCCGTCAAGCTTTCGCTTTCGTGTTGTTAGCACTTAGTCCGGCCGGGGCCGCATTGTGGTACGGGTACTATGGCCGGAAGTGGTTACCTGCCCTTTTCCAAACGTTCCACGGTGAGTTCTCATTGTCTTCGCTGTACTCAGCGTGGAGCGTTTTCTACGCGCACCCGGCCCTGCTGATGGGAGTGCTCTTCCCGCTGGTCATTATCTTCTCGGTCGCATTGCTGTCGCGCACCCCGCGCACTTGAGCGTTTCCGGTTTTCCGCTGCGTCTCTCGTGGCAGCCCTGCCTATCTCAAAAGGCATGACCGTGTAGTTGGGAGGCCTCTGAATTGGGGCGAGCGGGGTTGCGTCAGTGCCCCGAGTGAGCTTTCCCCCTTTCTCCTCCACACGAGGGAGGGCGTTTCGTGCGGCAACTCTAAACTCAGGCGACGCGGCGTTTTTCCGGGGCATCGAGATTGAGCGTTGCTCGTACCGTGTACGCCGATTTGCCCTGACTCTCGAAATAGGTGCGCATCAACACTTCGCCGAGTAGTCCCAACGAGATAAATTGCACGCCGACCAGTTCCAACATGACGCTCAAGAGCAGCAGAGGATTGCCGGTCATGAACACGGGCGGATTAAGGAAATATTTCATCGCTATCGTCGCTAATAAACTGACGCCGCCCAAGCCCATCGAGACGAGTCCCGCCGTGCCCAGAACATGCATGGGCCGCGTCAAATAGCTATACAGAAACTTGACTGTGATGAGGTCGAGCAAGACGCGGATCGTACGGGTCAGGCCGTATTTAGTTTTGCCGGCGACGCGGGGGTGATGGCGAACAGGTATCTGCACGATGCGGGCGCCATGCATCTGCGCCAGCACCGGCACGAAACGGTGCAATTCGCCGTACAAAGGCAGCGCTTCGGCAAGATCGCGGCGCAGGGCGCGGAGGGTGCAGCCCATGTCGCGGATGTGGACCCCGGTAACGCGGCGGATCAGCCAGTTGGCCATAAAACTAGGCAGCTTGCGGATAAGGAAGTGGTCTTGACGGTTGGCACGCAGGCCGAAGACGGCTTCATGGCCTTCCTCAAGCTTGTCCAAAAGCAGTGGAATGTCGGCGGGATCATTTTGCAGATCGCCATCCATAGTGACCAGCACGTCGCCAGAGGCGCGGTCGATGCCGGCGCGGAGGGCGGGCGTTTGGCCGAAGTTGCGGCGCAGACAGATGACTTTGACACGTGGATCGGCCGAAGCCAATTCTTGCAGCACCGCGAAGGAGCCGTCCTGGCTGCCGTCATCGACAAAAAGTATCTCGTAATTCGCCAAACGCGCAGGACGGCTGTCCTTGGCGGTACATAGCGGATCAAGAGCACGGCGTAGCTGCTCATGCAGCGGTCGAAGGTTTGCGCATTCGTCCTTGATCGGAATCACCACGGACAGGGTCCGCATGTTCAGACGCCTCCTTCCGGTTTTCGGTCTTCGCGGGACGGTTTGCGGTCCAAGGAGCGGTCATCTCGTCTGAGCTGCTGACCGTCAACCGCCGATCACCAATCGCCAAAT
Source organism: Planctomycetota bacterium (assembly GCA_021324515.1). Taxonomy (GTDB): domain Bacteria; phylum Planctomycetota; class Planctomycetia; order Gemmatales; family Gemmataceae; genus JAJPHU01. Next base: position 13,153 of record JAJPIY010000039.1, read on the forward strand.
AAACCCCGCCGCCGAGCAGGCCCGCTACAGCATAGACCGCGAACAGAAGCAGCGCGAGCGTGACCGCCGACGCCGAATGAACGTGCAGCGGGGCCAACAACAGCACCATGCCGGCCTCGCGCAGTCCCATACCGTTGAGGCTGATGGGCAACAAGGTCAGGACCGATACCAGCGGGATGAGCACGCCGTAGTAAAGCGGCGGCACCGGCAAACCAAGCCCTTCGCCTATCAGCCACGCCAGCACAATGTTGGCCAACTGCACCCCTAACGACAACAACGTCACACCTACCAGGCCGCGACGATCGCGCCAGCACAACTCGGCGCCGTCTAGCCAGGGGTTCAGACGTGGCGGCACGGGCAACCGTCGCCGTAACCAAGGCCATAACGGCAAAATAGCGAGGCCGAGCAGACACGCCGCCCCCATCGCGGCGACGCAGGCGACGATCCAGCCTGGCAGCGGCGTCGGACAGCACACAGTTGCCACACACGCCACGCTAATCAACACCGCCAGACCGTTGACGCGGTCAGCCAACACGCTGAGAAAAGCCGCCAATCCAGGGGCGAGAGACGATCGGAGTTCTCGGGCCGCTCGCTTCTGGCCCATTGTCCCTTCCTTGGCCAGATACCAGGCCCGCACCACGTCGCCGCCTACCGAGGTCGGCAGCACGAGATTGAAGAACATGCCGATGAAATAATGGGCGAGGTAATCACGCCAACGGCCGCCCAGGCCGAGCATATGTCCCAACATTTGCCACCGCGCCGCGCTGACGCCTTGCGCGAGCAGGTACAAAACCAGGGCCAACACCCAGTACGCCACCTTCAGCTGCGCAAATGCCGACGCCACCTGCGGCCACTCGACACGCCATACGAGCAGCCCCATCAATATTGCGCTGCCCAGCAGCCGCCCATATTTCTTCACGGGACCTCCACTGTGCAGATCAACGGCTGCGAGCCGGTTTGTAGGAAAAAAGCGTGCTGGGCTTCTTCCATGTCTAGTCGCAGCTCATAACGTCCCGGCTGGGTCAAACCAGGCAAAACCACAGTCAGGTCAATGAATTCTCCTGGCGGCACCACCGCGTGGAACAAGCCGGATTTGCCGCTAGCGATGCGTTGGTCTCTGTCGTTGGTCAGCACGAAAAAGAGGTGCGTACCGGAATTCGGGCTTGGATGCAGTCGCCACGGTTCGATCGAGGTGTTGTGGCAGCGCACGCGCAGGGCTGTGGGCAAAGGGCCCTGCACATGCAATGGCTGCTGAGTCGGTTGGAGCAACTCCAGACGGCAGCGGCACTCGCCCGGACAATAATCTTCTTCGATCCAGCGGCGGAAGACGGCTGGTGAGTGCGTCAGACCGCGGCGGCCCAGCCATTCTTCATACAGATCAAAAAAGCGGTCGATGTACACGGTTCGTCCCAGCGGCAGATGGCCGTAGCGGAAACCGAGCTGTTGGCGCGCTTCTGCCAGCGGCGTATCGGTGCGCAAAAGCAGGGCGATGGCCGAGGCCATACCGGTACGGTCGGAGCCTTTGTGACAGTGGAAGAGGATCGGGTAATCACTGTGGTCGATGACTTCCAGGAGTTGGCGCAGGGCCACGCTCGAGGGTAGCCGGCAAGCGGAGAAGCCGAGGTCTTCCAGCGAAACATTGTTGCGCAAGGTGACGCGGCCCTCGTCGAGATACCAGGCTTCCGGATCACAGCAACCGCGCAAGTTGACAACGGTGCGAATGTGTTTAGCGCGGATGAATTGCTCCAGGGAAGCCGCCGACAACTGAGCGGAGCGATAAACCTCACCTCGGATGACAGTGTGAAAATTGCTGCCGAGCAAGACGTACAGGGCGTGCCCAACCAAGGCCAAGAGCGCACCGGTGAGACAGCCGTATCCCAGGACGCAGAGCAGCGGACGCCGAGGACGTGGAGCGACTGGGACAACCGTCATGTCTGCTTTGGCCTCCCTGTTCGGCCTACTTCTCTGGTGGGCGAAGGCCCCATCATGCCAAATGGCGGACAACCCGGCTAGATCAGGTGTTAGGTGGGTCGGCCGCTGGATAGGGGCGAGCGGGGTTACGTGAGCGCCTCGAGGGGCTTCCTCGTGGCAGCGCTAAGGGCTTTCGCGGTTGCGCCGCTGTCGGCGCAACCGCCTCTCGTGGCGGCGTTGGTAATTCCACGCTTGAAGTAGGATGATTCGCCGCAGCCAGCGGATGCTTCGTCGGCGCCGTGCTGTACCGAAGTACAAATGCCAGAACCACAAGCGATCGCGTACCTCGACGCCGGGGACGTCGGACGAATACAAGAGTTGAGCGAGGTCTTTAATCTGCCACCACAACCCCGTCCAGCGGTGCTGAGCCAAGCGATGCAGATCAATAAGGCGCAGGCGGTTGTTCCAAGCGTCGGGCAAGCGACCCGTGTCTTCCTCGGCGACATAGAAGTGGCAGAGGTAGAAATCCTTGTGGAACCAGCGGCGCTCGTGCAAGCAGCGCGCCAGCGCGACCATGTGGCAAATCAAGCCGCGTTTCCAGCGGCGAAACGTGACCGGATCAAGGCGCTGGGCCGCGAGAGGCACAGCTTCGTGCAAGGCCAGCATTCCGGTCAGTTCTTCAACAGCGATAAAGCTGCGGAAGCGACCCCAAGGCCCGATGAATTCGCCACCCGCCGCCGCCGTCGGCACGGGCAGCCCCACCGCACGCGCCCATTCCAGGTGCTGCCATTCTTGCATGGCCGGCGACCAGTTGCCTTCCGGCCACAGCAGGGCCATCAGTCCGTGGCGCCACGGTAGCTGATAATGGCGCTTGAGATAGACGACGAGCTGTCGGTCGCCCTTGTCCAAGGTCCAGCGGGCGATGGTACGGCCCTGCTTGGCGTGGAAGCGATCGGTGACGGTCGCCTGCATGATGTGTTCATCCCAGTTTGTCCCAACGAACTCCGGCCAATACGGCTGATGGCGCAGTCGGCGAACGCCGCAGAACAGGCGCTGCCAGAAGGTGCCCGCGTTGGATGCCATCGGCCCTCCCGTCCGCCCTAAGCCGCCAGCCGTCTCGGCGCCGCTGACGCGGAAGCGTCCTTCTGGGTGCGCTTTCGCCACAACACCACGACGCCCATCAGCCATAGCAACAGACTACCATACATTGCCGATCCGCAATCACGGAAAAGATTCATCTCCGGCAGCTGCGGCAGGAAATTGCCGATGCCGTTGAGGACCAGCACGACCCAGAGCCACGGACCGGGCGATACGCCCTTGTGCTTTTGCCAGCGGTCGGCCACGAGCGCCATCACCAGCGGCAACAGCAAACTGAAATAATGCAGATGGCACACAGGACTAATCAACAACATGTTCAGGACGAGCAGGCCGAAGAACAGTACCAGATCGATGCCGTCTTCGCGCCGCTGCCACCCGAACGCGCCCAGGGCCGTCAGGGTCAGTAGTCCGCCGAGTGCATAGCTGAGAACGCGCAGTTCCGGCGATGCCTTGGGCGGGCGCGTGGCCAAGTCATAGTGCAGCGTGTTGTGCAGCGCCGTCAGCAGCGATTGTCCCTCCGTGGCGGTCTGGTTGGTCAGTTCGGTGGCGCGTGAGGTGTCGTCGCTCTTGCCCAGCCCCGGCAGCAGGACGGTGCGCGTCATCTCGCGGTAACAAACGACGGTGCGGCTCGGTCCCAGGACCAACACCGGAATCAAGACCAATCCCAGCACCAGACCAACGGCGCAGCCGGCCAGACAGCGGCCGTCGCGCCGCCACAACGGCAACAGCAACAGATAAACCGGGATGATTTTCACACAGATGGTCATGGATAGCCACAATCCCGCTCGAAAAGGTCGCCCATTCAATAAATCCGCCAGGAAACCGGTGAACAGGGCCAAGAGCAGCAGATTGACCTGACCGCGGCTGAGCGTATGGCCGATGGGAATGACGCAAGCCAGCACCGGCGTCAGACGCAGCGCCCACCAGCCGCGGCTGCCGACCGGCCAATTCCACCGCCCGACCCTCCGTTCCAGCGTCTGCGCCAACGGATGAACGGCGAAGGCCAGAAAAAATAGATTGAGCAGATAACAGATAGCCACCGATACGGGATAGGGAAACATGCCGCTGCGATCGACGCCGCTGGGCGGATCCGCCAGCGGCGCAGCGAGGATAGCTAAGAGCGGCGGATAGTGATAATGAAAACCGTTGTCGTCCGTGACGGTATAGAGATCAACTCCGGCGCGGACGGCCCACCCAGCCCGTAGAAACACGTTCAGGTCGCCCTTGCGTGTGTGCTGAAAAGCCGAGCGATGCTCGACGATGACGGCGAACAACGCGATGAGGCCGAAAAAGGCGGCCAAAGCAAGACGTTCGCCGCGCCGCAGAGGCGCGTAGCGCGGGTCGGTCGCCGGCGATCCATCCATGTCGTCGGGGCCTCCAGAGCTACAGACCAGTCAGCGGCTATTGTGATACTCCCGAAACGGGCGGCGTGTCAATCCAGGTTGAGAGGCGTTTTCTCTGCTGCTGATTTTTGTTACCATTGCCGACAGGAGAGTAAACCATGGCGCGCAAGCCCAACAAGAAAGGCCACGAGGAAGGTATCAAGATCATTTGCCGGAATCGCCGCGCTTTCCATGAATATTTTATCGAAGACACCTTGGAGTGCGGCATCGTGCTGACCGGCACCGAGGTCAAGAGCCTGCGCGAGGGAAAAGGCGGAATCGAAGACGCTTACGCCAAGCTCGAAGATGGCGAAGTGTGGCTGATCGGCAGCGACATCCCGGAATACAGTATGGGCAACCGTCTGAATCACAAGCCCAAGCGTCCGCGTAAGCTGCTGATGCACCGCCGCGAGATCGCCAAGTTTGCCGGCAAAGCGTCGCAGCGGGGTTTTACGCTGGTGCCGCTGAAGATGTATTTCAAGAACGGCCGGGCCAAGGTTGAATTGGCGGTGGCGCGCGGCAAGCAGTTGTACGACAAGCGGCAAGCAGCGAAGAAAGCCGACGCCCAGAAAGAAATCCGCCGGGCCTTGTCCGAACGTCGACACTGAGGGGCAAGGAGGCCCTATGCACTGGATCGGCCTGGTCGATCATCCCGAACACGTCTGTTGCCGCTATCGTCTGGCAGCATTTCGTCCCTTTCTGGAACAAGCCGGCCATACGCTGGAACTGATGCCCCTGCCTCGTCAGTGGTGGTTGCGGCTCGGCCTGTTCCATCGTCTGCGTGGGGCCAATGTCATCGTACAACGCCGCTTGCTGGCCGGTTGGCAGCGCACTCTGCTCCGGCGGGCGGCACAGCGGCTGCTATTTGATTTCGACGATGCCTTGTTCCTGCGCGATTCCTACGCAGCGCGAGGGCTGTACGATCGCCGCCGGCTGAGCCGCTTCGCCGGCATGGTCCGCTGCGCCGACGCCGTTATCGCCGGGAATGCTTACCTTGCCGAACAAGCAGCGCGGTGGACCGACGAACGCTCTATTCAGGTGATTCCCACCTGCGTCGATCCGCAGCACTATCCCCTGGCTGAGCCGAGGCAACGCAGCACGCAGGGGCGCTTCGTCCCCCCAGGCGAGGGCATCGAATTAGTCTGGGTCGGTTCCTCGAGCACGTTGCAAGGATTACAAGCGATCACGCCGCTTCTGGAGGCGATCGGTCGGAGCATGCCGGGCGTTCGTTTGAAACTGCTGTGTGATCGCTTTTTGACCCTACGTCATTTACCCGTAGTGCCGGTGCCGTGGTCGGAGGCGAGCGAGGCTGCGGAGATCGCCCGCGCCGACATCGGCATCAGCTGGCTGCCCGACGATGCCTGGAGCCGAGGTAAGTGCGGTCTAAAGGTGCTGCAATATCTGGCCGCCGGGCTGCCGGTGATCGCCAATCCGGTCGGCGTACAGATCGAAATGGTGCGTCACGGCGAGACGGGCTTTCTGGCCCGGACGCCGGCACAGTGGATCGACGCCGTGCGCCGGTTGGCGGACGATGCGGAACTGCGGAAGCGTCTGGGGCGCGCCGGTCGGCGCTTGGTCGAGGAACGCTACAGTGTTGCGGTAGGAGCGGCACGCTGGATACGGTTGCTGGAGCGGCTGCGGGAATCACTGGCTGCTTAGCAGGGATGGAGGCGATGGCGGAGTTTATCGTCCTCGAACGCGGCGGCGTCCGCTGGCAGGTCCGTCCCGGCCTGCAATATCTGTTTGGTCCAGACGGCCTGCGCCTGGATGAATGGCTGGCCGCAGAACAGGCGCACATCGTTAAGCATGGGCCGCATCGCACCGTCTATCACGTGGTTTTGCCGGAGTTGGACTTTTATCTCAAGCACAATCGTCTGGCCGATTGTCGGGCCAAGTTGCGCGAGTTGGTGCGACCCAGCAAGGCGCGGAGCGAGTACGAGCACGCACAAGCGGTGGCGGCACGGCAGGTGCCGACCTTCGAGCCTTTGGCCCTGGGTGAGCCTTGCCGGGCCTGGGCGGCACGAGACAGTTTCCTCATCACCCGCACCCTACCGGAAACCCAGCCGCTGCATACGTTCCTCGAGACCCTGCTGCCGCAATGGTCCCCAGGACGGCAGGCGCGGCTGCGCCAACGCCTGGCAACAGCGCTGGGCCGGCTGCTGGCCCGAATGCACGACGCCGGCATCGCCCACCATGACCTACACCCGGGCAACCTCCTGCTGCGCCTCGACGCCGACGACCACCCCGAACTCTTCCTCATCGACCTGCATGCCGTCCGTATCGGGGCACCGTTATCGTGGCGCGCCCGGCGCGGCAACCTCATTCTACTCAATCGCTGGTTCGCGCTGCGCGCGGAGCGGACGGACCGCCTGCGCTTCTGGCGGGCTTACACAGGGACCAAAGACCAGGAGCCGGCGAAGATCACCGACCTCGAGCGTCGCACGTTGGCCTCCAATCTGCGCATGTGGCGCAAATTGGATCGCCGTTGTCTCCGTAACAATCGCCATTTCCACTGCGTCCATCTCGGGGACGTGGCCGGCCATGCTGTGGCGGAGTTTGCGACCAACGTCTTAGCGCCGCTTTTGGCAGACCCCGATGCCCCGTTCGAGCAGCCGAACAATATCGTACTCAAGAGATCGGCAAGCTCCTCTGTAGTGGAGTTTGATTTGCCGGGGCCGAACGGCCCCCGGCGGGTCATCTACAAGCGCTTCGCCGTGACGCGCTGGAGCGACCCGTGGGCGGCACTGTTTCGGTCGCCGCCGGCGCTGCGTTCCTACATCATGGGGCACTGTTTACTCCTGCGTTGTTTGCCGACGCCGCGGCCGCTGGCGGTTTGGCATCGCTATCGGCACGGCCTGGCCCGCGAAGGCTATCTGCTCACCGAAAAGGTCGCCAACGCCCTCGAACTCCGCTCTTTCGTCGAGCGCCTGTATTCCCTCCCCGCGGCCCAATGCCGAACGTGCCTCCGTCGCCTGATCGACCAAACCGCCCACCTTGTAGCCACGCTGCACCAGCGTCGTCTGTCGCACCGCGATCTCAAAGCCGCGAATTTGCTAGTTTCTCCAGCGGACGGCCAGGGCGATTTGTCTGTTCACGTTATCGATCTGGTCGGGGTGCGCCGTTTGCGTAAGCTCCGCCGGGCCCGCCGGGTGCAAAACCTGGCTCGACTGAATGCCAGCTTCTTCAACCATCCTGGCTTGACACGCAGTGACCGTTTGCGTTTCTTGCGTGTTTATCTGCGCTGGGGATTACGCGGCCGCAGCGGTTGGAAACGCTGGTGGCGTCAGATCGCCGAAGCAACGGCCCATAAGGTCCAACGTAATCTGCACAAGGGACGGCCCCTGGGCTGAACGTCGCTCAATTCCCCTTGCGAAGTGCCAACGCCTGGCGTATGGGCAAGAGTGGGCTACAGAGGCACAGAAAACGCAGAAAAAACCCAGAAAAAAGGAAGAAGATAGGGCCTATGCTTTGCTCCCTGAAGGCACACAAGAGGGAAAAGGTGCAGATGGGGCCCAGGCTTCGTCTGTCTCTTGTTGCCCTCTCTTCGGCGACCCTGGGATTGGCCCTATTGTTTTCGCTAGGCTGCAATTCCTTCAGCCTGCACCTGCTCTCGCGCGACAAGCATGAAAAAGCGAGCACGGAACCGCATCCCGCCACGCCCGCGCCGCCGAGCCGCTATTCCTTCCGCATTCCCCCCTATGTGTTTCTGTCGGACTTCGAGATCGACCGCACCAAGCCGCTCTTTCAGGAATTGGCCAAGCTGCGCGATCAAGTCTACGGCGAATTGCGGTTGACGCCCGGCCGCTCGGCCGTACTGGTCTATCTGTTCGAGAACAAGGATCGCTACGACGAATACATGCATGCTGCCTATCCGAATTTGCCGCCCCGCCGTGCTTTCTTCATCCAGCAGCAGCGCGCCCTCGGTGGCGCAGACGACCTGATGGTCTACACCAGCTGGGGCGAGCGCATCCAACAAGACCTGCGGCACGAGTTGACCCACGCGCTGTTGCACGGTGTCATCCGCGATGTGCCCTTGTGGCTTGATGAGGGGCTGGCGGAATACTTCGAGCTGCCGCCGTCGGAACACGGCATCAACGCTTCGCACGTCGAAACGCTCCGCCGCGATCTGGGCGTCACCTTCCAACCGGACCTTGACCGCCTGGAAAAAATGAAGGATGTCAACGACATGAAAGGTCCGGAATATCGTGAAGCATGGCTCTGGACGCATTGGATGATGCACTCGCGGCCGGAGACGAAAAGGGTGCTCTTGACGTATCTACAGGACTTGCGTAAGGGCAATGCCGGCCCGCTAGCGCCGCGACTGGCCGCCGTTTGTCCCCGGCTGAATGACGAGTTCAAAAAACACCTCGATCAAATTGAGCTGCCCATTAACGCCCGCGCAGTCCCGCCGCCCAGTCCCTCCAGGCTGCGCTGACCGAAAAAATCTCTCCGAATGGTCAGGCGCCTTACATTGTTCGCTTCCGGAGGCAACTTATAATTGAAAGAGGAGCTTTCCCCTCTTTCCTGACTGAGGGCCTAAGAATGGCCGATGCTTTTCTTCTCTCTGCGGTTCGGACCCCGATCGGCAAATATCTCGGCTCACTAGCGGAAGTGCCGGCGCCTCAGCTTGGGGCCGTCGCTGTCGCCGAAGCCGTGCGCCGCGCCCGTGTGCCGGCGGAACAAGTCGAGGAAGTGATTTTAGGCAACGTCCTTCAGGCCGGCGTCGGCCAAAACCCAGCGCGGCAAGCGGCGCTGCAAGCCGGGCTGCCCAACAGCATCGCCGCCTTCACGGTCAACAAGGTGTGCGGTTCGGGACTGAAAGCAGTGATGTTGGCGGCACAGGCTGTCCGCGCCGGTGATGCGGAGTTGCTCGTCGCAGGCGGGGCCGAAAGCATGAGCCGGGCGCCGTACCTTCTGTTTGGCGTTCGCGCCGGCTGGAAATACGGCGACCAAAAAGCGGTTGATGCCATGATTCACGATGGTTTGTGGTGCGCCTTCGAGAACTGGCATATGGGCGAGGCTGCCGAACACATTGCGGCCAAGTGCGGTGTATCACGCAGCGAGCAGGACCGCTTCGCTGCCCAGAGCCATCACCGCGCCGCTGCCGCCTGGGAAAAAGGAGCGTTCGCCGCCGAGGTCGTTCCTGTGACCGTAGGCAGCGGCGCGAAAGCGAAAGTGGTTGCACGCGATGAAGGCATCCGTCCCGAGACGACCATCGAGGCGCTGGCGAAACTGAAGCCGGCTTTCCGCGACGGCGGCACCGTGACGGCCGGCAATGCTTCGATGCTCAGCGATGGTGCGGCCGCCGTGGTCATCGCCTCCGCTCGCGCCGCCGAGCGCCTGGGAACCAGGCCGTTGGCCCGCATTGTTGCCTACGCCACCAGCGGTGTGGCGCCGAAGGACATTTTCATCGCTCCAGTGTTGGCCGTGCGGCAAGTGTTGGCCAAAGCGAACCTGCGCATGGAGGAGATTGACCTGTTCGAGCTGAACGAGGCCTTCGCCGCACAAATGCTGGCGTGCAGCAAGGAGCTGCAACTCGATGAAGCGAAGGTCAACGTCCACGGCGGAGCGATCGCGCTGGGGCATCCCATTGGCGCATCGGGGGCGCGCGTGTTGGTGACGTTGTTGTATGCACTGGAGCAACGCGGCCTGAAGCGCGGCCTGGCGTCGCTGTGTCTGGGCGGCGGCAACGCGGTAGCGATGATAGTGGAGCGAATGTGAAAATAGAGCCGTGCGATCCATATTATTGAGGAGGAAGCTCTTTATGGCTGCTCCCATGAAACATCCACCTTCACAATCCGCCGCTGTTCCGCCTGTGGCGAACGGCGATAATCTGGATCGTTTGGAATTCGAGCGCTGCCCTAATACTATGCCTGAAGTCAACAAGGCCGAGCGTATTGAAGGAGTTGTTTACCTGTCTGCGCCGGTGAAATACGGTCATCACAGCAGAACAAAGAAAGGCCCAGTAGGGTAGGAGATAAAGCTAGTCCATGAGTACCATCATCATTGCAGATGTCGATGCCCGCAAGACCCCGCAGCAATTCGATATCCTGTGTTGGACGGAGCGCGGCTACTCCGCCGCGCGGCGCCATCCACAGTTTTTCCTGCGTTTGGAGACTGCCGACCCTTTTTAACACGTTTGGGCAAAAAACTTCGCCCCTCCGGGATTGGAGTGCTTGCTATCATGGCCACCGTCACCGACACCGCCGCCCGCGAACGTTGGGAAAAAGAAATTGCCGCTGCCCCGCAGCGGGAACAGCCGCCTACCACAGTCAGCAATGTTCCCATTGAACCGTTGTATACTCCAGAAAGCCTGAATGGCTTCGATCCGGACGTGGACCTGGGTTATCCCGGCCAGTATCCGTTCACGCGCGGCGTCCATGCTTCTATGTATCGCAGCCGCTTGTGGACCATGCGGCAGTTTGCCGGTTTCGGCACACCGCGACAGACCAACGAGCGCTTCAAGTTCTTGCTCGCCAAGGGCCAAACCGGCCTCAGCACCGCTTTCGATCTGCCGTCGCTGATGGGACTGGATAGCGACGATCCCCGTGCGGTCGGCGAGGTCGGCCGGCTCGGCGTCGCCGTCTCGACGCTCGACGACATGCACGAACTGTTCGCCGGCATCGACCTGGCCAAGGTTTCCGTGTCCATGACCATCAATGCGCCGGCCTGCATCGCCATGGCGTTTTTCCTTGCTAACGCCGCGGATCAGGGTGTGGACTGGAAGCAGCTGCGCGGCACAGTGCAGAACGACATTTTGAAGGAGTTTCACGCTCAGAACGAATTTGTCTTTCCGCCACAGCCGCATGTTCGTCTTGTTTGCGATGTCATCGAATTTTGCACCCACCACGTCCCGCAGTGGAACACCGTGTCGATTAGCGGCTATCACATCCGCGAGGCCGGCTCGACTGCGGTGCAGGAGTTGGCCTTCACTTTGGCTGACGGCTTCCACTATGTCGAAACCTGTCTGGAACGCGGTATGGACATCGATGCGTTTGCGCCGCGTCTCAGCTTCTTTTTCAACGCCCACAACGATATTTTTGAGGAAATCGCCAAGTATCGGGCGGCGCGTGTGCTATGGGCCGAGGCCATGCGGCACAAGTATGGCGCCCGCTGCGAAAATTCTTGGAAGCTGCGTTTCCATGCTCAGACGGCCGGCTGTTCGTTGCAGGACAAGCAGCCGGAGGTCAATCTCATTCGCGTCGCCTATCAGGCGCTGGCGGCGGTGCTGGGCGGTTGTCAGTCGCTGCACACCAACAGCTTGGACGAAACCCTGGCCCTGCCTTCGGAACATGCCGTGACCTTGGCCCTGCGCACGCAGCAAGTGCTGGCCTACGAAACTGGCGTCACCAATACTGTCGATCCGCTGGGAGGTAGCTATTTTGTCGAGGCGCTGACCAAACAGATGCAGCACGAGGCGCGAAGATATTTCCAACGCATCGAGGAACAGGGTGGCATGATCGCTGCTCTGGAAGCCGGCTTTTTCCGCCGCGAAATCGCGGAGGCCGCTTTTACCTATCAGCGCGAAGTGGACGCCAAACGCAAGCTCATCGTCGGCGTCAACGCTTTTCAGCAAGCCGAGGAAAAACCCATCGAAACGCTAGTCGTCGATGAGAAGATCGAGAAAGAACGGATCGCCCACTTGAAGCAGATCAAAGCCAAACGCGATGGCGAAATTGTGCGCAGGCTGCTCGATCAGATCCGCCGTGTGGCGGCGACCCAAGAGAACCTGATGCCGACCTTGATCGAGGCGTCGCGCGCGCGCTGTACCGTCGGCGAGATCATGAACGCGCTGGCAGATGTATTTGGCCGCTACGATGGAGCAGCGAAGTGGTGAAAGTGGAAAACAAGGAGAACCAACATGGCAACAGCTGTACTTGAGCCCTTGCTGACGGCGGAGGAGTTTCGTCGCTTGCCCGACGATGGAAGGCCCAAGGAACTGAAACGAGGGAGAGTGATTTTCATGAACTTACCGGCGCCGCGGCAGGGCCAAATTTGCGGTCAGGTCTATTATCTGTTGCGACGACATTTGGAAGAGCACCCCTTGGGGCATCTAGTCTGCAATGACGCCGGGATCATTACGGAACACAATCCCGACACGGTTCGTGGGGCCGATGTCGCTTTCTACAGTTTTCAGCGAGTTCCTCCTGGTCCGCTGCCGCAGGGGTATTTGCCTGTGGCCCCCGAATTAGTTTTTGAGGTCCGTTCTCCAGGAGATCGTTGGGGGCGCATCTGGGCCAAGGTTGGCGAGTATCTGGAAGCTGGCGTAACCGTTGTGTGCGTCCTCGATCAAATGACGGAACGCTGCCTGATCTGTCGCAACGAAGAGGCGATTCAAGTTCTCGCCGCCGAACAAGAGTTAATCCTCGCCGACGTTCTGCCAGAATTTCGTGTTGTCGTGCGGCGATTCTTTGAGTAGGTCGAGGAATAAAAATGATCGAACCTCATCCGCTTCGCGTCGTTCTCGCCAAAGTCGGCCTGGATGGGCACGATCGCGGCATCAAGATTGTGGCCCGCGCCCTGCGCGACGCCGGGATGCAGGTCATTTACGCCGGGCTATGGCTGACGCCGGAAGCAGTAGTCCGCACCGTCGCCGAGGAGGACGCCGATTGGCTCGGCCTGAGCCTACTCAGCGGCGCGCACATGACGCTGGTGCCGCGCGTGCTGCAACTTTTGCGTGAGGCGGGATTGGAGCATGTGGGCGTGATTGTCGGCGGCATCATTCCGGAGAATGATATTCCGAAATTGCTGGAAATGGGCGTGGCGCGCGTCTTCGGACCTGGCACGCCGTTGCCGGAAATCGTCTCGTTCCTGCGCGAGCACAGCGGAGCCAGCCATGCTTAAAACCCTGCTGGAACGCTTCCACCGCCGCGATCGCTTGGCCCTGGCGCGCCTGGTGAGCATGGTGGCTCGTGGCGAACGAGTGGAAGAGATCCTTGCCGGCGTCGGTGAACCGGCGAGCGGGGCCGCTTCAGCGCCCCGAGGACCGGCGCGTGTGATTGCCTTCACTGGCAGCGGCGGCGTTGGCAAAAGCACGTTGATCGGCAAATTGATCGAGCAGGTTCGCGCGGAGGGACAGAGCGTCGCTGTGCTGGCTTGCGATCCGCAAAGTCCGTTAAGCGGCGGCGCGCTGCTCGGTGATCGTTTCCGGATGCCCGTGCGGCCCGATGATGAGGGCGTCTTCATCCGCAGTTTGGCCGCAGCCGGCGGGCACGGGGCGCTGGCTGAACATCTTGCCGATTTGATTCGGCTGCTGGAGGCGTTTGGTTTCGACGTGGTTTTGATCGAGACCGTTGGCGCCGGCCAAGGGGACACAGAGGTGCGCGAATTGGTCGATGTCCTCGTGCTCTTGCTTCAGCCGGAAACCGGCGACGATTTGCAGTGGGAAAAAGCTGGACTGCTCGAAGTCGCCGATGTGATCGCCCTTCACAAGGCGGACCTGCCGGGAGCGGAGCGCATCGAAGCGCAAGTACGAGCCACCCTGGCGCTGGGTGTTTCGGCGGGTCTCTCCGCGGCCCCGCCTGTTACGGTTTTACGCATCAGCTCGCGGAGCGGCGAGGGAATAAAGGAACTGTGGCAAATCCTCGCCGCCCGCCCGTTGCGGCGCGGCCGGCGGACGAGTGGCCGTGACTTGTTCCGCCTGGCTCAGCAGATGTTGGCCGCACGCTTTGCTGTCGCCGAGGCAGCGGGGCAAAGCGAGTTGCAACAACTCCTCGCCGCCTGGCAACAAGGTGAAATCGCCTCCACCCAAGCAGCCTTAGCCTTGGTGAACCTGCTGATTAGCGCCCCTTTCCAGCAGGTGTAGCGGTTGGCAATGCTTCTGCGAAGCGTTGTCAACCGCTGCACCTGCCGGCGAAAGCGCGTAAACCCTTTTTACGCTGCAGCCGACTGGGACGACGAAGACGTATCCGCCAGTTTAGCTTGCAGCAGGTCGAGCACATCGGCGACGGTGACGAGTTTTTCCAACTCTTGATGGGTCAAACGAATGTGGAAACGGCGTTCGATCTGCGAAACGATGCTGACAACATCAACGGAATCGAGTCCGAGTCCGTCACGGAGATTGGCCGATTCGTCGAGGTCGCTGTGTTTTTCGCCGGTATCTGCTTCGAGCAATTCAATGAGGGTACGGCGGATAAATGCGCGGTCTTTCATATTATTTTCCCAAAACCAAGTTCCTGTTTCGCCGCAAGCTGTAGGGAGCACGCTCGCCTACGGCTTACAGCGAAACGGAAGTTACCCTCTTGGCCGCATTTTTGACAAGAGCGCTTCTGCCGGCGCGTCAACGCCGGATGCGGGCCAATTCCAGGGAGGTGGGATGGCCGTCCTCAACCCAATCCTGGCGTACCAAGCGCTGCTCGCCATCGTAGTAAAGCTCGATGCAGTTGGGGCCGTTGAAACGATAGTGCTGGACATTTTGCACTTGCCCCGCTACGGAGATCTGGGCCGTGCCGATGAATTGCAAGCGGCCCTGCATGTCGCGGCCGTTGTCGGCGTCTATGACAGGAATGACCCCTTCGCGCAGCTTAGCGTCTGGCAAGGTCCAGTAACTCGACACCCACGCTTCTGCCTTAGCCACGTGCTCCCGCCCATTGACGCGCACGTGAATGCCGTCCGCTTGAGCAACTGCCGACACCTGAAATTGTTTGCCATCGTCGTTACATTGGCTGGCAAGTTGTTGCAAGCGGCCGTCCTTCCAGGTCTCTTGCGTCCGGCAGGTGTACGTGTACGTCTTAATCAAGACCTTGACGCGCACATTGGTATCGCAGGAAACGGTGGTGGCGCCATCCTCGTGTCGCTGAATGGTCATGTGGGCATGGCCCGACGGCTTGCCATCGACCTTGACGATGAATTCGCGTGTTTCGCTGTCGCCAGCGCGGACGACGTCGGCACTGAACAACACGGCCAAGGCGCACATCATCGAGCGCCAGGCATTCGGACATTTTCGGACCATCCTTGTTCTCCTCCGCTGCTTCGAGGTGCCGGCGCCGACGCGAACGGCCCGGCGCGTGGTTGGCTCTTATAGCGGTAGATGCTCGATCAGCCAAGGCGAATCCGCGTGAAGGTATGCCGCTCGATTGGGACGAGCGGGGTTGCGTCCGCGTCCCGAGGGCGAGCGGGGGGTGTCAACCCCCCGGTAGAATCCCAGGGCGAGCGGGGGGTTCACCCCCCCGGTAGCACAACCGGGGGGTTCACACCCCCCGCTCGCCCTCGGGTGCTCCCTCCCCTTTGAGGCCAGCGCATCATCTGGATGGATGCGGCACCATCTGCGTGAATGGGAATACATACGCTTGCAGCAATGTGAGCAGCCCCACTACGACCGCGAGCAAGATGCTGTGCCAAAGTACAGCCTTGAAAATGTCCGCTTCCTTGCCAAGCTGATTCGTCGCTGCAGTCGCCACCACAATGCTCTGGGCGTCAATCATTTTGCCCATGACGCCACCGGTGCTGTTGGACGTGCAGATAAGCACTTGCAATTGCGGCAAATCCAGATGGGGAAACATGGCGGGGCCATAAATCTGCGTGGCCGTGATCTTTTGCAAGCTGCCGAACAGGGCGTTGCTGCCGGCATCGGTGCCGGTCAGGAACACGCCCAGCCAGCCCAACAGCGGAGCGAAGAACGGATACAACATCCCCGAATTGGCGAAGGCGAAGCCGAGCGTGGCATCCATGCCGGCGTAGCGCGTTACATAACTGAGTCCCAGCATGAAACAGATCGTCGGGATCGGAATTTTCATGTGAAGGAATGTTCTCTTGAACACCCAGCCGATTTGGCGTTGGTTCATGCGCAACAGCGCCATCGAGAGGAGAGCAGCAACGAACACGGCCGAGCCGGGCGCCGTCAACCAGGCGAAGTTGAAGAGGGCCTCCTCGGCTTTCACCGCCGGGCCGTTGCCCTCTTGGAGGCGGGCGTCACGGAACGATTGCTTATCCAACCCGGGGACGGGGATAAGGTAATTGGTAGCGAGGGGGCCGATTTGCACCGGGCCGAGCGTTTGGCGTTCTCCTTCACGCTGGCGCACCAATCCCGTCAGCAAGAGCAAAATCGACATCAGCACGAAAGGGAACCAGGCCACGGTGATGTTCCAGGCCGTCAACGGCGGCTCTTTGAGGGAG
>JAJPIY010000410.1 GCA_021324515.1 Planctomycetota bacterium
AATTCGTCAGTCAGTAGAGTATCCATGGCCGGGTTTCCTTGGACAGCTGCTTGTACATACAGCTGCTATAGGAACCCGGCCAGCTTTTGAAACCGCTTCTAAACGAAAAGTGGTTTAACCGACCGGCAATCGGACGCGGAAAGTGCTGCCTTGGCCTTCGGTGCTTTCGACAGCGATGGAACCATCCATCAGGTCGATGTATTCCTTGACGATGGCCAATCCCAAGCCGGCGTGCAGGTCGTCGCCGCCGCGCGAAGGATCCGCCCGATAGAAGCGCTCGAAAATGCGTTCGCGCGCCTCGGCGGCAATGCCGATGCCGGTGTCCTGCACCTCGACTTCCAGTGTGCCGTCTCGGCGTGCTACGCGCAGATCAATGGCGCCGCCGGGTCGATTGTACTGAATGGCATTGTGCAGCAAATTGGAGACGATCTCACGCAGCTTGTCGGGGTCTGTATGCACCAAGCCGGCGCCATCGCCGCCGGCGCCGTTGACGGCTGCTGAGCCATTCTTCACGGTCAACGTCAAGCCACGCGCCTCGGCCAGCGGCCGTACCACGTCGGCACACTGCTGGGCCAAAGCGGCGACATCGACCGACTGGATGCGCAGCCGATCCACGCCGGCATCAAGACGGGCCAAAGTCAGAAGGCGTTCGACGATCTGATTCATTTGCTGGGCGCTGGCGTGAACGTCACCGAGCAACTCCCGGTAGTGTTCCGGAGAGCGGGGTTTGCGCAAAGCCAGTTCGGTGGTGGTCAGCAGGGCGGCCAACGGCGTACGCAGTTCGTGAGAGATGTCGGCTGCCGCTTGTTTTTCCCGAGCGAAGGCGCGTTTGAGCTGATCGAGCGTGGTGGCCAAGCGTCGGACGATAGGCCGTAATTCCAGGGGCAAGGGCCGATCGTCCAACGGCAGGCGGAAGTCTTTGGAAGACACTTGACTGACCGCATAGGACAGCCGCCGCAACGGCGACAGCCCTAAGCGCACCAGCCCGTAAGTACCGGCCGCCGTAGCGGCAAAGACAGTCAGACTGATGCCCAACAGCCAGAGCCGCAACTCGTGAAGCGATCGGTTCGTTTGTGCTTTGACGTTCTGGATTTCCTCGTCTCGCTCCTGGCGAAATTGCGCCAGTGCAGCGTCGCGCTTGTCCGTCCTTGCGGCGCAGTGGACGTAAATAGTCGGTCCGCGGAACACCTGCACCGAACGGGGGGGCTCTCGTCCCTCCGCCGGGCTTGGCTGGGGGTGTCGTGGCCGGAACACCTGGCCCACACCGGATGCCTGCAAGACCACGCGCCGAATCGGCTTATCCGGTTCCAATACAAGATCGTCGTAGACCCAATGAAAAACATCGTCGGGCTTGAAAAGCGATGTCTCCAGCGGAAACTTTTGCTCTCCTAAGGAGTTCGAACGGTAAGGATTGCCGGGTGGGCTATCGATCTGGAAGAAATATTCGCCAGACTGAATGTCGTGAGGAAGATCCAATGCTTCCAAGCGGATTTGGGGGGCGGGAAGCGGAAGATGATGGCGAAACTCCAGGTAAACGGAGCTGGGCGGCGCCCACCGTGATCCGCGCTCTCCTTCGGCAAGCCACGTTGGCGCCAGGACATGGCCGTTTGGACTAAGACTGCTCGTGAGCACGCCCAGCCGGAAACAGGGCTGGACAAGGTCGGGACGATAGCGGTCAAATTGTACTTGTACCAGGCGTGCCAGCAACTGTGCCTGCGAGAGTAAATCCGCATCCAGGCGCGCCGTCTCCTTTTCGCAGCGCTCGTGGTAGCGCTTTTCGATGAGCTGACTCATCGCTTCTTGCTTGGCTTGCAGCGTCTGATCGGCGATACGATGAACCAGCAGCGACGCCGCCAACAACGCCACTGCCAACAAGGCCAAAAAATAGACCATGAGCGATAAGCGAATCGATTTCATGATTCGTCGTCGCCTCGTAGCATGTAGCCTTCGCCCCAGCGAGTCAGGATGAGAGGTGGGTCGAAGCCTTTATCTATCTTATTACGCAAATAGCGAATGTAAACATCAACTACGTTGGAAGTGGTCTCGTCGCGGTCGTCGTACAGGTGTTCCCAGATCATCGAGCGCGTGGTGATCTTGCCGCGATGAAAGGCGAGGAACTCCAACAAAGCATATTCGCGCGGCGTCAGGTGGATGGGTTGACCGCCGCGCTTGACGGTACGGCTGGCGGTGTCAATCTCCAGGTCATAGACGCGGATAAGAGGGCTTTTGACCTGATGGCCGCGGCGGATGAGGGCGCGGAGACGAGCCAACAATTCTTCCAACTCAAACGGCTTGGTCATGTAGTCGTCCGCGCCAAGATCGAGTCCCTTGACCTTGTCCTCCATGTTGCCGCGGGCCGTCAGCACAAGAATATGGGTGGTCAGGCCGTCCTTGCGCCAACGCTGCAACAGCGACAGGCCGTCGGTCTTGGGCAGCATGAGGTCGAGAATGATGACATCGTATTCGGCGGTACGCGCCTTGAAATCGCCCTCCGTACCGTCCGTGGCCACATCGACGGCGAAACCTTCTTCTTCCAACCCTTGCCGAAGGGCGCGGACGAGCGGTTTATGGTCTTCGATAAGCAACACGCGCATGACAGGTTCTCTCTTCGCCATACTCTGAATGGAGGCAGTGCCAACGGGCCTTCGTCACCTTAGTTACTATACCCGTCAGGGATTAAAGCACCATGAGAGGAGCGCTCTTGCGTCGGCGCTGGCATCGGGAGATACTGATGGCGAAACACGGCCGTTTGCCCTACGGGAGGTCGTTCTCATGGGGACAGGGATGCGTTTTCCTTTGCTGAGTCTGGCGCTGGTCCTGCCGCTAGCAGTCTGGCTGCTGGCCGCGGGCGGGCCAAAGCCGCCGCTGCCGCGCAAGCTGGTCCTCGTCATTCATGGCGGCGAAGGCGATCTGCCGGAAAAAATGACGCCGGAGCTAGAGAAGCAGCACAAGGAGGTGCTGGCCGAAGCCCTGCGGCGTGGCTACGCACGTCTGAAAGAAGGGAAAAAAGGCGCAAGCATCGACGCGGTGGAGGCGGCCATCCGCGTGCTGGAAGATTCGCCGCTGTTCAACGCGGGCAAGGGCGCCGTATTCACCCACGAGGGGCGCAATGAACTCGACGCCGCCATCATGGAAGGCAAAGACAAAAAAGCCGGCGCCGTTGCCGGCGTTACCATCGTCAAAAATCCCATCAGCGCCGCCCGCGCCGTTATGGAGCATTCGCCTCATGTCTTGTTGATCGGCCGCGGCGCTGAACTATTCGCCATCAAGCATAAACTCGATATTGTTCATCCAGATTATTTCTGGACCGAGCAGCGCTGGAAGGAATTGCAAGACGCCCTGAAAAAAGAAGCGAAGCAGCGCCAGCCCGGCGCGGCCGCGCCCGCACGGCAACGGCACTTCGGCACCGTCGGCGCCGTGGCCCTCGACGGCGACGGCAATTTAGCGGCAGGCACTTCCACCGGCGGGATGACCAATAAATGGTCCGGCCGCGTCGGCGATACGCCGATCCTCGGCGCCGGCACCTATGCCGATAATGATACCTGCGCCGTCTCCTGTACCGGCTGGGGCGAATATTTCATCCGCTATGCCGTCGCCCATGACATCACAGCACGCGTCAAGTACACTCGCTGTTCCGTGAAAGAAGCGGCGGAAGCGGTCATTAACGAGCAATTGCAGAAGGCCGGCGCCGAAGGCGGGGCAATCGTCCTCGCCCCTTCGGGCGCGTTTCATATCGTGTATAATCCGCTGGCAGGGCAGATGTCACGCGGTTACATTACCTCCCAGGACGAAACACCGTACACGGCGATCCTGGATAAACCTTTGCCCCAGCGCGAGTAAATCCCAAAGGTCCGGAACATGAGCGAGAAACAGCCTCGTCTGATTGCTTACGAGTTGCATCAGGCCGCCGACATGCGCTTGCGCACCGCGCCGGTGGATCGGACGTGGATGGATATTGCTCCCCAGCGCGCTCCGTACCGCTGTCTGCCGTTGGTGATCGCCAATCAAGCCGGCTGGTGGGTCCCTTGTCCGGCCTCGTTCACCGCCTACTGGGACGGCGGACTCGGCAAGGAAAACCTGCAAATCACCTTCGGTTCGCCGGCTGAGACAACGGGTTTGTCCGGCTTCTTCGCGCCGATTGTGGTGTCAGCCGATCAGCCCAGTCCTGTGGTCCAAAGCGATGCCCGCATCACCAGCCATTTCGGCAACGGTGTCATCACCTTCTCCATCCCCTATCTGTTCCGCACGCCGCGCGGCATCAACCTCTGGGTCAAGGGACCGAGCAACTACATCAAAGACGGTGTGCAGCCGTTGGAGGGCATAGTGGAAACCGATTGGCTGTCGGCCACGTTTACCATGAACTGGAAGATGACGCGGCCTTATCACACTGTTCATTTTGAGCGTGGCGAGCCTATTTGTATGATCGTGCCGTTGCCACGCGGTGTGGCTGAACAACTGGACCCTGTGTATGTGCCGCTCGACGACAATCCGGAACTGGCCCGTGAGTATCGGGAATGGGAGAAATCACGCTCCACCTTCAACGCCGACTTGGCACGCTTGCAACCCGACGCGGTGAAACGTGGCTGGCAACGCGATTACATGCATGGAAGGACCATCAGCGGAAGAGAGGCCCAAGAGCATCAGACGCGCCTGCACTTGCGCGAATTCACCCACGATACCGAAGGCCCAACCTGAACCACACCTCTTAGGGACCGATAAAATTCCGCTGCAAAACCGTTGCCGCTAGCTGACAAAACGCCCTCTCCACAAGTGGAGGAGGGCATTTCGTCAGCTAGCACAAACGGGGAAGAGCGCCCATACGCTGCCACAGGATCGGCTTGCTTCGTTTTTTCCCCCCTGTACCATAAGAAGAAGTAGAAGCTGCCAATGGACCCGTCCCCGCGCCTGCCTTGATCCAGGGACCACTGATGACGGAAACTACCCAAGAGAAAACCGGCCTGGGCAATTACTTCGTCGCCAACTATCCGCCGTTTTCCTTCTGGAAGCCGGCCTACTTGCCCGCCGCCCACGCCGCTCTCAATACGGTCCCCGAACCGGATACGCCGCTGGGCCTGTATCTGCACATCCCCTTCTGCCGCAAGCGCTGCAAATTCTGCTACTTCCGTGTCTACACCGATAAGAACGCCCGCGATGTCGAAACGTATCTCGACGCTCTGGTTCACGAAGTAACACTGTACAGCCGTGCCCCGCTCGTCGGCGGCCGTCCGCTAACGTTCGTTTATTTCGGAGGTGGTACGCCTTCCTACCTGAGCGCGACCCAGTTGCGGAGCCTGATGCAGCGTTTGCAGGCAGTGCTGCCGTGGCAGGGCGCCGAAGAAGTAACCTTCGAGTGCGAGCCGGGCACCTTGCAGCAGCACAAGCTCGAAGCGCTGCGTGAGCTGGGCGTGACGCGGCTCAGCCTCGGCGTGGAGAATTTCGATCCGAAAATTCTCGAATTCAACGGCCGGGCGCATCTCGAAGACGAGATCTATCGTGCCTATGGCTGGGCGCGTGACCTGGGTTTCGAGCAGATCAACATCGACCTTATCGCCGGCATGGTCGGGGAGAATTGGGACAATTGGAAAGAGTGCATCGCCAAGACGTTGGCCCTGGCGCCCGACAGCGTCACGATCTATCAGATGGAGTTGCCTTATAACACCACGTTTTCGAAGGAGTTGCGGCTAATCGGCCAGGATGAGCCGATGAACATTGCTGATTGGCCGACCAAGCGCGCCTGGGTTAATTACGCTTTCGATGCGCTGCTCGCGGCCGGCTACGAAGTATCAAGCGCCTACACCCTGGTCAAAGACCGCCGCCGTACCCGTTTCGTCTACCGCGATGCTCTTTGGCACGGCGCCGATATGTTCGGCGCCGGCGTCGCCTCGTTCGGCCACGTCCACGGCGTTCACCTGCAAAACGTCGATACCTGGGAGCACTACGTCGAGATGCTGCGGCGCGGCGAGCTGCCGCTTGGCCGGGCTTTGCCGGTTGAACCACGCCATCGCCTCATCCGCGAGATGATTTTGCAGCTGAAAACGGGACGGCTTGAGACCGCCTATTTCCGACACAAATTCGGCACGGACATCTGGGAGACGTTCCGCGATGGTTTCGAGCAGCTGGCAAACGAAGGAAATTTGATCCGCACTGCCGAGGGTGTGGAGCTGACGCGCAAGGGGCTGTTGCAGGTGGATCGGCTGTTGCCAGTATTTTTTGATCCGCAGCACCGGGGCAGCCGCTACACCTGAGCCGCAGTGGGGTTTATATGCCGGAAGACCGGACGTTCTGGATGGGCAAGTTCGCCGCCGTATTGCCGAGAGAGCTGCGCTATGCGCGCAATCATATGTGGTGCCGTCTTTTGCAGGACGGACGCGCTCGTTTCGGTTTCACGTCCTACGCCATCCGGTTGATGCAGGACGTGTATTTTCTCGATTGGCAGGTGAGTCCGGGGGACCGCGTCGAACAGCTTCAGCAGATCGGCCATATTGAGACCTCCAAGGCTGTTTCCGACCTGTTTGCACCGCTGGCCGGCGCCATCGTGGCCTTCAATCCGGAACTGCTGAACGATCCGTGCGGCATCAACGTAGACGGCTACGGCGAAGGCTGGCTGTTCGACATGGATTGCGACAGCGCGCCGCTGTGGACAGTGGAGGAATACTACCAATTTCTAGCGGATAACTGGGAAAAGACCCAGCGTCTCATCAAGGGCAAGATCAACATCGAGGATTGACGACATCATGAGCCGACAACGTCTGACGGTCGTTCTATCGCAGGCGCAGGGCAAAAACCCGACCCGCCGCGCCCTTGAGGAAAGCATTACCGCGGCACTCCTCATGGAGCCGGGCCTGGATGTGTCGATCGTGCCCTATCTGTACGATCTGGGGCCGGAGCATAGCGGGCGGCTGTTCCTGGAATCGATCCAGGGCGACATGGTCGTGCTGGCCTGGATGTATCCCCGCGCTGCTTTTTGGCTGCTCGACCGCGACGGCATTAAGGGCCATTATGGCGCCAATCAGATTACGCCGCCGGCGGAAGTCGATGAGGAGGAAGAAGGCGAGCCAGGGCCGCCCAAGGGTATCGGCTCGGTCGATGTGCCGCCCCGCTGGATCTATTGCCTCGACCTGCGCGATCACCCTAACTATGAAATCTACGTCCAGGAAGTGCGCCGCATCGCCGCCGAGTGCCGCCAACGGCGTGAGGCGCAGCGGGAGGCCGCGGCCCAAGGGCAACCGGCGCTGGTGCAGCTGGGCCGCTATCTCCGCGACGAGGAGCCAGCCAAGCCGCCGGTGCAGTTCACCGCCGAGCAGTTGTTGCAGCCGCCGGCGCGGCGCTGGTATCCAGTCATCGACTATAGCCGTTGCACCAATTGCATGGAGTGCCTTGATTTTTGCCTGTTCGGCGTCTACAGCGTGGACCAGCTGGACCGCATCTTTGTCGAGAACCAGGACAACTGCAAGCGTGGCTGCCCAGCGTGCAGCCGCGTCTGCCCCGAACAGGCCATCATGTTCCCCGATTACAAGACCCCGGCCATCGCTGGCGCTCCCGTGGGCAATATCGGCGGTCTGAAGATCGACCTGAGCAAGCTATTCGGCGGCGACGATGCACTAGCTATCGCCGCTCAGGAGCGCGACCGCGAATTGGTCGCCGACGGCCGACAGGCGGTCGGCATGACCGTGGGCATCCCCAAGCGCCAGGCCCACAAACCCAAAGGACCGAAGGACGATCTCGATAAGCTGATGGATGCGCTGGATAATCTGGAGATTTGAGGCAGCTTATGGATGTGAATGTGATTCGTGAAGCCCTACACAAGCAGCCTTTCGAACCTTTCGTCTTTCGACTGGCGGATGGGCGTCAGCTCGCTGTGCCGCATCCAGATTTTGTCGCTGTCTCTAATCGGCGAGTGCTTGTCATCAGTCCCCAGGATGAAAGCGTCGCCTGGCTCGAGCCGCTGTTGATCGTTTCCCTTGATTACGCGGGCGCCAGTCCAGGAACCTCTTCCTCCGGCAATGGCGGTTAAGTGGGGTCCCAGGCTGATGAACCGCGTTGATGTCGGCTGTCTGGAATCCGCTTACCAAATTGCCCTCGCGGCCCTCCTCGCCGAACGCACCCCCGAAGGTCATTGGGTCGGCGAATTATCCACCTCGGCCCTATCTACTGCTACCGCCGTCAGTGCCCTTGCCCTGGTGCGGAAAGCAAGCACAGCGCATGGTTCCTTCGATTCGCTTATCTCCGGCGGAATCCATTGGCTGGCTGCGAACCAAAACGCGGATGGCGGCTGGGGCGACACCATCCGCAGTTTCAGCAACATCTCGACGACCATGCTGTGCCGGGCCGCATTTCATCTGACGGGAGCAGCCGCGGATCATGCCGAAGTGCTGCGGCGCAGCGAAGAATGGCTGCATGCGCGCTACGGCAAGACAGCGGAAGATGTGGCCGAGGCGATCCGTGCGCGCTATGGCAAGGACCGCACCTTCTCCGTGCCGATTTTGATGACGAGCGCGCTGGCCGGTTTGGTTCCCTGGTGCGAAGTGCCGTCGCTGCCGTTCGAGCTGGCGTGTTTTCCGCAGTCATGGTTTCGCTTTTTGCGTATCCCGGTTGTCAGCTATGCGCTGCCGGCGCTCATCGCCATTGGACAAGCGGTGCATCATCATCGGCCGCCGTGCAATCCGCTGATGCGCTTGGTCCGTCACCTGGCCATTGGCAAAAGCCTGCGGGTATTACAGAAAATCCAACCGTCCAGCGGCGGCTTTCTTGAAGCAGCGCCGCTCACGAGTTTCGTGACGATGGCCCTGGCGAGTATCGGTCGGGCGGACCATCCGGTCGTGAGCAAGTGCGTCGCGTTTCTGGTCAACTCGGTACGGCCCGACGGCAGCTGGCCGATTGACACGAACCTGGCGACGTGGCTGACGACGCTTGCCGTAAACGCACTGGCGGCGGCGGGAGAATTGGACAAACTGGATCGCAAAGACCAATTGCGTGCCTGGTTGTTGCGGCAGCAGTACAAGCAACGCCATCCCTATACCGGGGCCGATGCCGGCGGCTGGGCATGGACCGATTTGCCAGGCGGCGTACCGGATGCCGATGATACTGCGGGAACCCTGCTAGCGTTGTATCATCTGGAGCGGGCGTTGGGTCAGCGGGATTTCATGAGCATTCGTGCGTTCCGGGACGGCTTCCTCTGGCTGGGAGGACTGCAAAATCGGGATGGCGGCATACCGACTTTCTGTCGCGGTTGGGGCCACTTGCCGTTTGACCGTAGCGGCTGCGACTTGACGGCGCACACCTTGCGCGCCTTGGCCCCCTGGTATGACACCCGTTCTGTACCTCCGAAGGAAATCAACAAGATAGGAGATCGTCTTGAATCACTTTATGACAACGGCCTCGTCTATCTCGAACGGCATCAGCGTCCCGACGGCTCCTGGGACCCTCTCTGGTTCGGCAATCAATACGCCCCAGACGACGAGGCCCCCACCTACGGCACTGCCCGTGTGTTGGCCGCCTATCGTGATCTCGACCGGATGACCAGTGAGCCGGCGCAGCGTGGCATCGCCTGGCTGTTGTCCGCTCAAAATGCCGATGGCGGTTGGGGCGGGGCGGTGAACACGCCTTCCAGCATCGAGGAAACGGCCTTGGCCGTGGAAGTGCTGCTCGATGCCGGGCCGTCGGCGGAGGCGGCGGTCGAGCGCGGTTTGGCCTGGCTAATCGAACGCATCGAATCCGGCGGATTGGCCCAGCCGACGCCGATCGGGTTCTACTTCGCCAAACTGTGGTATTTCGAGAAACTGTATCCGGTCATTTTTAGCGTAGCAGCACTTGGCCGAGCGCGGCGCAAGTTCGCGTCGGCTCCAGGAACGCATGAATAAGGCAGCGCGGCAGTTCGTCTAAAGGAGCAAGCGGGCCAGTTTTTAGGGCGACTTTCCTGTTTCGGGCTACTAGCTTTTGGGCTGTCTTTCCCGATAATCTTCCCTGACGACGTGAACTCACTGAGGAATGGAACGTGACTGCCACTGCCGAGCTTCAAGCCGAAAAGAAAGACAAACGACCCAGCACCGCTCATCTCAAAGTCGTGCCGGAGACGCGCGCGCTGCGCGATCGCATCCGGGCCGAAGCGGCTCGCTTCGGTAAGACCCTCGATCGCAGCCGGCCTTTTACCAAGGCAGAGTTGCAGAAAAAAGGCGAAGACTTGCTGCGCAGCATGGAGCTGGGCGAGCAGTACCTCGGCTTCACAATGGTATGTATCGCCAATGAGTTCTGGCGAGAACAGGTCCAAGCCATCGATTTCAAACGGCGTCTGCTGTTGCTGCCGCATTGCCTCAAGCACGCCGAGGGGTGCCCCGCCGATTATGACGAATTGGGTCTGGATTGCCGCAAGTGCGGGGCGTGCTCCATCGCCGATTTCAAGACCCGGGCCGAGAACCTCGGCTACAAAGTGCTGGTTTCCGAGGGGACGCCGATCGTCCTCAAAATCATCGTCAGCGGCCATGTTGATGCGATTGTCGGTGTCGCTTGCCTGAACGTGCTGGAAAAGGCGCTCGATAAGGTTCTCTTGGCCGGCATTCCCTGCGTGGCAGCGCCGCTGTTGTCGAGCAACTGCAAAAGCACCTCCGTTGATGACGATTGGGTCGCTGAATTGATCGATTTGCAGACGCCGCCGCCGCCCACCCGGACCAAGACGTTCGTGCATCTATTACGCTTAGCACACCAGATCTGCGAAGAGCCGGAATTGAGTCGGCTGGCGCCGCGCACACGGGCGGCGAGCGAAGTCGCGTCAGCGCCCCGAGAAGAGTTCTCCGGGTGCTTACGCGATCCCGCTCGCCAAGAACCATTGGTGCAACACGAAACCATCGCTTACGACTGGATGGGCCAGGGCGGCAAGCGTTCGCGGCCGTTCATCACGCTCGCCGCTTACGACGCTCTTAAGGGAGCGCCCGGCACTCTTTCCGCTGAGGGCTGCGCGCTGCCGGATGCCGTGCGGCGCACGGCGCTGGCCATCGAGGCGTTTCACAAGGCCTCGCTGGTTCATGACGATATTGAAGACGACGATACCTTCCGCTATGGCCGCACCACGCTGCACCGCCAGTACGGTGTCGGCGCCGCCATCAACATCGGCGATTATCTCATCGGACTTGGCTATCGTCTGGTCAGCCGTCAGCGCAAAGAATTGGGCGGCGATTGTGTCGCCGACATCCTCAACAAATTATCCGATGCGCACTTGAAATTATCGGAAGGTCAGGGGGCGGAGTTGCTTTGGCGTGATGCCCGTGATAAGACCTTGACGGCGCTGGATGCCCTCAAGATTTATGCTCTCAAGACGGCCCCGGCTTTCGAGGCGGCGTTATACGCTGGGCTGCGGCTGGCAGGGCCAGCCGACCATTACGAAAAGGCCGTCGCCGATTTCAGCAAAAACCTCGGCATTGCCTTTCAGATCCTCAACGACCTGAAAGACTGGGCCGGCGACGACGACAACAAATTGATCGCCGGTCAGGACGTATTGGCGGCGCGGCCGACGCTGCTGTTGGCCTTGGCCCTCGAAGGCTCGACACCGGCAGAGCGCGAGGAATTATTAGGTCTGATCCAACGCCGCCCCGACAAAGACGCCGCTGCAGCTACTCTCGAACGTGTGCGGCAGCTGTTCGCCACGGCGCAGGTTTTCGTGAAAGCCGAGAAGCTCGTCGAGAAATATCGTGCCCGTGCCGAAGCTGTCGCCGATGATGTTCAGCCCACCGAGCTGCGCGAGTTGCTTTATTACCTGGTCGATAGTGTGCTGGACCATCCCGCGCCGGCGGCAGGGCCGGCCGTCCCGCCTCTGATACAATTATCGGTATGAATTTTCCTCCCGATCCCGCCGGCACCGATGTGCAGGGCTTGTTCGCCTTGTTTCCCCCGGCTGAGTACATGACGCGCGGCGAATTGGTGCCGCCTGGACGAGTGCCGCAGCCCTATCACGGCTTGCTCGTTCACGAACATCACATGACGGTCACCGTGGAGGCGTATCATGGCGATGCCGTCGATGTCCAAGTGTTGGAATATCGCGTGGCCGGCGATTCCTATGCGCGGAAAATCCTGCTGACGCTCCAGCGGACCAAGCGTGTGGTGATGTTCGGCTTGATGCGCGTCCAGTTTCGCTATTGCAGCGAGGAAGTCCGTGAAAAAATCCTCGCTGGGCAGACGCCGCTGGGGCGAATCTTGATCGAGGCCAATGTACTGCGGCGCATCGAGCCGACGGCGTTTCTGCGGGTGATACCCGGACCGGCGATGATGCAATGGTTTGGGCTTGATGGTCCTCGGCCTACCTATGGCCGCTTCGCTTTGATCCATTGCGACGAACAGCCGGCCGTGGAATTGTTGGAGATCGTAGCACCGGAATAGCTACATTTGCTAGGTGGACGGCCGAGGTGAGTCGGCTGATCGAGAAACAACACCAGCCAGCTTGCCCCAGGCCGTTCGCCGCAACTTCGGGAGAAGAGACTGTGCCGGACCCTTCCTTCCAAGACAGCACGCTTCCTGATGCGGGCGGCAGCACGCCGGGGAAATGGACATGGACGCATTGGCTGATCGTGTCCCTGGCCGCCATTGGGTTCGCCTTCGATATTTACGAACTCCTGGTGCTTCCCCTTATCGTCCGCCCTGCCTTGATTGAATTGACCGGGGCGCAGCCGGGCACGGAAGAGTTCGCCCTCTGGGCGGGCCGGCTGTTCTATGTTCCCGCTTTTGCTGGCGGCATCTTCGGTTTGTTGGGCGGCTATCTGACCGACTTGCTGGGGCGAAGGCGCGTGTTGACGTGGAGCATTTTGCTATACGCTTTGTCGGCCTTTGCCGCCGGCTATTCGACTTCCATTGAGATGCTGCTTTTGCTGCGTTGCACCACCTTCATCGGCGTGTGCGTGGAGTTCGTGGCGGCGGTGGCTTGGTTGGCGGAATTGTTCCCCACGCCGCGCGAGCGCGAAAGCGTCCTGGGTTACACGCAAGCCTTCTCGTCGATCGGCGGCTTAATGGTGGCTGGCGCCAACAAACTGGCTGTGCTGACCGCAGGGAGCTTGCCCGCCCTGGTTATACCCACCGTGCTGACGTCGTGGGCAGGCAACATCGCGGATACCCATGCACCGTGGCGCTACACGCTCATGTCTGGGTTAATTCCCGCTATTCCTCTTGTCCTGGTCCGTCCTTTTCTGCCCGAATCGCCAGTATGGAAGAAAAAGAAGGACGCAGGCACCCTGAAACGTCCGAGTATCCTCGCCTTATTTGCTCCCGAATTGCGGCACACCACCATCGTTACCACGCTCATGTTCGCCTGTAGCTACGGGGCAGCCTTCGGAGCGATCCAGCAAACGCCACAAATGGTGCCCGGCCTGCCCGAAGTGCGGGAAAAGGTGGCGCAGCAACGCCAAGAGATCGCCCACCGCCTGCAAGGTCAAAAAAGCGACCAAGAGATCCGAAAGGCCCAGCTCCAAGCGCAGAAAAGGACGGAACAAGACGTGGCTTCCACCGTCCAGACCATCCAGGAGATTGGCGGTCTGGTAGGGCGTTTTTTGTTGGCTGTGTTGGCAGTAAGGATTGTCAGCCGTCGCCGCCTTCTGCGTGTCTTTCAGTTGCCCGGTCTGGTGCTGGTGCCCTTGGTTTTCGCCTTGCCGGCCGTCAACAGCCTGACTTGGCTCTATGCCGGCATCTTTGTTGCTGGTCTGTTCACCGTGGCGCAATTCAGCTTCTGGGGCAATTATTTGCCGCTGGTCTACCCGGTCCACCTGCGCGGCACCGGCGAAAGTTTTGCCGCCAACATCGGCGGACGGATGATTGGCACCTCGTTCGCGTGGGTGGCCCAAAGATTGGCAGTCCAACCCTTTATCCCTGGCTCAGAAGCGCCAACCAAAATGGCCTATACCGCCGCTTTGGTGGCTTTGTTCGTCTATCTGGTTGGCTCGCTGGCTTGCTTTTTCCTGCCCGAACCGAAGGAGCGGACCTTGACTGAGTAGCCGGTGACGGTATGCGCATCGCCTATATCACTGCGGGGGCCGGCGGCATGTTTTGCGGCTCCTGTCTGCACGACAATACCTTGGTGGCCGCCCTCATCCGCCAGGGACACGATGCGCTCCTGGTGCCCACGTATACCCCCCTCCGCACCGATGAGCCGGATGTCAGCTGCAAGCGCGTTTTTCTCGGCGGCATTAACGTCTATCTTCAGGAGAAAATCGGTCTCTTTCGCCATACACCGTGGTTCGTCGATCGTCTGTTTGACGCCCGGCCCTTGTTGCGCTGGGTATCGCGCTTCGCCGTCAAAACGGAAGCGGCGGACCTCGGCGATTTGACCGTCTCTGTTCTCGAAGGCGAACACGGTCATCAGCGCAAGGAGGTAGATAAACTCGTCACCTGGTTGGCCGAACACGTCAAACCACAATTGGTGCATCTAACGGCTGCGCTCCTGTCCGGTTTGGTTCCCGCGATGAAACGCCGGCTGCGCGTGCCGATCTTATGCTCACTTCAGGGCGACGACGTTTTTCTCGAATCACTGCCCGAATCGCACCGCAGCCGCTGCCTCGCCCTGGTCCGCCTTCATTGCCGCGATATTGACGGCTTCGTGGCCACTTGCGCCTACTATGCCGATTTCATGGCCGATTATCTCACCATCCCCCGTTCGCGCATCCACATTGTCTATCCGGGCCTGAACCTTGCCGGCCACGGTGGACCGCGTCCGGAACACCAACGGCCTTTTACGGTCGGTTATTTCGCCCGCATTTGTCCCGAAAAAGGACTGCACATTCTGACCGAGGCGTTTCGCCTGTTCAAACAAACCCCAGGCACAGAGCAATGCCGGCTGCACGTTTCCGGCTGGCTTGGCGGCGCCCACCATGCCTATTTCGCAGACATTCGCAAGAAAATTACCCAGTGGCGCCTGCAAGACCATTTTCTCCATGTCGAAGCGCCCGACCACGAGAGCAAAGTGCAGTTCTTCCACAACATCGATGTCTTATCGGTGCCCACGGTCTACCGTGAGCCGAAAGGGCTGTACGTATTGGAGGCGTTGGCCAACGGTGTGCCGGTGGTGCAGCCGCGCCATGGGGCGTTTCCGGAGTTGCTTGAAGCAACCGGCGGCGGATTGCTCGTTGAGCCGGGAGATCCGCACGATCTGGCCCACGCCGTGCGGCAGCTGTTCGACAATCCCGCCCATCGCCGAGAGTTGGGAAGCAAGGGCAAGGAAGCGGTCCATGCACGCTTCCATGCCGACCGCATGGCCGCAGAGACGGCCGCGCTTTATGCTCATTACGTGTCTTGAGGGGGACGCCCTGTCTGCGAGACATCGCAGGCCGTCACAATTAACCTGTTGAGGATCGTTCATGTCCGAACCATTTCGCATCAGTCGCCGCGTCGATTTCGCCGACACCGACATGGCGGGCATCATCCATTTCAGCAATTACTTCCGCTACATGGAGTTCGCCGAGGTAGCGTTTCTACGCGAGCGCGGTCTGTCGGTGACGATGATGCAGGGCGCGGAGACGATCAGCTTCCCGCGCGTCTCGGCGATGTGCGATTTTCTGCATCCGCTGCGTTTTGACGATGTGGTGGATATTGAGGTCCAGGTCGAGCGCGTCGGCCGCAAGTCGGTCACGTACACGTTTACCTTCACTCATCAGGGCAAGCTAGTAGCCAAGGGACGCCTTAGCGCCGTGTGCTGTCGTGTGCGGCCAGGGACTCAGGAGTTAGAATCCATCGACATTCCCGAAGCGATCCGGGCGCGGCTGCTCGGTTAGCGACGCTTTTAACAAAGTGCCGCTAACCGAGCGCCTTTTTCTCGCCCTTATTTCAGGTAACCCGGCCCAATCAACGGGCTGCTGGAACTTGTGGATGACGAAGCACTGGAGCTGGAGAGGTTCGAGGTCGATTTCAGGTTTACGTTCGGCGGAGGATCGCTTAGGAGGCTCGTATTGTCGGTCGGCGGAGAGGGCGACGGCGAAGACAGAGACGACGACGGCTGCTGCTTCGTGCTGCTCGTGGAATTCTTCGTTGGAGTGCTGCTCGCTTTGCTGCCAGGTGTGGGCGTGTACGAATCTGTAGGAGAAGGGGGCGCGGGGATGATGCGGCTCGGACCTTTTGACGGCAAATAGGGAGTCCCATCGCTGTCGGTGGAAGAGGAGGCTGGGGCCTTCCCGTTGGACGAATGGGGCGAATCGCTTGTCCGATGGCTGACTTGTTGGATCGGCGAAGACGGCAAGGAATTGCTGCCAGCGCCAGGGGGCGGCGTAGACCAGGCGGAATTACTATTACTCAGCGAACTGGAGAGGGCGCTCGGATTGGTCGTATTCGCACTCAGTGGTGTAGGGGAGCTGTTGTTTGCCGGCGCTGAGGAGCTGCTGCTCATCGGCGTCATATTGCCGGAGCTGCTGGGCGTGGTCATACCTGCGGCAGAAGCACTGCTGCTTCCGCGCGGAATGAAGCCCGCGTCGGAGCCGGTTGAAGCCGGCGACACCAGCGATTTCCCCGTCGCATCTTCGAGAGGAGTGGGTATGGTCGTGCTTTGGTTCCGCGGATGCTGGCCACTGAAGAGGCCCATACTCGTTTCCGCTCTTCCACCAGCATAGGAGGGCCTGGCGCCGTTCCTATTGCAGCAGTTGCATCCTGTCAACAACATGCCGAGACCCCATGCCCCGATCAGGCCAGCTAAGGGCATCTTGCCCATCATATTATCCTCCCCCGTGTGATTCCCTTCACACGACGCCCCAACCCCAGCGTATCGTGCTCTTGGCCGGCGCGCCTGCGTCGGCAGTGCTCGCTCTTGCCGAAGAAAAGTCGGCGGAACGTAGCCCC
Organism: Planctomycetota bacterium; assembly: GCA_021324515.1. GTDB lineage: Bacteria > Planctomycetota > Planctomycetia > Gemmatales > Gemmataceae > JAJPHU01. Next base: position 16,795 of record JAJPIY010000410.1, read on the forward strand.
GAAGCTTCCGAATGTCAAGAGCAACTCCCCACTGGAGTCTGCCGTTCACCAGGGGGCCGTTCATTTATTCAAGCTGGGGCAAGCCGAGAAGGGCTAAGGCTTTGTTAAAGCAGTTGCTCATGGTCCGCATCGCGGCGGCCAGATTATCTGCCGTCGCGTC
>JAJPIY010000409.1 GCA_021324515.1 Planctomycetota bacterium
ACGGTATGCGTGATGTCGAGAAACACCTTGACCGGTTTGTCGGGTAGTCCTTCGCCTTGCAGCTCGACGACAGCGCGGAACTTGTCTTCCGGCTGCACCTGTTCGGGTACGCGCAGGTCCACGATGTCGATTTTGACCTGCGGCCTCTCCTGGCCGACGCCGACGACGAAGATAGGAATGTGCGCCGACTTGGCCCGCGTCTCAATGTCGGCGAATGTCTTGGGCGATCCTTCGGTGCTGCGGCCATCGGTGATAATGACGATGCCCTGCACTCGCCCGTTCAGCTCGCGGTTGACCAGCGACAGCACCGCGCTGCCCAGGTTGGTGCCGGAGAAGTAACCCGCTTCGCGGAGTTTCTGAGTCAGCGCCTCGAGTTGGTGCAAGCGCGCTCGATTTTCCTCACCCCATTCCGCAGGCGGTTCGACCTTGGCCTCCGGATGGAGCCAGGCTTGCAGATATTCGGCCGGCAGGAGCTTAGGTTCGGGCAGCTCGGCGTTGCGTGTGAATTCTTCCCACTCCTGGCGCGTCCAGTTACGGCCGTCTTTGAAAAGGAGGTAATTTTCGTCGAGCCGGCTGGCAAAGCGAAACAGCCACACCGGATTTTTCGCCTCTAAATCCGTAAGAAACTTGTTTCCGTCCTTGGTCAGAAAAGCATATACCTTGTCTTGCCGGGTGGGCGTCTTCTCATCCGTCCGGCCGCTCGGAACATCATCTATTACTTTCGTCATGCTCGCCGAAGTATCGACCAGGACCAGCACTTTGCCCAGAACGCGTGTTTCTTCCCAGGTCTGCTTGGCAGGCAGCAGGAAAACCCCAGCCAAGATGACATAGACGCATGCACGGAGTGTGCCCAGGAAGACGGCCCACCCCGGCCCGACGCCGCGGCTGTCTTTGGCGTACATCCACACGATGTAGACTAAGCCAACCAGGAGCACAGCACCAAGGACCAACAACCACAACCAACTGGGAAAATCGTGGCCGCGCACCGTCAACGGTTCGCTCAAGCGCCGCAAGACGTATTCCTGATAGGTCGAAATATTATTAGCTTCGTTCATAATGCTCTATTGTCCTTAGCACTCCTCTAAGTAGGAAGCCCAGCCCCTCTCCGATTGGCTCCGGGGGCTGGCGTGCTCCCCTCCGAGGACAGGGCCTTAAGCTGCGGCGGCCGGCGCCTGCGCCGCCGTTGCTCCGGGCACGGTTTCCTTGCCTTTCAAATGAAAGCTCAAATGCACGGCCAGCGCTTGCTCCACCACGAGGACCAAGAGGAAAAATAAATACACCCACGGCGATTCCGAGGCGTCGGGCATCTTGTTTTTGTACTCTTCGTAGGTATCGCCGGGCGAACGCAACAGGATAGTTCCGGCCCGGCTCTCTCGAGCACGTGGGGACTCCAACTTGTCGCGCGCGGCGCGGCGCAGGTCGCTTTCCTTGCCGGCATCGAGGTTGAAGGCATACGAGTGCACTTCTGTTTGCCCGACGGCCTCCTTGCTGGTGGGATAAAACTCGAAGGTATAGACACCCGGTTCGCGCGTATCGCGGAAATCCACGGTCAGTAGATGGTCTTTCATCGGCAGCGACTGCTCGACCTGCTGCGGCTTGACCTGTTCCTCAATTCTGCTCGTATCGAGATCGCGTTGCGGCAAAAAGGTCATTTTCATCTTGGGCTGATAGCGGGCGGCGTCGAGTTCCATCTGGACCGGCTCGCCGACGATGCGGTTGAGGTCGTCGCCGGAACTGATGAGCCAACGCTGTAAATCCATGAGGAAGGGAGTGTAGCTCCACGATGCCAGACCACTGCCCCAATCGTTCCAGTGTGTGGCGGTGCCGGCGCTGGTCAGTACAGCGCAGACGCGGCCCTTGCCGTACCTGCGAGCCACCACCAGGGGATCGCCGAACTCGATGGCCGCGCGATATTCGTCGAATTCCGCGGCCAACGCTTTCATCTTGGGATGCGCCCAGAGGGTTTCCATGTCCGGCCGTTGGGGATCGTTCTCGACGCCGTGATCATGCCGCAGCGCATCGAGGGCGCGCACCACATTCGACAGATAGGGTTTGGTCAGAGCGTCGCGGATCATCCGCTGGTAGCGTTCGGCCGGCTCCAGGTAGCGCGTGAAGGTATTCGGCTCCTCGATGGCCAGCTGGCGAATGTGCTCGACGAGCTTGCGGCCCAACTCCACAGCATGGCTGCGGTAGCCGGGATTATCCGTCGTCTCGCTGTTAGGCAAGACAATCAGCTCTTCAGCCCGCACGCCGCTTGTCGGTTCTGGATCCCAGCGCGAACGTGGCAACGCCTTGAAGTAGCGATCGATGCTCAGGTAACGCAATCCCGAACGATATTCCGCCAACGTCTTGACGGCCTCGTGCTTGGGATCGCGGAAGAGCAGTTTCGGCTGTTCATCGAAGCGCAGTCGGTCCTTGGCCTTTTCCTCGCGCTGTTCGGGGGTTTCCCGGCCATCGGGATTGAGCGGATCGAACGGTTTGCTTTCGATCAATACCGGAAACAGGCCGTCGAATTTCTTGAACAGCGTATCGTTGTAGAAGGCTGGCCGTACTTTATCGCCGAGGAAGAAGCACAAACTGCCGCCGTGCTGGACGTATTCTTGCACTTTTTGGAGCGTCTTTATGCTTTTGATCTCGCCGACGTTAAGGAAGATGACGGTAGGATACAATGCGAGGCTGATTTTGTCGAGATCGTCCACTTTGCAGCGCTCGATTTCGTAAGAGCGTGCCGCTTCGTAGGCAGCGCGCAAGTGCTTCAAATCGCCCCCATCGAGGTCGGGATCTTGGCCGGTCCCATCCACAACCAAGGTGGGCACGCGCTTACGCACCTCTACCACCATGTCGCGGATGTTGTCCGTTTGCAAGCCGGCTTCTTCCGGCTCGAGTTCCGCCGTCACTTGCACAAATTCCTGATCGAGCCGCCGTTTGCGTTCCCGGTCTTCCGGCAAATCGCTGGGGCTGATCGGCAGCGACGGTTTTTTCTTGGTGAAAATCAGCGTAAACTTCTCCGTCACGCTGTCCTCGGCAGGAACGCGGTCGATGGGCCGGGAACCGGAGAAGCCCTTGCGCACATCGCCGTCTACCTTGATGTGCAAGAACGTCTTTTTGTCGCTGGAGCTGTAATTGTGAATGGTGACGCTGAACTCGGTCTCGACGCCCTCCGCGACGACGCGCGCTTCGGCGTGCAGGTCCGTGATGGCCAGGTTGTCGTGATGGAGGGCCACTTGCCGCGACGATCCGCGATACGGATGGGCGGTGTCGATCAAACTCAGGTGAATACCGGACTCGACCAATTTCTCGATGGCCTTGTTCAGTTCCTCGGCGCCGGGGCCGCTCCAGTCTATGTCGCGGAAATCGCTGACCAGATGCAAGACTTTCTGCCCCTGGGCCACGTCGTTGAAGAGCACTTGTCCCTTATTGATGCCTGCAATCGGATCGATGTGCAGGGCTGACGGTTTGATATTGCGCAGCTTTTCGTCAATGGCATCGACGGAGCGCTCGTTGAGGCGTTGGTCGAATAGTACCGTATCGAGATCGGACAAGAGGTAAATGCGCATCTGCTGATGCATCGGCGATTGGGCGGCGCTGTGGGCCAGCAGTTTGATCTGTTCGCGGGCCACCGCAAAGGAGTTGGTTTTCGGCCCTTTTTCTGTGAACTGGTCGGCCATGCTGGGCGTGTCATCGAGGATGACGATATGTGTGGTCTCTTGTCCAGTCGGCCGGGCGCCGACGAAGCGGGCCACGAGAAAGCCAGTCAAAAGCACCAGCAGACAACGCAACGCCAAGAGGACCATCTGCTCGATGATGAGCCGACGACGATTGCGTTTTTGCGATTTGAGCAAAAACTCCATCGCTGCCCAGCGAATGCGCTTGAAGCGCATACGATTGATGAGATGGATGAGGATCGGCGCGCTGACCAGCAGTCCGCCGGCAACCATAAACCAAGGATGCAGAAAAAGATCCATATCTCACAAACCTTTGCAGGTCGCTCTTCTCGCTAAACAGGTCCGCGGCTGCGCACCGTGGTGGTGCGGTCGGCCAGGCGGTGACTGAGGAATTTGGACAACACGGCATCGAGATAATCGCCGGTGCGCACCAGTTGATAATCGATGCCCAGCCGCGTGCAACCGCGCCGTACTTCGATCAAATATTCTTCCAACGCTTCCAGATAACCATCCCGCAGAGCGCGCGGATCACACAACAAATGCGGCAGTTCCTCCATACCCTCGAAGCGGGTGGCCCCCGTAAATGGGAACGTGACTTCGTCGTCGTCGAGAACGTGGAAGACCAAGATGTCATGCCGTCGCTGGCATAGCATTTCCAGGCCCTTCAGGAGCGGTCCTCGATCGACCAAGAAATCGGAGATGAGGACGATCATGCCGCGCTGAGGAATGGTTTCGGTGACACGGCGGAGGATGCGTTCGATGTCGGTTTTATCGCGCGGCGTGCTGACATGCATAGCGTTGCAGATGGCGTCGATATGTGTTACTTGACTGCGCGACGGCACGATCTGGCGCACGTCTGCATCGAAAGTGATAGCGCCGACGGCATCTTGCTGGCGCAGCAGCAAATAGGCCAGGCAAGCGGCGATGGTGCAGCCGTAGTTGTACTTGTTGAGAGCGCCGCGGCCGTAATGCATCGATTCGCTGACATCGACAACCAGTGTACAGCGCAGATTGGTTTCCGCTTCGTATTGTTTGATATAAAAGCGATCCGTTTTCGACCACACTTTCCAATCGAGGTGACGGATATCGTCGCCGGGAGTATATTCGCGGTGCTGCACGAATTCGATAGAGTGCCCAAACAGCGGGCTTTTATGCATGCCAGCGAGAAAGCCTTCGACCACCTGACGAGCGCGCACGTCAAGCCGCGAGATTTTGGCGATGGTTGCGGGATGGAGAAAGCGACGCGGATCGTCTTCTTTTATGGCCACAGTAATCGCTCCTTTATCGGCGAGCCGCCGGGTTTATCCCGGCGGCGTCCCGGCGGCGGGGATAAACCCCGCCGCTCGCTTGATAAACCCCGCCGCTCGCTTGCGGGGGTTGTTCCTAGGATGCAAAAATCTTCTTGAACCGTTCATCGCGGGTCAACTCGCCGTCCTTGGAGGGCGTTTCCTCAATCAGTTTCTTGATGACCGTGTCGGCGGTGATGCCTTCCGAGGCCGCGGTGAAGTTAGTGAGAATGCGATGCCGCAACACCGGATAGGCCAGTGCTTGAATATCCTCTGTTTGGACATGGACGCGGCCATGCAACAGAGCGCGGGCCTTGCCGCCGAGAATGAGATACTGCACGGCCCGCGGACCAGCGCCCCAGGATAACCATTCGCGGATGAACTTGGGCACGCCCGGCTCGCCGACGCGCGTTTGCCGCACCAGCGCCAATGTATAACGGATGACATGATCGCTGACCGGCACGCGGCGCACCAGATTTTGCAACTCTAAAATCTGCTCGCCGCTCAACACCGCATCGACCGTGTCGTCTTGCAGCGACGTGGTGCGCCGAGCGATCTCGAACTCCTCCTCAAACTTGGGATAGCGCACGAACACCTTGAACATGAAGCGGTCTTGCTGGGCTTCCGGCAGCGGATAAGTGCCTTCTTGTTCGATGGGGTTTTGAGTGGCCAAGACGAAGAACGGCGCATCGAGGCGATGACGGACCCGTCCGACGGTCACTTGCCGTTCCTGCATGGCTTCGAGTAGGGCGGCCTGTGTTTTCGGCGGCGTGCGGTTGATCTCATCGGCGAGAATGACGTTGGCAAACAGGGGGCCGGGAATAAATTTGAACTCACGTTGGCCGGTCGAGCGGTTCTCTTCGATGACCTCGGTACCGGTGATGTCCGCCGGCATCAAGTCGGGCGTGAACTGGATGCGGCTGAAGGCCAAGGACAGCGAGCGCGACAACGTCGAGATCATGAGTGTTTTGGCCAATCCGGGCACACCTTCGAGGATGCAATGGCCTTTGCTGAAAAGCGCGATCAGCAATTCCTCAATGACTTGGTCTTGACCGACGATGATGCGGCTCAACTGTTTTTTGATATTGTCGAAGGCATCGCGCAGGCGACGGACGGATTCCAGATCATCAGGGCTAATCTCAGCAGCTTGGTTCATTGTCTCGTTCATGCGGTCCTCTTTCAGGAAAAGAGTTGGGCGAGCGGGGTTGCGTTAGCGCCCCGAGAAAACCCTTCGGGGGCCAAGGCGACCCTGTTCGCCGGGTCAGTCGGTTAGCGTTGGTAAATCGGCAAAGCGGCGTTATCCAGTTGCAGGATGGTCAGATACACCGGCGTGATGAAGTTGGCCCCGACCATGCCGCCGGACCAACTGCCGTCGCTGGATTGGGAGCTAATTATGTTGGGGAAATTCTCTTTCTTGTAGCCGCTCCACGTCAGGCGTTCACTGGGCTTGGAGTTAGGGAAAAGGCGCATATAGCCGTCTTCACCGAGCATGTAGATCGCTTGCGCATAATAATAGTGCGTGTACTCGTCATGTCCCATGCGAGCGCCGCCGAGGCCTTGCAGATGTTGTTGGCAGAACTTGAACCATTTTTTGATAAGCGGCGAATTGTAATCGCCGAAGCTAAATCCGCAGGCGATGGCCGCCGCTGTGAGGGCCGGCCGACCGCCACCGGCCGCCATGCCGCTGCCCAGACTGTAGACCACGCCGCCGCTGCTGTCGGTCGAATCGCTGAGGTACTTCTGGGCCATTTTGATAGCTTCCTGTGGCACGGCGATGCCGGCATTGCGTGCCGCCCGCAGCGCCTGGACTTGCGTGATCGTCACCGAGCCTTCATCGAAGTTGCCGCCTTCGCGCGCCGAGATGTAGCCCCAGCCGCCGCGATTGGTCTGGGCCGCGTGCGAGAACTTGCAGGCGCGTTCGAGAATGTCCACCAAGCGGCGGCGGCGGTCGCTCTCTTCTTCTTCGCCCACCACACAGGAAAGAAAAAGCGTGCCGAAGCCGTGACCGTACATATAACGGCCGGCCTCGCCTGGCATGTTGGGATTGCCGATCAGGCCATTGGGCTGAGAATGGGCCATCAGCCAATCAACGGCGCGGCGGATGTTGTCCTTGTACTTGCCCTCGCGGATCGTGCTGCCTTCCATCAGCAGAGCCATGCCGGAAAGGGCGGTCATGCTGACAGGATATTGGTCGCTCCAGTGGCCGTCCTTGTGTTGGTTTCTGGCTAGCCATTCCAGCCCTTTACGCACGGCTTTACGCTGCTCCGGCGACATTTCGTCGGCACGCACCGCCGGCGTCGACAAGAGCACAGAGAGCATCAAACCCCAGTAAGGCAACCAAAAGCGCATGACAATGCGACTCCTTGTCTACCCAACCCAACGAACAATTCGCCAGGTGTTCCTTATATAGGACGATCGCCGCTGCAATTCCTGACAGGCGAGCGGGCATGCCAATGCTCTGGTTCCCAAAACCAGGGACGTTGACAGGTTCCGCTCCCCGATTCAGAGACCGCTCCTCACCCCGGCGGCAAAGGGGCGGAAATAGCCCGAATGCGGGTGCGATCGAGGGTGGGGTGAAGAAGCGCAGGCCCAGGCCCCAATGTTTGCCCACTCTGCCGCGAGGAGGTCTCGGCGTTCGGTTGGGCGTTTTTCGTGTCTTCTGTTATCGGATAGTGAATGATCTTCCATTGCGGACTCAACAACTCCACCGTGTTGGTCCGCGGGTCGATGCGTATACCGAAGAAGTTTGTCGTACTGTTTGCCGGTAATTTCTCATTGCAGACCAATTTGCCTGTGCCCTTGTGGATGCTGAGGACTTTGACCTCGTTGGTGTTATCGCCTCTTCCGCGTATTCTCACGCCCGGCGGCAGGCCGCCCAGGGCAGCAGTTGGATCGAGAGACCGCGCGGCCAGGAACACAAGAGGCAGATCTTGGAATTGCTCCAGAAGCAAATGTTGCGGCTCATCGATGCGCGAGTTCCAGTAACTTCCGTCTCGGCGCGAGAACGCATGAAGGTAGCCGCTGATTGGCACTTCCCTCATTCCGCGATTGGGCCAGATGGCGCTGGCCAACTGCGGCAAGCCGTTCGGGGTCGCCGTTTGCGAGGCGAAATAGTAATATTGGCGATCGGCCAAGAGATAAAAACTCTGGACGTTCTTGAGCTGTTCCGTCGGCTCCGACAGTTGCCCGGTCATCACTTCCTTGCGCGCCCGCAAATCGATGACATGGACCTTGCCGTCGGGTTCGACAATGCCCGTCAGGCCGGCGTCTTCGCTGCGCGCCACGATCGAACGAGCGGGATATTTCTGCTTCCACACGTCCTGACCGGCCGCCATGTCGTAGAGCCGAACCTCCACGCTGTTGGTAGGTCCGGTCTCGGCGAGCAGCAGATAACGGCCGAGCACTTGCAGCCGTTTGGCGAACAGGGCAGCGAAGTCGGGCGCTTTGACGCTGATGCCGTCGGCGGCGCGAAAGACCCGCGTCGCGTTCGGCGTGTTCTGATTATCCAATTCGACAACAAAGACATAATCCTCGTCGGCAAAGAGATAATTGCGCGGAAGAACATCCATGCGCGACCACAGAATTCGACCGGTCAGCGGGTCCAGGGCGCTGAGCGTCTTGGGCGTTTGAATACAGATAGTCTGTCCTTGGAACGGACTAATCTGGCCGAGGCGCTGCACCCACCCATCGTTGTAGGTCATCAACAGTTGGGTGTTGTCCTGGGGATCAGGCATCAAAGAGGTCGGCTTGGGTCGCCCCACGGCCCCTCCCCTCGTCTGGGAATCGGAGGCGTCTTGCAAAAGGTCGTACTTCCAAAGCAAACGGTGATTGACCGGATCGAGGCCAAGAATCCGCTGCCCCAAGGGCAGGATGAGGAGATGTCCCACCGTCTCATAGGAGAGGCGGATATAAGGACTATGATTGTTCGAGACCATCATGCCGCCCGGCCCAACAATAAAGGGTTGTTGGAATTGGGGTTGCCGTTGCGCGATGAACTCCGCGAACCCCTTATCCGGCAATGCCTGCGACCATACTTCCCTGGGCAACTGGCGGCTGTCTTCCAAGTGGCGATCGAGGAGCACGAAGCAGCTGTCGCGGAGGTTTAGGCCAATAATGTGATGGCGGAAGAACGGCAGCCGTTCGCCGTTCTGCTCGAACTGGAAGAGTTGACCATCGTAGGGCACCGGGAAGGAGTTTTTCTCCGTTTTGACGCCGAACTTCCGCACGGAGCCGAGCGGCAGCGGGTCGTCGAGGTACGGGAGCAAGCGCTTGTCTGTGGCGGCGTCGTCATCATAAATCTGCCGACCGGTCTTGCCGTCGCGGATGACGATAGTGGCATACTCGGTGACGAGCTTGCGGTAACAGGAGGCGGCATCTTCGAGCAGCCCTTTGCGGGTGTACAGCCGGGCCAATGCTTCTGTGGCGCGAGCGGCTAATTCCGGACGGTGCCGGCCGGTGCGAAACTGATTCAACTCCAGCTCGGCCTCTAAAAGCGGATGCTCGGTATCGCTATCTTTCATCTCCATGAGCCGTTCAGCCAACTCCAGGCGCGCTTCTTTGCCGGCCTCAGATAGGGAACCGAACATGCGCACGAACGCGCGCAGTTCCTGAAGGTCGTTGGTCTGGCGGAGTTGGTCCCATTTGTCAGCGATCCGTTTTTCCAGCGGCCGCCGATTCTCCGGTGTAGCATTGTTCATCATGGCGAGGATGCGGCCACGCGACCAAACATCCGGAGCGGCCTTGACCTGCTGATCATCGACGGCGGGCACCAACTCCGACTGCTTGCCGGCTTCTTGAGCGAACTGCTGATATTTCTCGAACGCTTCCACAAGACGTCCTTGCTCTTCGCGGCCCTTGCCGACCAACCACAAGTAGGTGGCCCGCCGCCGCCGCTGCTCAGCTTCGAGCTTGGCCCGTTCTTTTCCCTCTGCCGCATCCAGATCGAGCGAGCATAGCTCTTCATAGTCCTTGAGATATTTCTCGGCCTCATTGAAATGATCGGCGATGTAAGCCGTCAGCGTGTCATACAGTTTGGTACGGGCCTTGTTGCGGGTTTCCTTGCTCGGATTGCTCTTGAGGGCGCTGCTCAGGTCGTCGATCGCCCCCGCCAAGTCGCCCTTGTCCAGGCGCAATTCGCCGCGCTCAGTCAAAGCGTTGGCGTCGTTAGGATTTTTGGCGATCAAATCGTCCATCTCTGCAAGCTTGACCTTAAGCTGCGGATAAGCGACGATCTCGCCTTCGCATTCGTGATCGCCTTTCCCAAAAGGAGTGACGGAAACGACTTTGCCCTCGGCGAAGATCAAATTGCCGGGCACGTCGGCGTCGCTCTTATCGGGTTCGCTGGGCCGGGACTTGCTGCGGGAGATGATCTTGCCGCGGTCCATGTCGATACCGACGATTTGCGGCTCCTCCTTGCCTTTGCCGCTATCCTTGAGCGGCAAATAGTAAATGTTGTCGCTGCCGATGCCTTGGCCCGAAGGCGTGCCCGTCTCCAGCGTCCACAGCGTTTCGCCGTTGGACAGGCTGAGGGCGCGGACGCTTTTCTTGCCGACGACCAGCACCTTGCCGTTGTAGATATTGCCTAGGTAAAGGTCTTCCTCGTGCTTTGGAAAGTGCCAGATCGGCGAGCCGTCGCGCAGGTTGATGCAGTGGATAGAGTGGGCGTCGGGGGCGGTGAAAACCACCTTGCCGTCGGCGATGATGGGCGCGGTGACCTTCCACTGGTTATGCGAATTGCCGGCCGTTTGAGGCTGCTCAATGATGATGCCGCCGCGAATCATGCGTCTTCGCATCCCCTCTTGGGGCGACAACTCGCGGACGTCATTTTTGTCGCGGTAGGGATAAGCCCAGACCAGGCTGTTTTCCAGCAGATTGACGCCGAAGACGGCGCCGGCGTTGGTCGGGCAGACGAGGATGCCTTCGCCGTAGGCCAAATGGGCGGCCCAGGTTCGGCGCAACGGATCGTTCTGCATTTTCTCCTGCGTCATGCCCAAGGTCTGTATGGAGACGATGGCGCCGGCAATGTTGCGGTTGTCTTTGGCCAGTGCCGAGGGATCCAGGCAGATCAGGCGGATTTCCTGTTGCTTGTCGGCCAGCAGGTAAAGTTTGCCGGCCAAAGGCAAAGGCGGCCCCAGGAAGTAGTGATCGAGCAGCGGATCTTTCTCTTCCGTACCCAGAGACCAGGTTAACTTGCCGGAATTCTGAGCCAGGCTGTACGCATACAGCCGATTGTGCGCCACGGCGTTCTCCAGTTCCGGGCTGAGATGGAGATTATTTGGTAACCCGCCAGGAATAATCATGCCGTTATGGAAGTTCGGTTGCGGCGACGGGGGGACGGCAAAATCCTCAACCACATAAACAAATTGACCATCGGTGCTAAGCGTACTGACCGTAGAGTTCTCGAAAAGGATTTGCGGGTGTTGTTCCTGATAATAATTGAGCCATCCGGCCACAGCGCTTTTCTTAGTGTCGCCCTGGCCCAACATACGCTGCAAACTCCAGTCGGAAGGAGACGTCCAGCACAGGGCGCCATTGCGCAGGTCGACAGCCGTAACGCCAAAGAAGTTCTTGTAGATAAGCAGAGGTATCCTCTCGCCCTTTCGATCGAGGACCGACAAAGCGATGGGTGAAAAGGCGGGAATAATGGGCTGGTTCTGAGTTTTCAGAGCGTCTTTGGCCCTGCGGAGGTGATCGCGCGCAGCGGAGAGGACGCTGCTGCTGTCTCTCGCTTCATCTAGCAGCGAAACGCCCCATTCGCGCGTCATGAAGGCAGGGCCGCCCATCAGTTGATTGCTGCGGCTGGGAGTAGCACGATAAAGCAAGGGCTCTGCGGCGTTGGGCTCCAGACGCGAACGCCCACGCTTGGCGACGTACTCTTGCAGATCGTCAACCGAGATGACCTGCTCGCCGAACTGCACTTCACGGGTGCGGGCGCGCAACAGCTTCCACAGCTCTTTTTCGCTGAACACGGTAGCAGCTGTCACCGTGTAGCTTTGTTCCGAGGACACCGAAGGCGGCGCCAGATGAGCGGCCCATGCTGCTTTGGCCAAGAGCGTGACCGGCGCCTTGTCTGTACCGAGCCGATGGATCAGTTTGCTGTAGCACAACAGAGCAGGCATGTATTCGCCGCGATCGAATTTGTAATCGCCCAGGAGTTTGATGGCCTCGGCCCCCGCATCGGTATGGGCGTACTTTTTCATGATCTCGTTGAGCAGGCCGGGATCGCCATTTTGCTTGGCCTTCTTGAGTAGTTCGGCCGCCTTGGCGCCGTAGGTCGCTTTGTAGAAATCCATCCCCGCTGGCGGTAACGAACCGAGGAGGCGATCCGCTTCCTGCTTGGCGCTGACCAGACGTAGACCTCGCGGCCTTCGGCGTTCTTACGCTTGAGACGCACGAAAACGTCTTCGTCGATTTCCAAGAGTTTCTGTAAGCGTTCGACGGCCGTGGCCCAGTTCTCATCGTTGATGTAATCAATGGCGGCCTCAATCTGCTTGCCGCGGCCTTTTTCGTCTTTGACGAGATGGATGCCGTTTTTGAGAAAGCCATCGGGGTCTATGTTGCCACCCGGCGGCGCAACCGGCGCCGGGCCTCCTTTCGCCGCTGCGGGAGGTGGCACAGGAGGAACAGGAAGGATCTTTACCTTCTCTTTTGTGACTTGGGCACGCCCTGGCTCCAGCCAGACGGCAAAGCAAGCAAAGATCAGCGGCAGCAGGACAATAGAGGCGCGACGTGCATTCCACGACATTGGCGTGATTCTCCCTGCTTCCTTGGTTGCGGCCACGGCAGCGCCGCCGTGGACATGGCTTCATCCTCGATTGTCTCAAAGTTTGCCGAATAATGGCAAGCGTAATCTCTCTTCTCTTAGACGATTCCGCCTGCGTTGGACTAACAACGTCCTCCTAGCCCGCAGCG
>JAJPIY010000286.1 GCA_021324515.1 Planctomycetota bacterium
CACCACTGTTTAGCCGCGAGCCGCAGGCGAGCGCGGCCACCGACGGCACCACTGTTTAGCCGCGAGCCGCAGGCGAGCGCGGCCGGCCACGCTCGCCGTTAAACAGTTAAACGTGGAGAACTCCGAAAATGACGCGATTGCTGGGCGTACTGCTGATGGTATTGCTCGTCTATGCGGTCCTGATGGGATCATTCCCGCCGGCGCGCTCCTTACGCAACCACCAAACCTTGGCCGAACGACTGGGCTATTACGGCATCCCTACTCTGGGCATTGGCGTGCTTATCGTTTCCGGCGGTATTGATCTGTCGATCGGCTCTCTCCTGGGCTTGACGGCCGTCTATTTCGGACTGCTTTTGAACGGCCCACTATCGGCACGGCAAACAATCCCGTTGGCCATCTGCCTGGGGGGAGACGGCGTGCTGCTCGGTTCCGCGTTAGCGTCGGCTGCGGGCGTTCCACGCCGTATCGCTGTCTTGCTCTCTTTGCTTCCTGGTGCGGGACTGACCTGGGCTTGTTATCGTTATCTCCCTGGACAGCACGTACCGGCGTGGGCGGCCATGCTGGTGTTGCTGGGCTTCGCTTCGCAGATCGGATTGTTTCATGGCTTGCTCATCACACGCTTGCATCTGCAACCGTTTCTGGTGACGCTGTGCGGCCTGTTCATGTATCGCGGCTTGGCGCGCTGGCTGAGTCCCGGAGCTTTGGCGTTGCCTTTCGATCCGCACACTACCGCTCTGCGCGCTTTGCTCGTCAGTGGCCGCATGATAGGTTTTCCCCACATCCTGCTTTGGATGGCCCTGGTAGCGCTCGTCTTGGCGGTGCTCTTGCACGCAAGCGTCTATGGCCGCTACTGGTTTGCCATCGGCAACAACGAACAGGCGGCGCGTTATGCTGGCATCGCCACCGCGCGCTACAAGATCGCGGCTTATGTAATCTGTTCGACGCTGGCTGGCCTGGGTGGCTTAGTGTTTTTTCTGATGTACCGCAATGCCACGCCCAGCAGCGCCGGTTCTTTGTTGGAGTTGTACGCCATCACCGGGGCCGTGCTGGGCGGATGCAATCTGCGCGGCGGCCAAGGCACCATTCCCGGCATCGTTCTGGGCGCGGCAGTGCTACCCTTGTTGCAACAAATCTGTACGTACAACGTCCATATCGGCAGCGACCTGGAGTACACTGTCATCGGCGGCGCCCTGCTGCTGGCCACTATCGTTAATGAATTGGTGACACAATGGTCAAAACGCCGCTGAAAAGCTGATGACTGAAGACAGATCCGTTACACGCCTGCCACGGCGGCCACGGGGGCTAAGCGCTGCCAGACAGCACGCTCCCCTAGTAGGGGGCTAGGATAGGAGAGCGGAACTCCTTGGTCCGTTTGTCCTTACCTCCACTCCAACCTTCTCTCGCCAGGGGAATGTCTGCTGGCCCTTATACTCCCTTCGTTTCTTCCAGGGGGATGCCGACTTGGCCGACGCGTGGCAACAATTGACGGTGGCACTCCGGGCACGACACCGCACCCCAGGCCCGGAGAATGGCCAGACGATCTGGCGCTTGCCATTTTTCAACGCGCGGTAGGGCTGGCAGGAAGTCGCTGAAAGCGTAGCGGAACCAGCGCTCCATGCGCAGGGCCAGCATGTCCAGAGGAGCGGAGGAACGGAAGCGCTGCTCGCCGAGGATCAGATCGTTGTAGCGCCAGCGGGCGTTGACCTCGACGACGTGGGGCGGCGTGGAGAAGAGCACGCCCTGCAAGAACACACCGCGGACGCAAAAGAGGATCTGGGTCGGCTTCGGCTCCGTGTCGCCGGGTGCGGCCACGAGCCATTCCGGTTCTCTCTGCCACAAGAGCAAGTCGGGGAAACGGCCCAGCAGGTCGGCGCCCTGGGGGTCGGCGGCCAGATCGAAGACGGTCAGCGGATCGCCGCAGCGGTCCCACGGCCGCGTCGGCCGCAACGACCACAGCAGCCGCAGGGCGGCAAGATTAGTCACCTTGTCCGTGCCGAGAATGCGGCCCAAGGCGGGTGCGTGCTGGCCGGCATCGAGCAGATTGCGCACCTCGAAGCCCGCCTCGAAAGCGCGATCGCAGAGCAGGATCCGCAGCCGCACCAGATTGCCAGGCGTCCACCACGGGGATTCCCAGTCGGCCAGCAGGTGGTCGGCGAAGCGCAGCGAGAAGCGCCCTTCAAAGCAGCGTGCCAACAGATCGAAAACTAGCGGCACCGGATCGGCGCCCCGTGCCACGGCATCCTCAATCAGCAGCCGTCGCAGGGCCGCGAGATGGCCGGACGGAGCCAACCCCATCGCCAAAGCGTTCTCGGTCCGCTTCACCAAGTCGGGCAGCAAGGGCGCGCGCAACGCCCCATAACCGTCGGCCCCGCTCTCATTTGCCAATCCAGCCAGAAAAGCGGAATCCTCAAGAGAAAACCCCTGCGCGTGCAGGCGCGGGGCCAGGATCGTCCAGGCATAATTGCGTGCCCGAACGGCGGCAGGCACGCGCGGCCGCCAAAGCCAGTATGTCAACAGGTGGACTGCCAGTGCCCCCAACAGGAGAGCGAACACGGGCCCAATCGGCCGAACGCCGAGATCGAGTATGCCGAACGCGCCCAACAGCGCCAGCAAAACAAGGGGACCGACGAAGCCCCACACAGCCCCACGCTGGGTCAACAGCTGCCCTGGTTCCCGGCCTTGATAAATACGCTTTTCGGGAGTGACAATGTCCAGCGAGGTGAGCAACCCGCGCTCCGACACCTCGATACAATACCCGCCGGCAGACAAACGACCGCGATACACATTGAGACGCAAAGGCGGCACTTCCCGAGGCACCGGCACCAACCCGTAGCACCACGGACAGCAGGCGGCGTGGTGCTCGGCGGCCTCCGCGGTCACGGCACGGCGGGCTTCCTCATCGGCGACGCCGTGCGCTAGCAGCAAACGCTGAAAACGCCGCAGATCTTCGTCTGTGTCCAAGCGTTGCACCAAGGCCCGGCAGCGTTCGAGCCACTCCGGCCCTCGTTGCTCGCGGTACTGGATGATCCATTCCTCGATCAGCGACCACGGTTCCCGGACGCGGCGGCCCTCTAAGACAAGGCGATGTTCGTTCCATAAATGCTCAATCATCTTCCGCCGCCGCAGCTGGATAGCGCAGCGTGGACAACTCATGCGCAGCCGATTTTCCAGTTTTTCGCACAGGGCATCGATGGCCGGATGTTTGCCGGCCAATTTCTCGAAGCGACGCAGCCGTTCGATCGCCTTCGCCTTGCCCCGACCGCGAACCAGGGTCCGCAGCAACTCTTCGGCCAGCGGCTCCTCCTCGCCGAATGTCCGCAGGGCAGCGGCGAGAGCGGCAAACCGCGCCTCGATAGGCAGACGGCGGTCGCGCAGCAGACGACGAAGCGGCCCAAACAGAGCAGCGTCGATCGGCTGGGGCAGATGGGCGAAGATCAGAAGGGCCAACTGGCGCGCGGGGATTTCAGGGCCGGACGCCAACACCCCAGCCAAGCCGGCAGCCCCGTCGCAACCGATCAGCGCGCCCAGCGCATGGATCGTGGCCGTCTGGCGATCCGGCCCTACACGCTCTAGTAGCTGCCCGAGCGTCAACGCCAGAAAATAGTCGGCGCGCGAACCGTGCTCCTCGACGGCGATAGCCGACAACATCCGCCATGCCTCCTCATCAGGGGGAGAGAGAAGAAGAGCATCCAGCAGGGCAGCGAAAGTATCATTGAAGGAACGGCGGACGCCGCGGAACTGATAGATGCGGTGGACCTGACGCAAATGCGCCTCGAAGACGCCAGGCCGAAACGAGGTACGGCACTCTGGACAGACGAGCAGCACTTCGGGCGGAGCAGCAACCGACCCGAGGAGACGCGCTTGCGAATTCTCGCCGTCCGGCATGATCGCTTCCGTAACGAATCAAAAAAGCCACAGCTGCGATCCAAGATCATCCCGTTGCAGCATATCCTGCCGAGTCAGGGTATGACAAGGTGATAAACGAACCTATCGCCAGATTTTGGGCGAGCGGTCGACTCCCAGCGTTGTAGAATTACGGCGGACGGATGTACTTTACGCCTGTTCCTCGACCGTTTGGCCGAAGCCGGCTTGTGAGAAGGAGGTTTGCGATGTTCCGTCTGAAACGAGTGTATGAGGAACCGTCTGCGGAGGACGGTTGCCGCATCCTGGTAGAACGACTCTGGCCGCGCGGCCTCAGCAAAGAGCGGGCCGCCGTAGACCTGTGGCTCAAGGACGTGGCGCCCAGCCCGGAGCTGCGCAAATGGTTCCATCACGATCCGGCGCGGTGGAAAGAGTTCCAGCGGCGCTACCGCGAGGAACTTAAGGAAAAGAAAGACGCTATCAACCTGTTGAAGCAGAAAGCCAAGGAAGGCCCCGTCACCCTGGTTTATGCCGCCCACGATGAGGAACACAATGGAGCACTAGTGCTGAAACAATTCCTGGAACGGCGCAAGAAATGAATACACCAACAGAAGAGCAAACGGCCCCCAGAAATAATCCTTCGCCCAAGAAAAAAAAGACACTTTTTTTCTCATCCGCACTTGACATAGTTGAGTGCCTCGCTAACTTAGTGGATATGTTTATCCAAATATCTTTCATTAGCCCTGAATCGGACGGTGGAGGCAGCGCAAGCCGATGGGCCTGGCCCCGCCGCCGATTCGAAAGGAGGTGAATTTTCGGAGCCCTGCCTTCGCCCTTTTCAACAGCCCACCGGCGCGCCAGGACCGCCCTATTACCTACCTTCGCCCACCGAGAGCAGATGCGTAAGGCGTCCAGAGTCATGCAGGTTCACGGCCTGCATCGTTCGCTCCCCGTTTCTTTCAAGGAGTTTCATGATGAATCGCGTGCAGTCCCCGCACAAACGTTTATGGATTGCCCTGGCTTTTGTCTTTTTCGCCTCCTTCGCCGTACTAGGCGGCTACGGCTTCCGGATCGCCTCGATGGCGCCGCCCATCCCCGACAAGGTCTGCACTCCGGACGGCCGCGTCCTCTTCGACGGCGAGACCATCCGCAGGGGGCAAAATGTCTGGCAGTCGCTGGGCGGCCAGCAACTCGGCAGCATCTGGGGTCATGGGGCGTACATCGCTCCCGATTGGTCTGCCGATTGGCTGCACCGCGAATTGCTCTTCATCCTGGATCGCTGGGCCCAGGCGCGCGGAGCAGCTTCTTTTGAGGAGGTGTCGTCCGACGACCAGGCGATCCTGCGCAGCCGCCTGAAGGAATTCGTCCGCACCAACACCTACGATGCAGCCACGGGCACGTTAACTCTTCCGCCGCTGCGGGCCGAAGCATTCGCGTCCAATGCCGCCCATTACGCCGACGTGTTTGCCAAGGGCCGCCCAGAGTATGCCATTCCCGCCGGCACCCTGACCGATCCCGAACGGCAACGCGCCCTCAACGCTTTCTTTTTCTGGACGGCTTGGGCGTGCGGCACCAATCGGCCGGACCTGGCCATCAGTTACACGCAGAATTGGCCGCACGAGCCGCTCATCGACAACAAGCCGACCGCCGACGCCGTTATCTGGAGCCTCTTTAGCTTTGTGCTGCTGTTGGCCGGCATCGGCGGCATGATCTGGTACTTCGGTTCGCTGCCGCGTGACGGTGAAGAGCAGGCCGCAGTGCCTCTTCGCGATCCGCTTCTGGGCGACCTCCCCACGCCCTCGCAGAAAGCCACTCGGAAGTATTTCTACGTGGCCGCCGCACTCCTTCTGCTGCAAATCGGCCTGGGGGCGGTCACCGCTCATTACGGCGTCGAAGGCGCGGGTTTCTACGGCATCCCGCTTGATAAGGTCCTTCCTTATTCGGTGACGCGGACCTGGCATACCCAGCTGGGCATCTTCTGGATCGCCACTACCTGGCTGGCCACCGGTCTGTTCATGGCACCGGCGGTCGGCGGCCATGAGCCCAAGGGCCAACGCTTCCTCGTCAACGTGCTGTTCGTCGCCCTGGTAACGATCGTCCTTGGCTCGTTGGCCGGCGAATGGCTGAGCGTGCAGCAGAAGTTGCACGGCGATAGCTGGTTCTGGTTCGGCCATCAGGGCTATGAGTACGTCGATCTGGGCCGCTTCTGGCAACTGTTCCTGTTGGCCGGGCTGTTCATCTGGCTGGCCCTGATGACGCGCGGGCTGTGGCCCGCGCTGCGCCGCCCGGGCGAGCACCGCTCCCTCCTGGCCCTGTTCCTCATCAGTAGCTTGGCCATCGCCTCGTTCTATGGCGCCGGCCTGGGCATCTGGAAAAACACCCACCTGGCCTTGGCGGAATACTGGCGCTGGTGGGTGGTACACCTGTGGGTCGAGGGCTTCTTCGAGGTCTTCGCCACGGTGGTCATCGCCTTCTTGTTTTGCCGCCTGCAACTGATCCGCACGAGCACGGCCACGTCAGCGAGCCTGTTCTCGACTTCCGTGTTCCTCGCTGGCGGCATCATCGGCACCTTCCATCATCTGTATTTCGCCGGCACGCCCAGTGTCGTCATGGCCCTGGGGGCGACCTTCAGCGCCCTGGAAGTGGTGCCCTTGGTACTGATTGGCTTGGAAGCCTGGGAGAACATTCGGCTGACGCAGCTGCGGGAATGGGTCGGCGGCTACCGCTGGGCCATTTATTTCTTCGTGGCTGTGGCCTTCTGGAACCTGATCGGCGCGGGCCTCTTTGGCTTCCTCATCAATCCGCCGATCGCCCTGTACTACATGCAGGGCCTGAATACCACGCCCGTGCATGGCCACGCGGCTTTGTTTGGCGTCTACGGTATGTTGGGACTGGGCCTGATGCTCTTCTGCCTCCGCGGTCTGGCGCCTGGCAAAGACTGGCGCAGCGGAGCGCTCCGGTTTAGCTTTTGGGCCTTGAACCTCGGTTTGCTGCTGATGGTCGTGCTCAGTCTGCTGCCGATCGGTCTGGCGCAAACATGGGCAGCCCTCAACGAGGGCACTTGGTACGCTCGCAGCGCCGAGTTTCTGCAAACGCCGACCATGCAGAAGCTGCGCTGGCTGCGCATGGTCGGCGATATGGTCTTCGCCGCTGGGGTGCTCGCGCTGCTGTGGTTCAAACTTGGGCTGCTGACCGGCCGCTCTTACGCCAAACCCGCGGAGCCGGCCCCTTCCGAAGCCCTGGCCCCGGAAGTGGAAACGGCGCCCGTGGTTTGAACAAAGCCTCTCTAGAAGGGGACGCCCGAGAGGGGTTGGCCGTTCGCGGACCGGGCGCCGAGCGACAGAAGCAGGCCCGGCCCGCAGACGGCGGCCCCCTCAGTTGCCGCGCAGCCAGACGGCGAAGCGGTCGCCATCGACGGCGAGGTGCCAGCCGCTGCCGGGCGACCAACCACGGCGTCCCAATTTCATCGCCACCTTGCCGTCGATGAAGGCGGCGTACAAGCCGCGGCCGGCCTCCTGGATGTCTACGTGGCTGCGCGCGTGCAGGCCGCACTGCTTGCGCAGGTGAAGCAGACGTTCGATGCGCTGCCGCGTCGGCTGGCCCCAATCGAAGAAGTGCGACCAAAACACGCACGGCGTACCCGGATGCGTCAGGAGGTAGGCGTAGCCCATCGCCACCGTTTCGCCGGGGAAATGGCGCGTGCCGTCATTGTGACAACTGTGCTCGTAATCCCGGCGATATTCCGTGTCGTGATTATCCAAAAATGTCACGGAACGACTGGGCCAAATGCCCAAAAGCCCGCCCGGCGCCGCTCGGCCGTTATGGACCGAACACAAGCGAGCGTAATCGTCGCTCAGGCACGCTTCATAGAGCAGATAGCGCGTGGGGAAGTCAAAGGCCGTCGTCTTGCCGCCGGTAGCGTCGATCCAGTTGGTTACCTTCTGGCGATCGCCGTCGTAGAACTCGCCGACAGAGAAAGCCGGGGCCGTGGCGTCGTTGTACTCGGCGATGAACTGGCCGGCGTAGCCCTTGGTCAGGTCGTAGCGCCATCCCTGAAAGCCGAGGCTTTTCAGCCTGCGCAGATAGGTTTTGATGGCATTGCGGACATCGGGGTTGCGGTGATCCAGGTCGCGGCCGGCAGGGTGGTGTTCCCCCGAGTCGGGATGGCCGGTGCCCACGCCGGACGAATCATCGCGTGCAATCGCCGCCCGGTTGTCGGGAAACGGCGGATCGTCGAAGTCGGCACCGCTGGTATGGATGCCGACGCGATGGTTGATGACCACATCGGCCAAGGCCCGTACCGGCTCCAGGGCGCGAATGGCCGCACGCAACTCCGCTTCGCTGCCGTAAGCCGTATCAAATTTGTTCCAGCGCCGGGGAATGTAGCCCTGCGGCGCCAGCGAATCAGACGGCGGCGGAAACCATACCCAGGTGAAGCCGGCCGCCTTGATCGCCGGGGCGTTCTCTTCAAGAATGCGATACCAGCTTTTCCGGGCGCCGCTGGCCGCGTCGCGCCCTCCCAAATGGGATTCCCAGTGAAAACCCTCCAAAAGAATGTCTCGTCCATTTCCGATATATTGCCGCGCTTCCGCCACAGCCGGTCCCTGGGGGAAGGAAACCACGGCAAGCCACGGCATTTTGATCTCTTGTTGCATCTCTCTGTTCCGCCTTCCCAATGAGGACGCAGCCTTTCCCAGGTTGGCCGCTGTCCAACCCTTGTCTGGAATGCCTCAACTAAGGCCCGTTTCCTCCAAGCCTCTCCCTTGAAAGAGGCGCCGCTTCTACGACTTGAAAGCCTCCCCCTAGCGGACATGGGAGACCTTAAATTCATGATAGAGCAAGCGGCGCGCCAATAGAACTTTGGCCGATTAACCGAGGCTTGGCGGCAGTTAATCGGCTATTTTTTGCAGAGAATTTCGCTCGTTAGCCCTCCTGGCCGTTCAGGCTCGTAAACTTTCTCCGGTCTTTACGTTTTCACGCGGGTTTAGGGCAGGGCCCTGGAGGGAGCATCGGAAGAATGAAGGCAGAGGATGAGAAAATCCCTGCCCATTTTGCCGCTGCGGTCAACGCTGCACCGCAGAAGCGGCGCAGCTTGCCGTCGCGGCGAAGGCTGCTACTCGGGCCCTGCCCCTGGCGCCGATGGGTACTCCAGCAAGGCGCGCAAGCGCGTGGCGGCCTCGACGAGCAGCTGAGGCGGATCAGGCCACTGTTCCAAGATGACAGCGCCTTGATACGAGCGGCGCTGCAAGCGCTCCACAAAAGCGCGGATGCCCGCATCGTCCTCCTGCGAAGGCCCCGTAAACAACGTCAAATGGCTGTCCTGGTCGCCGCGGTTCTCGTGCGCGTGAACATGAATGATGGGCACGCCGTCCAGGAGATCGACGTAACGGATGAAGTCGTTGCGGGTCGAAGGGCACAGGTTGGCATGGCCGATGTCCAGGCACATACCGACAACGCCCGCGGGGACGTCCGGCAACTCGGCCAGGCAAGCGAAGGTCCGTGTGAAATCATCCGGCGTGGTTTGCGGCGTGTTTTCGAGGCTGATGCGCAGCTTCGCCGCCGCCGCGTGCCGCAGCACGGGTGCCAGCGCACGCACAAAACCTTGAGGGCCGTCGTCCATGTACAAATGCAGGTTCACCAGGTCCGCGCCGATGTCGCGGGCAAAATCGATACTGCGGATCAAGAGGGGGATGCCGTCGGCGTCGAGGGGGTTGGCCTGCCAAGGTGCGTGGACAGTGAAAAGGACGTCGTAGGCCGCCCCAGTGTCTCGGACCCACTGGCGGGCGCCGGCGTCCATGTCCGACTCCTCCCAACCGGAGATGCGGCCATCGTCGTGTTCTTTCTTGTCGGAGAACCATTCAAAAGCATCGAAACCGTTGTGTACGGCGAAGCGGAACGGCTCCAGCGGATCGGCACACGAAATGGCCGTCTGATTGCCGATACGAATCCGGGCAGTCACGATGTAAGGACCCCTTAGAAGGTTCGATTTCGTTTTACGCCGCAGCGGAATCGTCCTCACGCAAGCCCACTTGCGGCCGCGTCTGGACGACGTAGAACTGACCGCCGGCGACGGCCCCCTCGATGTCCTGGGCCGAGCCAAGCAAGCGCTCCACTTCCACACCGATGCGGGCGATGCCGCGCAGCAACTCGTCGCGGAACCGAGCGTCCCAGACGAGTTTTTCACCGCGATAGTCGAGGCGACGCTGCTCGGGCTCCTCCGCTAAGAAGCTATCATAAAGTCCCGCCCCGGCAAAGCCCGGCAAGTCCTCACCGTTGGAATCGGAGCGGAAGATTACGCCTTTGCCGTAGAGGCCGATGCTTTTGCTCGGATAGGAAAGCATTTGCGGTTGCAGAGTGCTCTTGCGGCAAAGGAAACCGAGCGCCCGGCCGGGATAGTTGCCGACCAGCGTTTCGCCCAGCCCCAGGACGATCTCGGCGAAGATCTCATCGCGCGCTCCGGTGAGTGGATTGGCGGTGTGGATAACGAAAGCATATTCCGCCGGCACGACTTCCTGAATGAGCACGGCCATTTGCAGACTGTCATGCGGGATGCCGCGGGCACGGCGCGACAGGTAAGCGCGATCATTCCACTTCGACGCCCAGACGCGGCAGATGGCGTGCCAGGTTTGTGGCCACGGCACGGGCGGCAAGCCGGCGCGTTGCCAGTGTTGTTGCAGCGCCTCCGGCAGCTCCGGGGGCGCAGCCAATTGCAGCAGTTTCGCCCGGACCTGGGCCAACACCTCCGCAGGCTTCTCCTCCGCCGCCGCGATCAGCGCTTCGCACTCCTGACGCAGGCGCCGATTCCGCTCGTCGGACAAGACGCGCTCCAAGACGCCGAACGGCAGAGCAATCGACTTCGGTAAGTGAACCCAGTCGGCCAGCCGGCCGCGCAGACCGTTCAAATTCGTCGCTTTCCCTCCAACAAGGTCGGGATGGAATTGGTCCTGGCCGATTACCCAAGTGGTAAACGTAGCTGCGGCCAGCCGCGAGCCGTTCGGGAGCGAGACCGTGCTCGCCCGCGGTTCATGGCTACCCTCGCCTTCTTGATATTCGACATCGCCGCTGGGCGTGACGCGGAGGGACAGCGATTTGCCGGCAAACGTCTTCAGCCGCTGATATGCCTCGGCGTCGAAGCAGGTGGCGAACAATACGCCGACATTCCGCGCGCGGACGGCGACATGCGAAACCAGGTCCGGTACATCGCAGGTGAGGACTGCTGTGACGCCTTCGGGGATTTCCTCGTTGCCGTTCACTTCGTCGGCAATAAGCACGGTCGGCTCGGGGAAGCGCTGGCCTTGCACATCGACAAGCCGCTGGACCGGCCGAACCTTGCCGCCGCCGGGCGCCGCACTGATGACTTGCCAGCCGCCCAGCCCCGCCTGCTCGCGCAGCTTGGCATCGAGGGGCCGCAGCAGCAACGACAGCGTAAACACAGGGCTGCCGCGGACCACTTCCTCACTGAAGAGCGTAATGGTCCACGGTTCGGCGTGAAACGCCGCCCCCAGCGCTTCGGCTTTGGGTTGCAGGCGCTGCGAGATGTCGCTGGTGAATTCCTGCACCCAGCGGCCGGCGCGCTCGGCGACACTGCGTGCGTGCAAGGCCCAATCGCGGCCCTCTCGCGGCAATGTCAGCACGGCCGACCAATGGTCGGCGCAAATAGCCAATTCGGGCGACGGGATCGTCAGACGAAGATTGCGCAGCACCGCCTGGATCAACGCTGCCAGATCATCCCGTTGAAGCTGGCTAACATTCTGGCGCTCGACTGCCGCCCGCAGGCACTCTTCCAGCGCCAGATCGAGGAAAAGCAGATCGCGCAGGGCGGCGTCATCGTGAGTCGCGGTCATCACCTTGGCCAATCCCGCGCGGAGGGAAACGACGGCGTCCGCCAAGGCAAGGACGTTCCGTGGTTGGCTACGCAGTGCGAGCAGAGCGTCGAGCTGTCTGTTCAGCTCGCCATCGAGCCGGCCACGCGCCGCAGCCACGGCGCTGTCGAGGTCGGTACCCGCATGCACCGACTTGAGGATGCTCAGGAAATGCTCGAACTCGCCGATCAACGCATCCTTGCGATCGGCAAAAAATACCGGGTCGGTCTTAATAGGCCGCTCGAAGCTGTGCAGCCGCGCGCGAGTTACACCGCCCTGCTCCAGGGTGCGGTAAAAGACAGCGACATCGCCGTTGCTTCGCAGAAAAGCGAGGTACGCCTGACAGATCACCACATCATCGGGAGTAGTGTTGTTGTGCAGCTTTTGGTGCCATTCCTCGATGAAATGGCCGGCCGCTTCTTTGAGATTATTGCGATGCATAATATGCAGGATCTCATCCCGCACGCGCTGCCCGTCGCCGCCGCGGCCCAGGGTGGTAAGCATCTGCCGCGCCCAGAAGCGACAGCCCAGCGGCGAAGCATCGGTCGCCTCACGCCACACGTTCGCCAGTCGCGTTGTCAACCGCTGCTGGGCGTGGCTCAATTCGCGCGGCTTGGTGTTGTAGCGCCGCTGCCAATCGAGTTGGCGGATGGCGCTGTAGCGCAGCCAGACGAACAACAAGGCCAGCGCCTCGGCATCGCCTCGCGCCTTGTCGAGCAGGTCATGGCACAGGTTAAAGCGGTGCATCAGCGTCCACGAACCGGCCCCCATCTCGGCGGCGATAATTTCCTCGGCCAGACAGGTCAAATTCGCGGCGGCAAGCCGGGCATCGCCCTCCGTCTCGAATAGCGGGAGGAACAGGTCCTTGCCGCTGCTTTTGAGCCAACCGCCCTCTGCTTGATGTAACACAAAGCAAAGGCCGCGCGGTCCTGGCCCCTCTGCCGGTTTGGGGAAATACAATTCCAGATATTGCAGACCGTCTCGATCCGTGAAAGGTGTCCGTGCCGCCTTATCGTCGGCAAGCGTGGTCCCTTGCGGGCGATACGGCTCCGGCGGGGCCTGCCATTCATACCGGCTGCGCCAGGCCAGCCCCCAATGCAACACCAACGGCCCCGCGGCGTCGCAGACCAACCGCACACGCACGCCTTGCGGCGTCTTCTGAACGGCCGCCGCCAAACGCTCGCCGCTATCCAGGGTATATGTTTGCCGGCTCGCCTCCTCTTGGCCCAGCCAGGCTGCCAGCGCTTCCTCTGGCGAACGGCCTCCGCCACGCAGCAACGGCACCAGAAAGTCCTTGCCGCCGTTCTTGATCCAGCGATTTTCTTGCGGCGAATACACGACGAAAGCCAGACAACGCCACGAATTGGGCGAATCGAGGTGGATGGTTACTTCCTTACGCCCTCCGCCGGTAAAAGGCGTCCGGACAGCGCCGGCGTCGGCGGCTTTTGTTCCCTGCGGCCAAACACTTTCCGGCGGACGCTCCCACCCTCCACCGACACGCCGGCTTAGCCCCCAGTGCAAAATAGCATCGGCGGAATGGCGAAAGGCGATGGTCAAAGTCAATCCGTCGCCGTTGGCTGTCTGCGTAACGGACAGACCCTCGGCGAACTCTGCGATCGTTTTCGTTTGGGTCGATTCATCCATGAG
The DNA here is from genome assembly GCA_021324515.1 of Planctomycetota bacterium. Classification (GTDB taxonomy): domain Bacteria; phylum Planctomycetota; class Planctomycetia; order Gemmatales; family Gemmataceae; genus JAJPHU01. The sequence goes on from JAJPIY010000286.1 coordinate 13,371, forward strand.
GCAAGAACCTCCTGAGAAACACAATGGGCCTTCTATGCTGGACGCGGCAGAGATTGACACAGACATGGGCGAAC
>JAJPIY010000053.1 GCA_021324515.1 Planctomycetota bacterium
ACGATGGTAGTGCCGCCGTAATAGGGACGATACCAGCCGTAGCTGCCCAGTCCATAGCCCAGCCCCAGCCCCAGCCCAAAACCCAAGCCGCCCGCCAGCACGGCCGGGCCATACAGGCCGTAATAGGGCCGATAGAACCCATAAGGGGCGTAAAGGCCGGGACGATAGGGGCCGTAAAAAGCGTAGCCGTGATGGGGATAGTAGAAACCACCGTAGTGAAAGCCGCCATGAGGGCCTCCCTGATACCCCCCAGGCCCGTGAGCGCCTGCCGGCGTCAGGAACAGCATCGTCGCCAGGGCCGCCGAGCCGAAAAGATGCGCGAATCGCCCGGTCATGAGACATCCTCCGTAACAGAAGTAGAGAGGGGCCGTATTGCACTCGGCCCGCCTTACAACTATTTCACCGGGCGGAGGCCCATGAGAAGGATGGCACGATCAGATTAGGGCGGCAGCGGCGGCGAGAGGTAGAACATTCGGTGCCACAGGCGCTACGGGAGCAGGCGTTAGACCGCGCTTTCCTTGCCGTCTTTCTTGTCTTCGCCAGGGCCGCGGCGGAAGCGGCGTCGCCCTCCGTCTGGCCCGTCTTCCGGTCGTTCTCGGCCGCGTTCCCACGGCTGGCGCGCCAACAGGGCGCCGACGCCGATGGCGCCCAGCGAGGCCAGGAAAAGACCGATGAACGGCAGGAAATTTCGCCGCGTTGTTGTTTTCGCTGCGGCACCTGCCGCCAACGTCCCTGCCGAGGAGGATGTAGTGGTCAGGCCCCGTACTACGCCACGCTTTTTACAGACGCGGCACATAATCATCTTGCCGGCCAACTCGTCGGCGACCTCGTAATGGGCCTTACAACTCGGACAGTCAAAGCGAATGGCCATAATCTCCTCCGCCATACAAAGGCACAGCCAAACCTCTCCCGGAGTAGCTGCTGTTGTTTTACTGTAAAGAAGCGTTCATGAGAAAATCGTGAGTTGGGGAGCAATCAGGCGAAGGGCACAACGTTTGCTCCTCTTTCGCTGAAAAGGCACCTGCGTACTTGCCTGCGCAGATAAACAAAGGTACGATAAGGGCGGAGTTGCGATTTGCTCACAAGATGCGAGATTTCCTCATCCTACGGGAGAAGCGCCATGTGGGACTCTGTGCGACGACTGGGCGCGGGGCTTGCCGGCGTAGCGGCCCTGCTGGCGTTGGGGCCCTCGGCAGTTGTCGGCCAGCAGCCGGCCCCCGCCGCCAATCCGAATGTCTACGTCAATCCATTGGCCTCGGCCGGACGAGCCGCTGCTCCAAGCACAGGCCGACTCGGCTACGGTTCGCTGACGCCTAGCGCCCCATCGGGTCTGGGCTACGGTACTTTGGCCGCCTCCTATGCCAATCCAAGCCTGGGCTACGGCACCTTGAGCAACGTTGCCACCCCCAACCCCTATGCTTACGGCGGCTACGGCATGTACGGCTACGGGATGTGGGGCACGCAATGGATGATGAATCCCTATCAAGGTTATCTGATGGGTGCCGCCGATCTCACTCGGGCCAACGCCGAATACTACTCGACCATTCAACAGGCCAAGCTGACGCGCCAAGAGGCCATCCGCTCGTCGCTCCAAACGCGGCGGGCCTTTATCGAAGAGGCCGAGTGGGAACGCCAGCACATGCCCGACCCGGAAAAGATCCGCCAGCAAGCTCTGGAGCGCGAACTGAACCGCGCCCGCAATACGCCCCCGCTCCAAGACGTTTGGGACGCCGTCGCCCTCAACGCTTTGCTTCGCTATCTTATCACTCAGCAGGGGCTTGGCGCCAAAGGCCCCAGCATCCCCCTCAGCGAAGAAACGCTCGATCACATCAACCTGACGGTCGGCGGTACACGCAGCAACGCCGGCTTGCTCAAAAATAGCGCCGAGTTGCAATGGCCTTTGCCCCTCCAACGCGAAATCTTCAAGGAGCCGCGCGAGAACCTTAATTCGCTATTACGAACAGCGTACAAAAGTGCGGCGAGTGGCACCCGGCCGGACAGTTCCATCCTCAGCGACTTGCGGCACAACTACGACAACTTAAAGAAAATACTGGCCGCCAACGTGGAACAGTTCTCCCCAGACGAGTATATTGAGGCCAACCGTTATCTCAACGATGTGAGCAAAGCCATCGAAGCCTTAAAGTCGGCCAGCGTCGTACACTACTTCGACGGCAGTTGGAAAGCCAAGGCCCGTGATGTGGCCGGCTTGGTACAGTTCATGCGCGAGCAGGGGCTGTGGTTCGCCCCGGCAACCCCCAAGGACCAGGCCGCTTACATCTCGCTCTATTACTCCTTGGTTTCTTTTGACCGCGGTTTGCAGCGCGTCGCTCGTGACACCAGCGGGGAAAGCGAAAGGTAAGAAGTCTGCTTCGGGCCGCGGTCGGAAGAGGAGCACAGGAGACCTCTCCCATGCTCTAAGACCGCGGCTCGGAGCGGAGCCCCTCACCCCACACTTGCAATCCAAACCCTTCCAGATCGATGTCTTCGCCTTTCTCCGCCTCGCCCGGCCCACCCCGTTCCAAACTCAACCGTAAAAAGGCCCACAAGCTGACCGGCTCACCCGTATGGTCGTAACCGTCGGCGTCGGTGTCGCCTTCCAGCATCCAGCGCCACGAGCGTCGTTCGCTGCCGGGGTCAGCCTCTTCTTGCCAGCCCTTAAGTACCCGCGCTGCCGTTTGCAGTGCCGCGCGGCACGTTTTGGGATCGTCGATGTGCAGTCGGACTTCATCCAGCCCGTTTTCCAGCTGTACGCGCGGCAGAGCGCGAATGGCCTCGAAGAGCCGATGTTCCAAGGCTGCTGCCCGCCACGGCGACCACAAGTACACGCTGACACGAGGCGTTTCCAAGACCAACCCATAGAAATCGACGCGCATGTCACGTCCCCCACAGCCTGATGCTTGCCGAGGATTGGGGATTGGCTCAGCGCAGCCCTCCATCCGCAAGTATCAAGACCTCTTCGCGGCGCAGGGCCGATTTCAAGGCGGCTCGCATGCGCAGATATATCAAACCGCCGAGCAGGCCGAGCGTCCAGTTAACCACGCGCTGCACCAGGGAGCCAAGCACGCCGCTGGCCTCCGAGCAACCCAGCCACTGATAAAGCAAACCAAAACCGAGTTCGCCGATGCCGGCCCCGCCCGGAAAAAACGGCGCTGCCTGAATCACTAAACCGATAGGCACAATCAGGAAATGCTGGGCCAGCGTGGGGATCGGTTCCTCGGAACTCGGTTGCCAGAGCGTCAACATGGCAAAATAAAAGAGAAAGACGAAGCCGACATGGCCGACCCACGATAACAGCAGCACCCCGCCGACGGCGCGCGGCCGACAGCGGTACATCCATACTGCGCGCCACAATTCGGCGACGGCGGCGCCGACTTTCGGCCAATGTTCCAGCCGGCCTGCAAATCGCTGGGCGCGCCAATCCGGCAGCAACCCCAACGCTATCCATCCCAGGCCCGACACGCCAACGACCGTCCAGGCAAGGGTGACAATCTTACGACATTGCTCCGCACCTTGGCCGACGAGCAGACCGCGCAACCAAAAACCCGCCCCTAACAGGGCGACAAACCAGATCAACGCCCACAAGGCAATAGCGCGGTCCATGAGGACAGTGGCCACCGCCACGGTTCGGCGCGCTTGCTCGCGCGCCAGCACTGCCGCCTTGATGACATCGCCGCCCACCGAACCCGGCATGAAATTGTTGAAAAACAAGCCGATGAAACCCAAGCGAAAGGCATCGGTCAAACGAAAAGGTAGTCCCACGGCACGAACAAGGATGTACCAGCGCACGAACGTCAGCAGCGTGCTAGGCAGCGCAACGGCGAAGGCCAGGAGGAAATAGCCGGCGTGGATCGGCTCGCCACCGTAAACGTGCCGCTGCCAAACGTAGGCCAAACCACGCGAGATGTCGCTGAGCGTAACCACGGCACCAGGCTTCACCGTCTCGCCCTCGGCGGCAACGATGATCGTTTTGCGGTGGGGTTTGAGGGCAAACTCCATTTGCTGATCGGGGTCATCCCCTTCCGAGGAGCGCTGGATGGTGATAGATTGGTCGGGTGTATACGACAATACCTTGCCCGTGATTGTGCCTTTTTCCGCCATGCCGCCGACACGGATTTTACCGACGGTGCCGCGCGGATCGCCCCAGTTGGTGCCGATGACCCAGGCCATCAGGCCGAGGGCCACGGCGTATTTCAGAAAATTAATGACGAACGGTTTCCTCACCGGCCATCCTCATGCGTGTGCGAAAGCCCTTTTCCGCTTCTTAACGAAGCCTAGCTCACGTCCTTGTCAGAGAAGCGTCCCGTTGGCTCATTTTGCTTGCCAAAGACGAGGCTGTCTACAGCGATTTTGCTGAGGTGAAGGGGGGGCGCAATGGACCGTCTGTCAAACCCAAAATAGCAATGTGTCGAAGCCCCTTCGACTGGCTCGGCCGTTGGTCCCAGGGTCACGGCCAGCCACTGGTTTTGTACACCGATCGGGATAGCCTTAGGACTAGCGGACATTGTCTATTTTGGTTCGACAAAACTCTGTTGGATGCTTGCGACCGGAAGTGCGACGAGCTATCCTGGAAATATCGTGAGCAGCGGGCAAGAACATTCTTCCGGCTGTTTGTGTTCTCCGCTTCGGTCCTCGTGGGACATCCATGAGCACATCGGGTGCAGTCCGAGCTGCGATCGGAAGGAAGCAGACGCATTGCACTTCCAACCGCATCTTTACGGGCGTGGCCCAACTTGGATTTGTTGCGCTGCTTTTGCTCGCTTTCTTCGGCGGCAGTCTCCTCAAGCTAGCCGCACGCTGGAGCAACGATCCTAGCTATTCGCATGGGTCCTTGGTGCCGTTCATCAGCCTGTGGCTGGCCGTTCGCGCCTATCGCCGAGCGGGGCCGCCGCTTTGCGGCAACCCTCGCATCGGCTGCCTGGCGATCACGGCTGGTATGTTGCTGCACCTGATCTTGACCGTCCTGAACAATCCGGTCTTCGATTTTGTGGCCGTTGGATTGGTGCTGTGGGGAATAGCCGCGGCAGCCGGCGGGGTTGCCTGGGCCCGGGGATTTCTTTTTCCCATCGGGTTTCTG
>JAJPIY010000204.1 GCA_021324515.1 Planctomycetota bacterium
CCCGGACGATCCTTTCGCTGGCCCCACTACTTGGGCGATGTCGCCGTCTGGATCGATCCCGCCAACGCCATTGAACGGAAAATGATCGGCGGCTACGAGGCCAGCGTCCTCCGCGCCATCCAGCGCTTCGTCTCTCGGGGCAACTATTGCATCGACGTCGGCGCTAATGTGGGCGCCGTTAGCCTTGCTTTGGCCCGGTGGGTAGGACCGTCCGGCCGTGTCCTCGCCATTGAACCAGGGCCGCCTTACGTGGCCCGACTACGGCGTAACTTGAAGGCTAATCCCCACCTGGCCGACCGCGTTTGTATTTTGCCAACCGGGTTAAGTGACGCCGAAGGAACCCTGCTGTGGCGGCCTGATCCACTTCACCCCTTCAACGCCGGACTGTCTCAGGTACATAGCACCGCTGTTCCTGGTGAATTGCCCGTCGCCGTCACCACCCTGGACGCCGCCGTCGCCCGGCAAGGATGGGAACGGGTCGATTTCATCAAAATCGACGTCGAAGGGATGGAATGGGAAGTGCTGCGCGGCGCGCGCCGCACGCTGACCTCGCTGCGGCCGGTAGTTCTATTTGAGACATTAGAGATCTTTCGATCGGTTCATGCCGCCGTCAATGGTATGGCCGATGTCTTTGTCGAAATCGAGGGTTTCTTGCGCGACCTTGACTACCGCCTGTGCGACTTGCGGCCTGAGGGGCTGTTGCAGGAGGTGACGGCCGCTGCTTTGCCCGAAAACACTCTGGCCATTCCGATCGAGCGGCCTATCTGAGCCGCGATGGCAAGGGAACGGTCGGCAAGGCCGTTCTCTTCCGGTTGTGGCTCAGTCAGGAATCGCTCAGGAGAGCACTATCATGCAAGACGAGCGAATGGGAAATGCCGCAGGCGATCCGCTGGTGCTCGTCACTTCGATGTACAGCGAAAACGACCTGGCGCGCCTTCTGGGACGCGATGCCTATTCGTATCGCTACGTCTACCGCGCCTTTGCGCCGCTGTTGGCGCGCTGGGGCCGGCATCGGGAAGCATCCGGCCCGCGCGGCGTCCTCGAACATGCTGTTGCCGAAGCGCGGCGTCAGCAATATCAGCCGATCCATCTCAGTTTTCTGCCGCTTCACCTGATGGAAGTCGTGCCCTACGTGCCGAACATTGCTGTGCCCGCCTGGGAATTCCCGGACATTCCCTCCTTCGACCTGGAGAACGATCCGCGGCAAAACTGGGCCCGGCGGGCCGAGCAGATGGACCTGATTATCACGCACACCCAGTTCGCGCGGGCTGCTTTCTTGCGGGCCGGTGTGCGCACGCCGGTGCAAGTGGTGCCGGTGCCGGTCCCGGAGGCTTATTTCCAGGTGCCCGACTGGCAACCAGGACAGCGCATGGTCCTCGATTGTCCGTGCTATATCTTCCCACAGCCCGTTGCACTACCGCGCCCGCCACGCCCGTGGGTCAGCAGCGAAACCGGCCCTCTGCCGGCCCGGCTCAGTCTTCGCCAGCTGTACAAAAGGTGCATCCAGGCCATGCCGCAGCGCTTCGGCAAGGCCGTGCATCTCTCGGCGCGGGCCGTTCGCGCCGCTCTGTGGTCGGCCCGGCAGGTCTTCCGAGAAACCGACATCCGCGAGCTGTATCCACCGCGGCCGAATTTAGAACTATCCGGAGTCGTTTACACCACTATCCTGAATCCTTTTGACGCCCGCAAGAACTGGCAAGATTTACTGTCCGGCTATCTGTTGGCCCTGAAGGATTATGAGGATGCGACGCTGCTGGTCAAGCTGGTGGTGTCGGCGGATTGGGAGGCAGCGGCGCTGGCCGAAATGTTCGCTTTCTATCGCGGCACCGGCCTGAGCCATCGCTGCAAGCTCGTCTTCGTGACGGCGTATCTGTCCGAAGCGCAGTTGGTCGAATTAGCGCGGGCCAGCACATACTATGTGAACACTTCGCGGGCCGAAGGCTCGTGCTTACCGTTGCAAAACTTCCTGGCGGCGGGCCGGCCGGCACTGGCGCCGCCGCACACCGGCATGGCCGATTCCCTCGACGAACGATGCGGATTTCCGTTGGAGTCCCATCCGGAGCCGGCGCCTTGGCCGCAGGAAATCGGCGGCGGCTATCGTACCACCTGGCACCGCCTGGTCTGGCAATCGTTCTACGATCAGCTGCGGGCCAGCTACGAGACAGCCAAATACCATCAAGGGCGCTATCAGGCGTTGGCCCGTCAGGCGCGCGCTCGCCTGCGCGAACTGGCTGGCGCCGAATCGGTTTGGCCACGGTTGGCGGCCGCCCTGAATTCGGTTCGTATACACGTTCCCGATGAGGGCGCCCGGTTAGCGACGCTTCGCAAAAGTGTCGTTGCCTGAGACGCTCCTGCAAGGTGCCGCTGACCGAATCGGCGTCCACAGGAATTTTCATGAGGCGAACAATTCTATTGCTGGCGATGGGAGGACTCCTGGCCGTGTCGGCCGGTTGTTCGCTGTGCCATCTTTGCCGGGCCTCCGATGCATCTTGCGCGTGCAGCCCCAGTGAGACACCTCCGCCGGCCGTCGAACGTGTTTCCCAAGAGCAAGCCATCCTGGAGCTAGCGGCTTCGGTACAGCCCCCGCCTCCATCAGACGATCTGTCGGTCCCGAATGCTTATCGCACCCTTGCTCCGTTCTTGTGTCAATGCTTGGCCGCCAAGCACGCCCCCTTGGCCGATGGCTTCGATAATCAGCGCCGACAGCTCGGACAGCAGCAGGCCAAGGCGTCTTGTCGGAGTGGACGCCAAGCAGAAAAACAAAGGAAACAACGCCAATTCCAGGAAGCGCTCCTGTTGTACAGCGCCCTGGAGGGCCGCAACCAAGCGGCAGGAGCGGCGCTGGAGTGGTACTATCAGCTCGCCGGCGCCGAGGCCAAGGCCGACTTGCTCAACGCCAGTCTGGAGCGGGGCCGCAATGCGCTCCAGCGCATCGAAGAAATGAAAAAACTCGGCATCCCGCTGCCGCTGCCCATCGAGGATTATCAGCGGCAAATCGCCGAGCTGCAATTGCAACAAACGGAGAACCAGCTGACCATCGAACAGCTCAACAGCAAGCTCCGCCTGGCGCTGGGCTACGATTGCAAGCCCTATTGGCGTATCTGGCCGGACCCGGGTATGCCTCTGGGCTTGGCCTTTGAACCAGCGCTCCCCCTTATGCCGGATGTCGAGGCTGCGGTCCAGCTCGGACTGCACCAGCGGCCCCAGCTCCTCTTGCTGCCAGCCACGCGTTGTCTCCAACCCCAGATACGAACGCATCTCGGCAAAGGGGGGTTCGATGTTCCAACCAGCCGCGTAGGCTTCGACGATCTCGGCTGGCGTCCGCCCCATGTCCGTGGTGTAGAAATACTCGTGGCGGTGCATCCCCGTCCGGTCGTGGACATAGACCCAGCGGACCTCGACCAGTCCGGCACCGCCCTTGTACCAGTGCCCACAGCCACTGACCACTTCGACATCCCGACGGCCGCCCCCATACCACGCCACGTTGCAGCGCTGGTGTGGCGAACGCATCACCACGGTCGGGGGCGAGAGCAGCTTGGCTCCCTTCTTGCGTGGACGGCCCTTGGGCTTCTTGTCGGTCAGCCTCGGCGGCGGCGGATACCGGTTGGCCCGGGGATGAAACTTGCTGACTAGGTACAAGCGTCCTTGGCTGCGCCTGGCGAAGTCGGCCATGTTGTGGCTGCCATGACCGGCATCGCCAGCGAAGCGGAAAGAGCGGGCGTCATGGCGCGAACAACCGTCATGGCCCCCCGTCCGCTGCAGCGGCTGGTTCGGCCCAGTTTGCCCGCCATTCGACTCCCGACCCTTCAATCGGCCCACGCCAAGATTTCAACGTCGTACTTGGCGCAAAGGGCCCGAATGGTCGTGTGGTCGTGGTGCGAGATACCGTCCACATCCGCAAAGTAGTTGGCAAAGCGCCCCGGGATGACAGTCAACAGCAGCCGCCCTGGAGTGGACCCGACGTTGCGGAAAGTGTGCGGGATGTCGCGCGGGCCCACGACCATCGTCCCCGCCGGTGCCGGCAGTTTCTGATCGGCAACCGTCATCTCGAACTCCCCTTCCAGGAAATAGAAGATCTCCGTCTCGTGGCGGTGGACGTGCAGCGGCGGCCCGTGGCCGGCGGGAATTTCCTGCTCCAGAATGGCGTAGGCGCCGCCGGTCTGTTCGCTGCGGACCTTGAAGAAGGTGCGGCCGCCGACGACGCCGACCACCTTGCCCTCGCCGGGCTGGCGGACGATCGGGACGGGCGTCTCCGTTTCGGGAAGGAATTGTCCATGGTCCGCCATTGTACTCTCCTCGCTCGCCGTAACGACCACGTTCAGCAGCCGGGCGGCCTACTTGGGCATCCTGTCTCGAAAAACCAGAATGGCCGCCCGGTCTGCTGCAGCGCCTGGTTCGGCCCGGCCGACCTTCAAGGTGCGGGAATGCCCAGATCACGGCAAATCTTAC
>JAJPIY010000416.1 GCA_021324515.1 Planctomycetota bacterium
GCAGGGATTTGCCAGCCCCGCCGCGTCAAGTTGCCAGCACGCAGCGCCCCTCCCCAGTTGTCAGTCCGCAGCGCCAGCAAGGCCCCCCATTACTTTTTCTCCGACGGTTGCTCCGTTCGCGGCGGCGGAGGTGGCGCAGGCTTATCATCTTCTACCACTAGGGTCGGCGGTTGGCCCAAGGCCACGAACAACTGGAATTGAGCGCGGTCGAAACCGATGACCGCTTCGAGCAAGGCTTCCCGTGCGGCGCGGAGGCGTTTGGCATTGTCGAGGACTTCAATGGGCAGGACAACGCCGCGGAAAGCGGTGATCAAGTCACGTTGGAAACCATCGGTGGCTTCCTGGACTCGGCGGCGTTGGAGAGCGATGGCCCGAAACTGCTCCGCTGAAGTGTTGTAGGCCACTGAGACCTGTTCTCGCACTTCATTGAGGACGCGAAGGCGGTTGGCTTCGGCCTGATTGCGCTGGGCGCGGCGTTCTCGGATATGAGCGAGGTTGCCGAACCCCATGTTCTGTAATTGCCAATAGGCCAACACATCGACATCGATGCGTCCGGAGATTTTACCAAAGGGTGGGGTCGTTTTGCCCCCTGCTGCGGTGATGGACGGCACCAAATTTTCGTTGCCCGTATGCGGATTGAAAACGCCCGTACCGTTCGTGGTGGCGACAGCCCCTCCGCCGAAATCGCCGGTGCTGAAACCCATCCACAGGATCGGCAACAGCGGACGGGTCGTTTCTTGGCGGACGCGAACCTGGCTGCCGCGAACGGCAGCAGAAGCGGCCAGGATCGCAGGATGATTCTGTTCAGCAATCTCCAGCAGTTTCGGCAACGGTATCTGCGGATCGACAAATTGCACTACTTGCAAAGGGACATCGCCTGTGACCAACCGTATCGAAGGATCGAGGTTGAGCAGCTGTGCCAGGTCGGCAGAAGCGACGGCGACATCTTGTTGTGCCTGCTGCTCTTCATAGCGCAGCGCTTGCAGATCGGCGGCGGCGCGTTCGGCGTCGCCGTAGCGGCCTTTTCCCCGGTTGGCAAAGGAAGCCGTCAGGCGCGCCACCTCTTCGAAGTCGCGCTCGGATTGGCGGATGATGGCCAAGCGCGTCTCAGCGTTCATAAGGGCGAGGTAGGTCGTGGAGACTTCGAGAAAGATGTCGTTGCGCGTCGCTGTCGCCAGAAAGCTGCGGTTGGCAACGAGAAAACGAGCAACCCGCGGCTCGAAAATGGCGTCGGTCAAAGGCGTGTTGATGAATAGGCCGGGAATTTTGACGGATTCCGCGACCACGGTATTAGCACCAAGACCGTAATAAATGGCCTGGCGATCGACCTTGCGGATGGCGCCGAATGAGGCCTGAAGCGGCCCGGTATGATTGTCATAGTTAGCACCCACATTGACGCTGGGCAACAGTAAGACGCGAGCTTGCAACTGGAGTCCCTGGGCGCTGACCACGGCTTGGCGAGCAATGTTGATGACCGGGTTCTCCATGCCGGCCTGGGCCAAGGCCGCAGCCAGGCTGAGGGGGCGCACGGTGTCCGAAGAGGGAATGGTCGGAATGGCCATACCTGCTTCCGGGCTGGGTAGCGTGTGATCCACACGATAGGCATCCGGTGCGGCGGCATCTTGGCTTTTTTCCGGTATTTCTTGCGAGCGTTGCGGGCGGGGGGGCTGAGCAGCCGTCCATTTCTTCTCGGTGTTCTCGATCCTTTTGTCCACGGGCATAGACGCTGCTTTGAGGAGGGCAGCGACGGAGGACGGAGGCGCTCCGCCTTCGGCCGGAGGACTAATCTGCGTGGCCCCAATTTGCAGGATGCCGCTGTCGTCTGCGGCCGACTCGGCTGCTGCTGCCACGATACCATCCTTGCTTGCTTGTCCTGCGGGCTGGTGGGGCGGCGCAATCGTCTGCGGAACTAACGTGTCCTTGGAGGTCCGGTTGCGGAGATATTCATCAGTCGCTTGGCAGCCCAATGAGCCGCTAATCAGAGCGAGCAGAAGTCCCCCAATTGCCATCCAAGCACCATAGCGACGACGGTCGCTCATTTTCTCGTCCCTTGCTTGCATGACTCTTCTCCCATGACCCGGCGCGCAGGGCGTGTTCCCTGAGATAATTCACGGATGCGTCTTGTCGGCGACGCGAGCGGCGGGGGCTCCGCCGGGAGGAACACAACCGGGTAGCGGTTTCGCCGGTCCCGGTTTTGTCCGCATGAGATCGTTGTCGGGAATTTCATGAGCGAAATTGCTTGTCGGCGGTTGGCCCAGGGCCACGTACAGGGCGAACTGGCCGATGTCATAGTTGACCACGGCATCCAGGTATTGCAGCCGCGCATCGGCGAGCAGATGGAAGCTGTTGAGCAGTTCGATGGGCAAGGCCCCCTTGACAGTAGTGCGGATGCGTCGGCGGTCTTCGACGTAGCTCCTCCAGGCCGTCTCCATAGCACGGCGAGCGATATCGATTTGGGCATACGTGGCATGGATGCGAGCATAAGCGACCGCAACCTCGTCCCGGACACGATTGAGTTCGCGGAGGAATTCCAACTCGGCGATGTTTCGCTCTGCGCGGGCGACGCGAATGCGGCCCAGGTTGCCGACGCCCAAGTTCTGAGCGGTCCAGAACATAATTACGTCCACATCTTGGCGGGGACCAAAGTTGCCGAAGTAAGGCCCCTGGAATCCCTGGAAACCGCCAGGGTAGGCCACCAGGTTGCTGCCGCCGCCGAAGGTGCCGGTGCTATAACCCGCGAGGACGGTGGGCGACAGCGGCAGGAAAATTTGGCGGCGCAGCTGCTGAACAGCGGCAAGGATGTCGTTTCGTCGGGCCGCCAGCTCCGGTCGTTGCTGCGTGGCGATGAAAATCAATTCTTGCAGCGGCAGTGTGTTGGGCACGATTTCCGTGGGAACGACCCAACCATCGACGGCATGCAGCTGCACCGAGGGCGGGATGTTGAGCAGCGCGGCCAGATTGGCCGAAGCCACCAGCATCTCTTGCTCGGCTTGCAGGATGATCTCATTGCGCATCGCCAGTTCGCTGGCTGCCCGGTTGGCATCCGCTTCCCTGCCGGTCCCGCGTCTCGCATGCGCCGCCGTCAGATAGGCAATCTCTTGGGCTAACTCTTGGTTCTGGACAGCGATGCTGCGAAAGGCCTCGGCACGGGCCAGCTTCATGTACGCCGTGGCCACACGCAGCAGTATCTGATTGCGCACGGCAATATTTTCAGCAGCCTTGGCGCGCAAGTTGTAACGCATGGCGAGCAGGTTGAAGATGTCGTCGGCGAAGTTTAGGTTATACAGAAGGCCGGGCACGCCGACGGTGCCGGCAGCGACAGCCCCGGCCCCCATGCCGAGATAAAGGGCTTGGCGATTGACCGTCAGGATATTGCCACTGGACTGTTGCAGTGGGCCGTTATGATCGTCGTAGTTCAGGCCCGTATTGAGGTTCGGCAATACGAAGGTCCAGGCCAAAAACCGCAGGGCAGCCGCCTGAGCCACTCGCTGCCGGGCCAAGAGCATGTCCGGGTTATTGACGCCGGCCAGACGTAGCACGCAGGCCAGATCGATGGCGTTAAACGCATCCGGCCCGGGCAAAATCGACGGCGCACGTTGCGGCAGACGGGCCAAGATCGCCTCATCTTGCTGGTCGTCTTCCTGGCGGCGCGGCGGCGGCAGCCGGTCTTCTGTTTTCGATTCGGCCTTGTCCGTTTTCGATTCAGCCTTGTCAGCCGGCCTCTCTCGCTCCTGGGCCAAACTCGGCAAGCTGATTGCCGATCCGCTGCACAACCCGATCAAGAAAAGGCCAGCTTGCCACCAGAGCGCACGGTGAGAAGTGTTCATTTTTCCCCTCGCATTCCCAGACGCGGCCCGTTTCCCAGTTCGGGACACCCGCAAGGTCGTCTCCTTGCCAGCCCTCCGAATAAGGAAAGAAATTGCTAACCGTTTTGTAAGGGAAATTCCCTATCGTCCGCAAATCATACGGACCTTATCGGTAGAGAAGAGTTCCGCAAATCAGCAAAATCAATACGGCGGCTTCTCCGTTTGATGTAAATCCCTTCGTCCGGCCCTCTATCGCTTTTGCTGCTTGCCGGCTATAGTTTGAATAAGGGGCGCAGCTTACGTTTTCTCGGCAAGTCGTCCCCGTCTTTGGCCCTCCTGGAGTCCGTCCCATGTCCCCTTTCCATAACATTCTCGTCGGCGTTGATCTCACACACTATGACGCCGAAACGCTCCAGCCCTCTGCTGTCGCTGCCGCTGTGGTGCAGCAAGCGATGTGGCTGGGCGCCAAGACGTCTGCACGCTTGACCTTCTTCTCCGCCCTGGACCTCAGTCTGGAAGCGCTGCCGCAGATAGAACGGGCGGACTTCCACTATTTGACGACCAGCGCCGAACAGACTGCTGCTAAAGTGCTCCGCAGCTTGGTTCAACAAGCGCGCGGCCAGGGGATCGAGGCGGAAGACAAATTGGCGTTGGGCAAAGGCTGGTTGGAGTTGGTCCGGCAAGCGCTGCGAGACCGCCATGATCTGGTGCTGATCGGCACGCGTGATCGTCGCGGCCTGGAATGGATGTTGTTTGGCAGTACGGCCGTCAAGGTGGTGCGCCGTTGCCCTTGCCCCGTTTGGGTGGTCAAACCGGACGGCCGACACAGTCCGTTCAAGGTCCTGGTCGCCAGCGGTCTCGATCCGGCAGCGGAAGAGGGCTTGCGTTTGGCTGCCGGGCTGGCCCAGGTCACGCCCGCCGAGGTTCATCTGCTGCATGTCGTCGATTTTCCCCTGGACCGTCGCTGGTGGGCCACGACCCTGCCGGATGCAAAGGACAAAGCCTATCGCTGCCGCGTCCGTGAACATGCCGTCAAAGAATTGGAAGCACAGATTGATCGCGCGGGCGCCCGCCGCCTGACGCCGCCGGTACAAGTACATTTGATGGATGAAATCGGTGTTTTGGCCGATGAAGGAATCCTCCTGTTCCTCAAGAAGAACCCGATGGACTTGATGGTCATGGGGACCATCGGCCGCGGCGGCATTGCCGGCGCGATGATCGGTAACACGGCAGAGCGGTTGCTCCCTCAGCTGTCCTGTTCACTGTTGGCCGTTAAACCCAAAGACTTCGTTTCCCCGGTACGGTTGTAAAACGGTTTGTGGGCGCCTGCTTCCAGTTTGGCTTTTGGCTTTCTCTATAATGAAGGGTGGGCGCCGGTAACTGAAAACCGCAAACCAACTCAGGCCACGGACATTTTCAGCCATGTCGATTCGAATTACCTGCCCCCATTGTAAGCGGGGCATGCTCGTTGATGAACGCCTGGCCGGCAAAAAAGGCCGGTGCAAAGCCTGCCAGCAACCGATCACCGTGCCGTCGTTGTCCGCCTCTGATCCTCCGCCCGTCGAGAATCCCCCTCCTTCTCCCTCTCCCCAATCGGCAGGAGAAAAGAAAAGAGCGGCCGCGCCCGTTGATATCGAAGCCGAAGCTGCCGCCCTGTTTGCCGATGAGCCGAAGCTGACGGAAGAGGCCGCGCCCCAAACCATCGATCTGAACTGCCCCTATTGCGATGAGCCGATCAAGTTCTCTGCCGAGTTGGCCGGCAAACGCGCTCCCTGCCCGGAGTGCAAGCACATCATTAAGGTGCCAGAGTTAGTCAAGAAAGATCCCAAAGACTGGCGCAAGGTAGAGGCGCGCGGCCCTTCTGGCGCGCGGCTGCCGGACCAGCCGGAATTAGAAGGGGCTTGGGGATCGCGGACGGTTGGTTCTGTTGGGAAGCAATCGTTGGAGGAAGCCGGCGTCCTCCCCAAAATAGAACGGCCGCGCACCTTATGGCAAAAGGTACGCTGGCCGGTCCTCGGCGCGAGCCTGGCGCTCGTACTGATGGGGAGCGTTTGGGTCGGCTATCGGTGGTGGGGCCGGCGCACCGTCGAGCGCGAGATCCAGGCGGCGCTGGCCTTCGCCGATTCACCCGAAGCCGGCCCAACCGTGAAGGCCGCCCTCTCCCTCGCCGCCGGCGAGTATTATCTGCGCAGCCGCACTCCTCATCCGGACCCGCGCACGGGCCGCTCCACCTCTCCGGCCCTGGCAGCTAACAATCAGTTCGGCATGGCCTTGACCACGCTCCAGCGCGTACCCCAAGGCGAGGAGCGCGATGCGCTGCTGGCCGATCTGGCGCTGGCGGAGATCGAGTTGGGAGGGGAGAAACCGGATACGGATCAAGAGCTGCGTCTGAGTTGGGACAAAACACAACCGTTGCTGCTGGCCACGCTGCGGGAAATCCACGAGGCCGAGGCGAAACGCTACGCCCTCCGCGCAGTCGCTCAACATCTCCGTGCCCGAGGACAAGCGGCACGAGTGCTGCCGTTGACCAATCAGCTGTACGCGGCCGTCGATGCCGATAAAGCCGCTGCTCTCGCGCTCGTCGGATTAGAGTTCCTCAAGGCCGACGATCGACCGTCGGCGGAAAAAGCAATGCAAGCGGCGTTGCAGCTTTTCCCCAAAGACGCCAAGGCCAAGGAGGATGTCAAAGTACCGCCCTTGCGCCCAGAGGTCGTCGCCCTGGCCCTGTTGCTGGGGAGCAAAGATCTCCCGACAATAAGCGACAATGAAGATAACAAAAATAACCAACGCATCGGCGTGGCCGAAGCACTGGCCCGCCAGGGCAAATGGGAAGAAGCCCGCAACGAGGCGGGACGAATCGCGGATGACGTCGCCCAGTTTCGCGCGCGTCTGGCCGTCGCCGCCGCCGCCGTAGATGCCAAGCTGCCCGAAACCACCGATCTGGAAGCGGCCCTCAAAATGGCCGAAGGCGGCCTGAACAAAAAGGGCGAGTTATCCTGGGCAATGCTTTCTCTCGTCGAGTTGGCCCTGCACACTTCTCTGCCGGAAGAACGCGTGCAAGCGTTCGCGGACCATATCGGCAACCGGGCGCTTCGCGGCCGCGCCCAAAGGGCCGTCTTGCAAACTCGCCTAGATAAGACAGACCAGCTCGTCGATCTTTCCGCTGCCGACAAGATTGACGCCCAAAGTCTGGCACATTCGTTGGCTGCGCAGGCGTTGGCCCGACATAACGTGCGCTTCAACATGGGCTATATCAGGGTGGTGCAGGCTTGGCCGCAGCCGCTCCGCTCGTTCGGCGCGCTCGGCATCGCCCTGGGGTTACAGGACTGGGAGAAGCGGTAAGGGGGAAGGGCAAACCGCTAAGAAACGAAAGGGAAAAAAGACAAAAGGAGAACACAGATATGAGACATCGAATGTCTTTTTTATGTTTCATCTCTTCCTTCTCTTGGCGCCTTGGCGGTTTATTATTTCTTCTGCTTACGGCCTCGTCTTCTTCTGGACAGGGATCGTCTTTTGCAGAAGACCTCCAGTTCGTGCGTGAGTTACGTAACCGCGGCTACAATGACCTGGCCCGTGAATATCTGGATCAATTGGCCCCAAAAGTCCCCGCCGCCTTGAAAACAGAGTTGCCACTCGAACGGGCGCTGACCGAAATGGAGGCAGCGGGTGACGAACCGGACAGCACCAAGCGTATCGCACGGTACGCTCAGGCCCGCGAACAGTTCCAGGAATTTCTCCGGGCTAACCCCAGGCATCCGCGCGCTGCGGAGGCCCGGTTTGGCATCGCCCGCGCCACCACTTTGCAGGGCAAGGCGCAACTGAGCCGCGCCCTGCTCGAAGATGATCCGACCATCCGCAGCACCGAGGGGGCCAAGGCCCGCGCCACGCTTGTGACGGCGTTTCATCAGCTCAAGCAATTGCCGCAAACGCCGCAGAGCGAATTGGCAATGGCCCTAAATCTACTCGATCAATCGGAAACGTATCTCAACGCCGCCAGCGAGACGGAAACGCGCGAGAGCAGCCGACGCATCCAGGAAGCGCGGCAAATTCTCGATAAGTTGGCCCAGGGCGATCCCGCCGATAAGATCACCTGGCAAGCGCGCGCCTGGGTCGGCCGCTGCGAGGAAATGCTCGATAATCCCAGCAAAGCGATCAAAATGCTGGAAGCCGTCGCCGCGGAAACTGGGCCAGCCGTGCAGGACGGCAAGCGCCTGGCCCGCTACTTCCTTATCCTGGCCCGTCGGAAACTGCCCAAAGAATCGCCCGACCCTAAAGCAACACTCAATAATTATCTCATCAAACAGGCCCTGGATTGGCTGCGCGATTATCCCAACTACAAGAACACGCCCGAAGGTTACGGGGCCCAATACTGGTTGGCCAAACTCCTGCTCGAAGAAGCCGAGGCCCCTCGGTTAGACGCACGCACCCGCGACAATCTTGTCCGCCGCGCCCGCCGCTATCTCAGCAACATCGAGCACACCGAGAACGAATTCACCGACCGAGCCAAGCGCCTTAAGATTGAGGCCATGGCCAAACAGGGCACCTTCAAAAAACCGATCGACCAGCTGCTTACTTTCGAGGATTGCTACATGCGCGCCCAGTACGAGCAGATGCAAATAGCCGAAGACGTCAAACAATTCAAGGACGATCGGTCGCGGGCGGAGCAAGAGCGGAACAAACGCATCCAGAACATCCTTGCCGCTCTCCAGTCCGCCCTTAAAAAGGCAGATGCCAAAACACCCGCCATCGAGTTAAATACCGCGCGGGCGCTGTTGACTTATTATCTGCTCGAACAGGGCAAGCCCAAGGAAGCCATCGCCGTCGGCGAGCCGTTTGCGCTGAAGGACCGGCGCTCCAGTCAGGCGGCTGCCGCTGCCATCTATGCCTTGGTGGCCTATGGGCAATTGCTGTCCAAGCGCGAGCGCGACGCCGCCGATCCCCAAGCCTTGAAAGACGATCCCGAATACAAGGCCGAAAAAGAACGCATGTTGGCGCTGGCCCGCACAATGGTGGAGTGCTGGCCGAAAGAGCGCGCCGGCGACCTGGCCCGGCACGAAATCGCTCTGCATCTGCTCCGCGACGAGAAAGGACCGGAAGCGATCGAGGTGCTGTCCACCATCACCCCGGCCTATCCCTCGTACATCCGCACGCAATTTCTCCTCGCCCGCGCCGCCCTTCAACAAGCTGCCCAGGAAAAGGATAAAGGCGATCCTAAAAACTACAGAAAACGTGCTTTGGCCGCCCTCCGTACCTTGCCCGAACCCGAGCCGACGGCCGACGCCGAAACCAACACCGAATACGTCCAGGCTCGGCTCCTGCTTGCCTTGGAGCTAATCAAGGACAAGCAACTCCAGGAAGCGGACAAAATCCTGGCCGCGTTGGCACCCAAGTTGGGGGCCTTGAAGTTGGATGAAGGGCCCGCCAAGGCCAGCGAAAAACAGCGCAAATTCGAGGACAGCTTGACCCAACTGGCGCTGCACTCATCGGCCCTCCAAGCCAATGACGATTTTAAGGCCGCCAAGTACGAAGAAGTGGCGCAACGGCTGGACGCCGTGATCGACAAGTTCAATGCCGATCAGCTGCCCCAGCTCAAAGACAGCGGATTGGGACCAAGCATCATCGCTCTGGACCTGCGGGCCAACGTACAACTTAACAGGCTGGAACGGGCCCGTGCCGCCGTCAAGGCGCTGCAAGCGTTGCAAACCGAGAAGAGCGCGGCCAAGGGCGACGAGGACGCTACGGCCATCCTTGCCCAACTGGTCAATCTCATCACGCAGCAAGTCGATGAACTGCGCAAGAAAGGCGACCAAGATAGTCTGCAAAAAGCCCAAGCTGGCTTCACGGCCATCCTCAATGAGGTGGCAGGGGCCAAGAAAAAGCCGACTCCCCAATTGGCGTATTACCTGGCCCGCTGTTATGCCGGCATGGAGGAGCACAAGAAAGCCGTCGAATTGCTCGAGAAAAACGCCGCCGAAGTAAGCGGCGCTGACGAACGGCTGCACCATGCGATGCAATTGTTGTTGGTGCAGGAATATCGCCAACTTAAAGAGTTCGACAAGGCCCGTGCGCTCCTCGAAGAGGTTCTCAAGGGCAAGGGCGGCAAACCCGGCTGGGGCGCCAAAAACCTCGACGCCCAGAAATTGCACGTCCTTTTACTGGAGGACCGTGAAGACTACGTCAATGCCGCCCGGTTGTGCGATAATTACATCAACCAACTGGTCCGCCGTCTCGACGACAATAAGCTCAAAGAATACTATTTCGATTTTTATTATCACTTGATCTACTGTATTGTCAAACATGGCCAACGCCAGGACAACGCGGACAAGAAGACCAAGGCCCTTCGTGACGCTGCGGGGCGGCTCATCGCTCTGGAGAAGAGACAAGGCGGCTTCGGCAGCGACCAATCGAAGAAACGTTTCGATGAATTACTGGAGAAGGAAGCGGACCTGCGCCAACAATACAACGCCCTCAAGGGCGGCAAGTAGGAGCGACCCACATGAAACGATTTTCCTCTCGTCCCTACACTCTTCATCTTCTGGTTGCCCAACTCTGTTTGGCAACCCTTCTTCGCAAAACTCTGTTTCGCCTCTGCCTTCCCCTACTAGCTGGGAAGACACGAAACAGAGTTTCGTGGACAGCGTTCCCAAACAGAGTTGGGCAACGAGGAATGTTGTCCTTTGTTCTCGCCGGCTTCGCGCTCCTCGACGCCGCCGCCCTTTGGGCCAGGGACATTGTGTACGTCCGTCCGCCGGGCCAGAAAAAAGACGAGGTCATCAGCGGCACGATTCAGGAGGAAACACCGGCAGGTATCAAGTTGAAGACGGACAAGGGAGAGGTCAAGAACATTCCGGCCCTGCACATCCGCGCCGTGGATTATGGTGCGGGTGTCGATGCCGTGGGGCGCGTGGATTATCACTCCGGCGATGCCAAGCTCGAGCGCGCGTTACTGGAGACCACAGCAAAGAAAAAGGCGGAGGGGCTGGAATCGGCCCTCCTCGCCTTTCGAGACCTGGACGCCAACGGCCAATTGCGCTCTATCGTCTCTGTCCATCGCTATTTGCAGTACCGTATCGCCCAAACGACGGCCTTGCTTGCTCAGGAGGATCTCAGTCGTCGCGATGCCGCCTTGGCGGCCCTGAACGACTACAAGACCGCCTTTGCCGATGGCTGGGAGATTGTGCCTGCCCTGCAATTGCTGGCCTCGATCCAGGAAGAGAAAGGCGACACAGAAGGAGCGAGCAAGACTTACGCCCAACTAGCCGGGTTGCCCGGCATCGCTCCGGCCATGAAATTACAGGGCCAACTCAAAGGCGCTCGCTTGCTGCTGCGCGCCCGCAAGTTCCACGAAGCCGAGGCGAAACTGAAACAGGTCGAGGCCGCCTTGCCCGTTGACGACCCGCAGCGCGCCTTCGTCGAAGTGTACCTGATCCAATCGCGCATCGCTCAGAAAAGCGACCTCAACGGCATCGATAAAAAACTAGAACAACTTCTCCGTACCAGCAATGACGGCGCCCTGCGTGCCTTGGCCCACAACGCGCTGGGCGATTACTACCGTGCCAAAGGCGACAACGCCCAAGCGTTCTGGGAATATTGCAAGGTCGATATGCTCTACAACCAGGACAAGGAGGAACACGCCAAGGCCCTTTATTATCTGGCGCAATTGTTCGATAAACCGCCGCGCAACGATCGGGACCGGGCCGAGGAGTTTCGGACGCGCCTGAAATCGCCTCAGTTCGATGGCACCTTGTATCAGCGTCTGGCAGCGGCCAAGAAAACGGAGGATTGAGGTTGGCAGCAGCGCGCATTGATGCGCCGCTGCCCACTAGAATCCGCCCTTGCTGGCAAGGCGAGGAAGTCCCTATAATCCCTGAATCTTTCGCTCTGTTGGGCCGTAGCTCAACTGGGAGAGCGCAGCGTTCGCAATGCTGAGGTTACGGGTTCGATCCCCGTCGGCTCCACTTCCTGATCTCTCATATCAACGCCGTGCGCTCATCGTAGCCGAACATCCGGTTGAAGTTTTGTACGGCCACGCCGCTGGCGCCGCGCACCAAATTGTCCTCGCAAGCCAAAACGACAATGGCATCGCGCACCACCCGCACGGTCACATCGAAAAAGTTGGTGCCGGCGCAGTCCTTCGTTGCCGGCAAGTGCTCAACTACGCGGACAAAGGGAGCATGGACATAATAGGAGCGATACATCTCCAACAGTTCGTGTTCAGAGAACGGCCGGCGCGGCACCGCGTAGATAGTCGAGAAGATACCGCGGTCCATCGGGACCAGGTGCGGCGTGAAGAGGACTTGGATCGGCTCGCCGGTCAGGTCGGTCAACACTTGCTCGATCTCCGGCGTGTGGCGGTGTTTGCCGACCTGATAGGCGGAGACGCTTTCGTTACATTCGGGAAAATGCGTGGCGAGCTTGGGAGTACGTCCAGCCCCGGAGACGCCGCTCTTGCTGTCGATGATGATACGGCGCGGCTCGATGCAATGTTCAGCCACCAGCGGCGCCAGACCGAGGATGCCCGTCTGCGGATAGCAGCCCGGATTGGCCACCAACCGGGCCGTGGCGATGACGTCGCCGTACACCTCCGGAAGCCCGTACACTGCCTGGGCCAAGTGCGTCAAGTCAGCGTGGCTTTCGCCATACCACTGGGCATAGACATTCGGATCGCGCAGCCGATAATCGGCGCTGAGATCGATGACGCGCAAGCCGCGCTGCAACAAGGCCGGCAGCACCGCCATGCTGGCCCCGTGGGGCAAGCAGCTGAACACACATTGCACGCCGCGCCCGGCCAGGCGTTCGGCGTCGAATGGCTCGCAGCGCAGGTCGAGGCGCCCCGTCAGGCTAGGATGCAGTTCGGCCAGATGCGGTGTATCGCTCTGCCGCGAGGTCACAGCCGCGATTTCAACGTGGGGATGGCGCAGCAGGATCTTAATCAGTTCCAACGCTGTGTAACCCGAACCACCAAGAATAGCAATCTTGGTCATGAGTGTTCCTTGTTCTGTGTCCAGCATACATTGTTTGTTATAGCGAAACTCACAAACTAAACGGAACACAGAATACAGGACACACCAAAACATGCTTCCCTCTATCCACGCTGCCTCCGGGGAAATTCGCAAAGGCCGATTATCACCGGTCGATCTGGTCAAAGCCTGCTTGGAGCGCATCGAGCGCTGCGAGGAGCGCGTCCGTGCCTGGGTGCTGATCGATCGTGAGGGAGCGTTAGCTCGTGCCGCAGAGTGCGCCCGTGAGATAGAGCGCGGCGGCTGGCGCGGTCCGCTACACGGCATTCCTCTGGGCATCAAGGACGTTTTCGATGTATTCGATTGGCCCACCGCAGCTGGCTCGTACTTGTGGAAAAATAGCATCGCACGCCACGACGCCACAGTGGTACGGCGCCTACGCCAGGCAGGTGCGGTGTTTCTGGGCAAGACGGTGACAACGCAGTACGCCAGCTTCGATCCGCCGCCGACGCGCAATCCGTGGAACATAGCGCGGACACCAGGCGGGTCGAGCAGCGGCTCGGCGGCGGCGTTGGCGTGCGGCATGTGTCTAGGCGCGCTCGGCTCGCAGACCGGCGGTTCGATCACACGACCAGCCTCGTACTGCGGCGTCGCCAGTTGCAAACCGACTTTTGGCCGTGTTCCGATCGACGGCACCGTGCCGCTGGCCCCGTCGCTGGACCACGTCGGTCCTTTGGCTCGTTGCGTCCGTGACGTGGAGATTTTGCTGGGAGTTATCAGCGACTGGCCGGCATCCGTCGGCTGGGGAGGAGACCCATCGGCGGACGCCCCTCGTTCACCTGGAGCGCCGCGCCTGGGCCGTCTACGTGGCCTTTTCGATCATCGGGCTGATCCCTCTGTTGCCGAGATGATGCGCCAGGTCTGCACCCAGTTGGAGAAAAAAGGCGCAGCGATCGTCGATGTGCCGGAGCCAGCAGCATTTGCAGAAGTATTGCCGCGCCATCACACTATCATGGCCGTCGAGGCCGCCATGTATCATCAGGAGCGTTTGCGGCGTCATCCGGAAGATTACGCTCCACGCATTCGCGCACTGATAGAAGAAGGACTGCGTTGCCCCGCCCCGGAATATGCCCGCTGCAAGGAACATCAGAAACTGTTACGCTCCGAAATGAGGTCTTGTTTCGCTTCCATCGACGCTCTGCTGACGCCCGCAACCACTAGCCCTGCTCCCGACGCAGACACAACCGGCGATCCTGCCTTCAACTCGCCGTGGAGCTACACGGGCTTTCCAACGATCTCCTTCCCCACCGGGCTTTCCCCCGACGAATTGCCGTTGGCCCTTCAACTCGTTGGCCGGCCCTGGGGGGAGAGCAAATTGTTCGCCGTCGCCCTCTGGTGCGAAAAAGCCCTCGGCGTCACGCTTGATGAACCACCTGTTGTCCGTTCTTAGTATTAGAGACGTTTCCCTCTCCAAGAGGAGAGAGTTTTATCTGGCCCCTGAATGACCGGACAGGCTTAACAGTAAGGACTGCCACAGGGATTGGAACTGGGACATCAAGGTATTGAGAAATTGCTGCCAGATGGACCACGGTTGCCCCGGATTGGCAGAAGGTACGGGGGTGTAGGTAACGGTTGCAGCTTGCGTCAGACCGTCGGCACTGACGTACACCGTGGCCGTGCCGGAGCCGGCTGCCGGGGCGGTATATTGGCCGCTGCTACTGAGCGAGCCGCCTCCTGTCAGTGACCAGGTCCAACTCGGCTGCGTGTTCATGGCATGGCCAAATTGGTCGAAGGCAGTGGCGGTGAATTGGAGCGAACCATTGTTGTACACGCTGCCGCCGGTCGGGGTCAAGGAAATGCTCGTTAGGGTTTGATTGACGGTGACGCTGACAGCGCTCGTCGCCGACAGGCCGTATATGTTGGTGATCGTTACCTGGAAGGTGTACGTGCCGGCGCTAGAGAAAGTGACGGTGGTGTTCTGGGCGGCGTTGCTGCCGTTGGCCGAGAAGGTCGGCCCAGCCGCTCCAGCCGGCTCGCTGAGGACGGACCAGGTATACGTCAGGGCGGAGGTGTTATAGTTATCGCCGCCGCGGACACTGAGGTTGGTGGTGGTGCCGGTGACGATGCCGGATGAGGCGCTGGCCGGCGTGGCCACCCAGGGCAAGCTTGCGGAGCTTCCCGGCCCGACCAAACCGGCGACGATGCGGTTGGCGATGGGTGAGCCGCGGCCGGTAACGAGATCATAGCCCGCAGCCGCCGAATAGCTGCCGTTGCCGCCACTGGTGATGTCATGGAAATCGCTTTGCGGTAGCTGATAGAGCGTTGACAGCAGTTGAGCCCCGGTGAGCGCCCCCTCTCCCAGGAGAGCACGCCCTTGATCGGCGATGGCGACCAAGGCGGCCCACTGCGGTGCGCCGGCACTGGTGCCGTAAGCCTCGAGCCAGCCGTTGTAGCCGTAGCTATCGTAGATCGCGTAGGGCGAGGCGGAGGAAGCATCGTAAGCCACGTCGGGGACGGCCCGATAGGTGCTCGTTTGCGTCACTACGCCACGTTGATAACTCGGCTGGGCTTCGTCCGTGCTAATGCCGCCGCCGCTGCCGCTCCAGGCGATTTCGCTGACATAGTTGCCGGCGCTGTCGGTGGTCAGCTGCGTGCCGCCGACAGCCAGCACGTTGGGCGAGGTGGAGGGATATTCCACTAGGCCGTTGTCGCCGCTGGAAGCGATGAAGGCGACGCCCGGATGGCCGGACGGCGTTGTGAAGTAGCTGTCGTAGGCAGTTTCGCTCGAGAATTCGCTGCTGCCCCAGCTCATCGACACCACTGAGACGCCGGGTTGATTGCGGGCATAGTTCACAGCGGCCATCAGGTCGGCATAGCTGTTGCTGTTGGCTTCGACGAGGAGAATGTTAGCCCCCGGCGCGATGGCGTGTGCCCATTCCACGTCGAGGCTTTCTTCTACGCCCCAGTTGGGGTCGGCGGCAGGCAAGCTGTTGCCGCCGTTCTGGTTGACCACGGTGAAGCGGGGCGGATCGGGTAGCCCATACATGGAGTCGAAAATATGCAAATCGCTGGCGAGGTTGGGCTGATTGTAGGCGTCCACAATGGCGATGGTTTGACCGCTGCCGTCGCCCTTGACAGCGCCGTTATTGAACGTGATCTGATCGAAGCTGTAGGCTTGGCTGATCTGCTGCGGGCTTAAGCCAGCCGGTTGGCCGAGATTACTGGCGGCGGTTATGGCACCGGAGACAGCCAGTTCGATTTCCGGTATGGCGCTGCCGGCCAAAGCGGCGAGCCAATCCATGCTCGGCAGCAAGCGGTCTTCCAGGACTTCCAGAAAAGGGCGAAAAAAGGGCGCGTGCGCATCCCGTGCCGCGCGCACCCCGGCATAGGGGATAAAACGTCGCATGAGGGAGAAAACTCCTCTTAGGGTCTCTTGAAGCGACGGGATGTCAAGGACTCTCGACGGCCGTGAGGGGATGATTCGGGAGGGGGGTACGACCGTATTCTGTTCCTGTCGAACTCTAGGACAGGATTGTAAAACGGTCAAACAATCCCGGCGGGCAGAACGTTCTCCTCTTCCAGGTAGGGTCATTGCGGCGCGATCTCCTACGGCAGGACGCGGAACTGTCCGGGCAACGGCTGGGCGCTGACCGCTTCCAAGTGGCGCCGCGCCTCCACATCATCCGGGATAGCGGCGAATTGCCGACGCGCCTCCGTCAGCTGTCCGTCCAATTCCAAGGCCAGCCCCAAGTTGAAGCGGGCGCGGCTGTTCTGCGGGTCGCGGCGCAGGGCGGTGCGGAGATGCTCTTGCCCGGCCGCGAGTTGGCCTTCTCGAGCGAGCAGTGCGCCCAGGCTGACGTGTGCCTCGACGTGGTTGGGGTCATACTGCAAAGCAGAAGCGAAGCATTCCGCCGCTTCGCGGGACCGCCCCTGGCCCTCATAGACAACACCCAGGTGATAGCGGGCATTGGCGCTACTGCGGTTGCTGCGCAGCGCTTGGACTAATTCAACTTCGGCTTCCCCAAATTTCCCCTGCCGCTCCAGGACTAACCCCAGGTAGTAGTGGCCGCTGGCGAAGTCGGGCGTCAGGCGAACCGTCTCGGCCAAGTGCTGCCGGGCCTCGTCGAGTTTGCCTTGCTCCAACAGGATGCGGCCCATGTTGTAGTGGGCCGACGGGTGGTCGGGATACAGGGCGAGCGCCTGAGCAAAATGCTCCAGGGCCTCGTCGCGCCAGCCATACTTGGCCAGGAAAAGGCCCACATTGTTGTAGGCCGGCGGCCGAGGATCCTCACGGACGGCCTCGGCGTATTCGCGGCGGGCCTCGTCGATCCGTCCTTGTTCTTCCAGGGCCATGGCCAGGCCCTGGTGGGCGATGCCGGAAGGGCAGACGTCCAAGGCGTGCCGCCAGAGGGTCTGGCTGTTCCGCCAGATCGGCAGCTGCTGCCAGGTCAGCCCCAGGCAGAGGGCCACCAGCCCAACAGCGACAGTCCCTGTCGCCAGCCGGGCCAGACGCAGGCGTCCCAGGAAGTCGTACGTCCCCCAGGCCAGCAGAAGGAACAAGCCGATGAGCGGGACATAGGTATAGCGATCCGCATAGGCTTGCCGCCCGACTTGGACCAGGCCGATCACGGGCACCAACGTGCCGAGATACCATAGCCAACCTACCGCCAAGTAGGGCCGCCGTCTCGCCTGCCAGAAGGTCAGGGCGGTGACGGCCAGCAGCAGCCCAGCCGCAACAGCGGCCAGCGTGAAGGAAATATCGGAACCCGGATGCGGATAATAGACCGCCAAGTGCCTCGGCCAGAACATCATGCGGACGTAGGCAAGGTAAGCCAGCGGCGCGTTGGCAAGACGATAGGGCAGCGGCAAGAGGTCAAGCGATTGCATGATATGTTGTTGCGCCGCCACGGTCAACAAGGAACAGCCGGCTGCCAGGGCGAAGAACGGCAGTTTTTCTTTCACCAGGCCCCACCCCACGCCCCGTCGCTGCAACGGCCAAAAGTCGAGCAGCAACAAGACGCAGGGCAGCGTCACCAGCATCGGCTTGGCCATCAGTCCCAAGGCGAACAACACCAGGGTGAGCAGATAACGGCCTCCCCCTGGCTGGGCCGCATACGCAGAATACGCCCACAGCGTCAACATCCAAAACAGCGTGCTGAGCACGTCTTTCCGCTCCGCCACCCAGGCGACCGACTCGACATGCAATGGATGGACGGCGAAAAACGCCGCTACCACCGCGCTCCGCCCCACTGCTCCCGTCAGCGACCGCAAGGCGAAGAACAACAGCACCGCGTTGGCCGCGTGCAACAGCACGTTGGTGATATGGAAACCGAGGGGATTAGGCCCATACAGCTGCCAATCCAGCTGCAACGACATCCAGGTCAGGGGATGCCAGTTGTGCGAGTGGAACTTGGTCAAGGCCCACCACAGACTCGGGCCTGTCAGCCCGGCCTGCACGTGCGGATTTTCCGTGACGTACTCATTGTCATCGACATTGAGGAACTGATAGCTGCCGTCCCCGATCGGTGCATAGGCCGCCAGGGCCAGGACGGCAACACTCCCGGCCGCCAGCGCCGCCTGCCGAAAACGGGCTTGGGAGTCCGTCATCTTCGCATTGTTCCTTTGTCCCAAAACCCAACGAACGGGAAGCGCCAGCGACGGAAGGAAGGTCCGTCGCTAACGCTTCTGGCTCGTTGGGTTCACTTACCGATGCAGAACAGGTGCTTCTCTCCACGAATGAATAAACGATTGTCGGCCACGGCCGGCGTGGATGTAACTGTTTCCCCAATTCGATTCTGGGCCAACAGCTTGAACTTCGGCGCCGCTTCAAAGACGTACACGGTGCCGTTTTTGGCCACCGCATAAACTTTGCCCGCCACCAAGACCGGCGAGGCCAGGAAGCCGTCCTTGCAAAGGGACTCTCTCCATATTTCCTCTCCCGTTTGGGCGAGATGGCAAGCGGCCCAGCCGGTATCGCTTACACTATAGAGATGACTGCCCAGAGCCAAAAAGCAGGGCACATAGGCGAAATATTTGAACTGTCGGTTCTGCCAGACGAGATTTGTGCCGCTGACATCGCCCTGGCCGCCGAGCTTGACGGCGATAGTATCGCGGTCGCCGGCGCCGTCACCGGAGGCCGCAAGCACCAGATTGCCGGCGAGGATTGGCGAGCTTACCGTCCGCAGCGGCGCTTTGGCGAACTTCCAAGTGTACCACCAGTTGGCTCGGCCATCGGCGGGATTATAGCTGGTGATGCCGGCCGTGCTAACGACAATCAGCTCTTTGCCGCCGCCCGGCCTGGTGTAGATGAGCGGCGTCGAATAACAGGCACGGTAAGGCCGGCGCTCGATTTGCCAAACTTTGGCGCCCGTTTTGGTGTCGAAGGCCAACAAGTGGGATGTGCCGTCCTGATCGTTGGCGAGGACCACTTTATCATCAACCACCATCGGCGAATGGCCGAAACCATGCTGGCTTTTGTAACTGCCGAGGTCATTCTCCCACAGAGGCGTACCGTCCTTAAAGGCATAAGCTCCCAAGTGGATGCCCTGGCCGTCCCAAAAGGCAGCATAGACGCGCTCGCCGTCCGTGGCTGGCGTTGAGGAAGCCAGCGAATTGAGCGGATGTATATGGGCCTCGCGACCGGGCGCCGCTCTTTTCCAGAGAATGTCGCCCTTGCCGGCATCGAGACAAAGCAGCCAGCGCTCGTTGCCGTCCTCCGAAGCCGATTGCAAGAAGACGCGGCCCTTGCAGACAATCGGCGACGAATGCCCAACGCCGGGAATGGGAGTTTTCCACAGGATATTCTCCTCCGTCCACTTGACCGGCACCTCCTTGTCCTCGGCGATGCCAGCGCCATTGGGGCCGCGAAAACGCGGCCAATCGCCGGCACCCGCCAGGCCGCAGGCTGGCAACAAAACTACAAACGCGAGCCAGAAACGCCAAATGTGAGATGAGGGTTGCATGGTGTCAAAGTCTCCTTGGGGTGAAGTCATTCCGAAGCATCGGCAGAACGCTGTCCCGCCCGCTCGAACCAACGTCGGATCGAAAGCGTGAATCCCGGCAATACCGCCCCGCCGTCCAGCACGTCTTCCTCCATCAACTCGACGAATGCCTCCTCCGACGTGTACACGCGCACGCGGCGAGACAGGGGGTAGACTTGCCAGACAAGGCGAGTCCCTCCGGCGAAGTATTCCGCTCGTTTGCGATCCATCTCGCGTTCGGTGTTGCTGGGGCTGAGGATTTCGACCGCCAAGTCCGGCGCTTGCTCCACAAAGCTCCCTGGCGGGAGAAGTCGATTGGGGAAATGCGCCCACGAGTAGAAGGCCACGTCCGGCATGCGGACGAGACCTGGTTCCATGCGCGTCATGCCATCCGCCCCCAGCACAATTCCCCGATCATTGCTCTCCAAGTAAGTCTCCAGGAAAAAGCCCAGAACGACGGCCAGCCGGGATTTATAATAGCCCATTGCTTTCGCCACCAAAACGCCGTCTACCAGTTCGCATAGACGGCCTGTCCGCGCCTCGGCCTCGATAACGTCCTGCTCCGTGGCTGTTCCCGGATAAGGGTGAAAGCGAATGCGCTCCAGAGGAATGTCTCCCAAGCGATGAAGCAGATCGGCCAGCGTTTCAATCGCCGAAGGCGAAGCAAGGGTGTCATTCATAGCCAGGTTCCTTATGGGACAGCGGCTTATCGATCAATATATCATCCGGCCTTCCGCGTCTCCACCTTCTCCCCCAGCCCGCCGCGCCAGCAAGGGCAAGGGCGCAAGGGCGCAAGGGCGCAAGGGCGCAAGGGCGCCCTTGCTGGCGCTGCGGGCTCGCAGCAAAGGGCGCCACGAGCCCGCAGCAGCAAGAGCAAGGGCGCAAGGGCGCAAGGGCGCAAGGGCGCCATCCTCAGGGCAGCGAAATCGGGGTTGGGTTCATCCAAGAC
>JAJPIY010000092.1 GCA_021324515.1 Planctomycetota bacterium
AGCCTGCCGCAAATTTCTCCATCCGCCGGATTCGATTGGGATAGTCTATTCAAAAAACTCGCTTCCGTGAGCCAAGTCTACTCCGTAATAAGGCAGAGCCTAACTGAAGAGGCAGTCCCAGAGTTGGCTCAGATAGGAACTAAAGAAGCAGCCAAGCAAGGTAGTAAACAAGTCGCAAAAATAGCGGCAGAACAGAGCACCCAAAGCGTTGCCAAAGGCACCTTGAGTAAATGGGCGAGTAAATGCGCCGGGGCAGTAATTGTGATTTTGACAGCTGGTTGGGAGGTTTATAAGGGGTATTGCAAGGCGAATGAGGAAGACGGCAAGCGGCAGGCCGCCATGCGCGAGGCCGAGAACAGAGCGGCCCTCGCCGCGACAAGTGCCCGCGAAAAGTTTCTTGGTTGTACCTGCCACAGCGTCAGTGATACGTTAGCGCCCTTGATTCGACAACTGACGGAAGAGTTGCGCGCCCGAGGCCGACAGGGCGGGACCCTTGAGGCCCGTCTTGCTCAGGTTGGCGAGTTGCGCAACCAGCTACAGCAAGTGATCGCCGAATTAAACGCGCGGGGCCAGGAGTAATCGTCCCTATGTGGAAAGTTGTCGCCCTTGGCATCGCCAATGCCGGCAAATCCGCGGTACTATCAGCCCTAGCAAAGGAACGCGGGTTGTTTCCGGACGGGGAAGTGCCGCACGTGACCCGGAAAATACAGAAGCATGCGGTAGGCTCGCTGCTCCTGGTCGATACGCCTGCGTGGGATGATGAGGTGGCGGATGCCGATTGGGCCATGAAGGTGGCCGCTGCTGTGGATACGGTGCTTTGGTGCCATTCGTTGCGGATAGGCGAATTACATGCCGTCGAATTGGCAGCGCTCCGCCGCTGCCACGCTGGGAGCCGCGCCATCGGGAAGACTTGTTTCGTCCTGACTCATGCAGATAACGTGGCTAGTGAAAAAATTGTCCGTGCGGTATCAGCGCGCATCGCCCGGCAGCTGCGAGAAGTCTTCGGTTTGCAATTCCAAGACGCAGGTGAACCGCCTCCCAAACAGAAAGTCGGAGAATGTCGCCTGCCTAAGTTCAATGTCGTAGCCCTTGGAACGTATTGGCGAGCCCTTCAACTCGGAAAGGAACAACGTGAGAAGAGCTGGATAAAACGCCTCATTTATTGGCGAACTTATCTAGCAGCCGAAAAACAGCGAAGAATCATGCTGCATCGGTCGGGCATTCCCCGTTTGCGTTCCTTCCTTGAGGCGCTGGGACAAATTAAAGTAATTCGAAAGGGGCCTCTGTGATGACCGAACCGAATAACCCGACGATGCCAAAGGCTTGGCTGACTTGCGTACAAAAGTTCGCTCGTTTAGCCGAATCTAATCTTGTGAAGGAGGACACACGCCGCTGGCGCGATGAGATCAGACAAACAATCGTTACGCAGCAGAAACGACTGCGAACAGCGCCGAAGTTTGTCGTACCGCCCGATATTCCTTCAAAATTAGAGGAAGCCGTCAACAATACTTGGCGCCAACTGCGTGAGACCCACAGCCGTCTGCTTGATCGATTGCAAAAAACGGTCGAGGATTTTGAATACGCCGCGGAAAACGAAGATCGCCTCGTGGTGCTCGTTTTCGGTAACGTCAACGCCGGCAAGTCGGCATTGGCGAATCATATGGCCGGGCTCGACTTTGGCCTGCCGTCTGGATCTGGAGTATGTGGTGAATGCTTCGTCGAGAATAAAAAGGTGCCCCGTCTGGAGGAGAAGCCAACCGAATGTACCCGCACCTACCAGGGATTCCGCTTGCCAGGACTGCTCTGGATTGACTGCCCGGGGATGGGCAGCACTAGCTTCGCCAACGGTGAATTGGCGCGTCGGCTGGTGGCCCGCGCCGACTTTATTCTCTTCGTCACCAGTTCCGACGCGCCCCTCCGTGTTTCTGAACTCAAGGAGATGCGCAAGTTAATCCGCGAGTCGGGGAATCAGGCGCTGGAATGCTTGGTCATTGTCACTAAGTCCGACAAAATCGAAGAAGACTGGGAGACAGGAGAAATCGTCCGGCGAGTAGTGCCGAAGCCCCTGGAGGATCGGCGGAAACAAGAGAGCTGGGTGCGGGAACAGATCAAGGAAAGCGGTCTGGGCGAGTATCTCCAAGGATGCGCGCTCCTAGCTGTCAGCGTCTATATGGCCCGTGATCGGCTTGGCCGCAACTGGGAAACAGGAAAACCGGACGAACGACGACCATTGACTGCGGATTGGCCAACTGCCTACGAAGCATCGGGCATCCCAGAGCTGTGCCGATACCTGGGCAATCTAGTGGACGAGCATGGAGGCAGGCTGAAGAACCTCTGGCCGAAGAAGCGTTTTCATGCCATCCAACGGCTCCTTCAAGAGGAAGCTGACCAAGCGGGCAAACAATTGCGTGACTTGCGCAAGGAATACGAGACCGAGCGACAACGCCTCCGAGATGCCGAAAAGCCAACAGCTGATGACGCCGCCCAGCTCGCCGCCGGAGAGGTAAGGCCATGTCTGAAGCGTTGTGGCATCGACGATTTTAAACGCTTCGACCGCGCGGCGGCCCATCGCGCGCTGCAAACGCTCCTGCGAAACGCTGTGGAACAAGCCAGCCGCGCTACGGTTGAGCCTCTTCTCGATCGAGCCTTCAAGGAAATGGACGCCGCTTTGGATCGGTTTGCCGCAGCCAGCCAGTTTGACCTGAATTTGCAGCAGAAGACGCGGCGCCAAACCTACTCTAGCCCGCACACAAGCGCTGCGATTGGCAGGGGAATTGGTAGTGTAGGTGGAATGCTGGCAGGTGGAATGCTGGCAGGCGTAATATCAGGCATTTTCTTTGGTCCTGTAGGGGCCCTGCTGGTAGAGATTGTAGGTGAGATTGTAGGTAGTACTTTCGGCGCCTTGGTAGGTGAGGCAATTGCACCAACCATCTGGCAAGAGACACGCACGGTAGAAAATTCCATTGGCACCAATGCCGACGAGGTCATCTGTCAAACAACACAGACCATACGCCAGCGGGCGCTGGAAGTGGTCGCAGAGATGTTTAGTCGCCTGGATCAGAATATTTTTGTGCCGCTGGATCAGGAACTGGCCCGGCTCGAATCTGAGGTTCGTCAATGGCCTTTGAAAGGGTAGGAAGAAAAAAGGGTACAGCGCACTTTTAACCTTGACTAATCGCAAATGTACGCGTGCTCCTTTTTCTTTACCTGACTAATCGCAAATGTACGCTGTCCC
>JAJPIY010000197.1 GCA_021324515.1 Planctomycetota bacterium
CCCTCCCCCCTTGTGGGGGAGGGAGAAACAAAACTCCCTCCCCCCTTGTGGGGGAGGGTTGGGGTGGGGGGGTAAGTACAATGCAGACAAGGAGTTCTACCCCCCCCCCACCCTAACCCTCCCCCACAAGGGGGGAGGGAACAAATACAACTCCCTCCCCCCTTGTGGGGGAGGGAAAAGTCCGCCAGTCCTAAGCCAAGCACTTCTATTTTGCCGATATTAAATCTACGGCGCACGGGGCGCGCTTGCATTTCCAGGCGCTTCGGCTATATTCGCCAAGCGGGATCGCGGAATTGGTCCTGCATAAGGGTGAGCAAGGAGGCGGTGATGGTCTTGCAGGTCCACCTGTCGACGACCGGGGGGCCGCCGACCCCCCCGGATGGGGAAAAGCAGGCAAGCCGGCTAGACAGTGCCCGGCAAATTGTCCGCGCCGAGGCGGCTG
Source organism: Planctomycetota bacterium (assembly GCA_021324515.1). GTDB lineage: Bacteria > Planctomycetota > Planctomycetia > Gemmatales > Gemmataceae > JAJPHU01. The sequence goes on from JAJPIY010000197.1 coordinate 443, forward strand.
CGCTCGAACTGGTTGCGCAGCGGCTCGATAGTTCCTTCCTGCAAGCGGTGGATCTGCTTCAGCGTTTGACCGGCCGCGGGGCGGGCCGTGTTTGTATCACTGGCGCCGGCAAGTCGGCGGATGTCGGGCAGAAGATTGCCGGCACCCTCAACTCCACCGGCACTCGCGCTTATGTCCTTGATGCCACGCGGGCCATGCATGGCGATCTCGGCATGCTTCATCCCGATGATGTCGCCCTGATCTTATCGCACAGCGGCGAGAGCGAAGAGATTGTGCGGCTGCTTGGCCCGTTGCGTGAGATGGTTCGTGCCCTCATTGCCTTGACCGGCAATGCCTGTAGCACCCTGGCCCGCAAAGCGGACGTGGCCATCGTCTACGGCCCGCTAGAGGAGGTCTGTCCGCTGGGTCTGGCCCCCAGCGCCAGCACCACGGCCATGATCGCCCTGGGCGATGCCTTGGCCTTCATTCTCAGCCAGGAACGCGCTTTCACCCACGAAGACTTCGCGCGCTTCCATCCGGCCGGCAGCCTGGGGCGCAAGTTACTCCGAGTCGAGTCCGTCATGCGCCGGGACAGCGAATTACGTATTGCCTCAGCCAGCGATACCGTACGCAGCGTCTTCGCCCACGCCCGCCATCCCGGCCGACGCACTGGGGCCATCATGTTGGTGGACGACGCCGGCCGGCTGTGCGGCCTTTTCACCGATAGCGACCTGGCCCGGCTTATCGAAGCGCGGCGCGATGCGGCGTTGGATCGGCCCATCCGCGAAGTGATGACCGCCAACCCCATCACCGTGCCCTTGGGCGTTCGCGTCGGCGAGGCCGTCGAACTGCTGCGCCGCCATCGCATCAGCGAATTGCCCGTGGTTGATGGCGATGGCAAACCGGCCGGTTTACTCGACATTACCGATCTTATTGGGATCACGGGAGCAGAAGGGCCGGCCGGCCAGACGCCGGTCCGACCGGCTGTGCTCCCGACGGCGAGGAAGAGCGCGTGAAGACCCTGCGCGAGCGCTGTAGCGCCATCGATCTGCTGATTGTCGATGTCGATGGCGTCTTGACGAGCGGCGGTATTGTCTATGGCAGTCCAGAAATGGAGATCAAGCAGTTTAATGTCCGCGATGGCTCCGGCCTGCACCTGTGGCACTTGGCCGGCAAACGGACGGGCCTGCTTACCGGCCGCAGTTCGCCGCTGGTCCAACGCCGCGCGGCAGAGTTGGGAATCGGCTTGGTAGTGCAGGGAGCGTCGGAGAAGCTGCCGGCCTACCAGAGTATGTTGGCCCAGGCCAACGTCGGCGGAGAGGCGGTGTGCTACATCGGCGATGACTTGCCGGACGTGCCCCTGCTGCGGCTGTGCGGTTTGGCCGTGGCCGTGGCCGATGCGTGCCCGGAAGCACGGGCCGTCGCGCATTATATCACGCAAACACCCGGAGGACGCGGCGCTGTCCGCGAAACCATCGAGTTAGTCCTGCGCTGTCAGGGGCGCTGGCGGGATTGGTAGGCGACCGGTCGGCGGGAGCCAACGGACGGTCTTATCAGCCGGCCCTCGCCGATCACTCGCTCGCGGAGAGAACCAAACGTGTGGACCCCCAAACGGCTCCTCTTGCTGATCGGCGGCTTTGCAGCATTTACGCTGGTGTACGTCCTTTACACGTTGACCGCTCTGGGCCGCATCAACACCTTGCCTCCTCTGCCGGACCAGTATAAGCCCAGCGAGGGCAACGACTCTTCACCGGTCGTTCGGCCTTCTCGCCCCCTCACGCCGACGCTGCTGGAACGAAAATTGGCAATGGCCTTTCACCCCGGCTGCGAAGAGTTAACTTGGCCCGTCCGCCTGGAATTGAATGCCAAAAGCATGGTGATCGCCGCCTGGAAATTCGAGCTGGCCGACCGAGGACGCGTCAAGTTGGAGCTGATGAGCCTCGCCTTGTTCGGCAGAAAAAAAAATGACGGACGCGAAATCGAGATCAATACGCTCAAATGCAAGCAGGCCTATATCACTTTTGATCGCCCTATCACAGTGCTCACGCCCAGCGAGCTAAACGGCCGCAAGGTTGTCGAAGCGGAACTGTTCGGCGATTCCAAGACACCGATCCTTATCACCAACAATCGCCGCACGTCTTCGCGGGAAGACGATCTGGTGGTCCGCATAACTACAGGTCCGCTCTATTACATCGAGAAAAAGCAGCTCATCAAAACTAGTGACCACGTCAACCTGCGCGACGGCGATTTGATCTACAAAGAGGGCCGGCGTATCTCGCCCAAGGCTGTCATCGACGCCGAAGGCATGGAGATGGAATTGGCGACCGCGGCGCCGTCACCTCGGCCTGGTTTCACATCCCACAAGCCGAAAAACGAGAGCATAACAGGCGTCAAACGCATCGTCTTAAAAGAAGCCGTGAGCATGGATTTGGTCGTCGCTGGCGGTGCGCCATTCCCCGACAACAAAGTGGACCGAGGCCCTTCCCAGAAGAGGGGACATCCATCCACGGAGGCGAACAAGGGGCGCGGGGCGGACACTCCTCGCTCCGGAGAACCTGCCTACGTCCGCATCGTGACGCCGGGCCGATTCGAGTATGAGATATTCAAAGACCACGACCAAGCGCGCTTCGACGTGCCGGCCAATAGCGATTTGCCCAACAGCCCGCAGGACGTTACGGTCACGCGCATCAATGAACAAAATGGCAAAGAGCTGTATGATATGTTGGTGTGCAAGCACCTGGAGCTGCGCCTTAAGCGCCGCAATAACGAGGCCCCGGCCGCGCGCGACACCGGCCCCAACGAACAGGGCCTCGAGATCGAGACGGCCCATGCCACCGGCCCGGATGTCACGCTCACCTCGGACGCCGAGAAGCTCGACGCCCACGGCAACGACTTCTTTCACGATGCGGCCAAGAAGCTCACCATCCTCAAGGGCGCTCCCTATATGGAGGCCACCAAGGAAGACAGCCTCATTCAGGCGCCGGAGCTGCGCATTCAGGACGTACCCTTGCCGACCTCGTCCTCGGCGGATACTGGGATCGGCGGCAAAAAGGGAGGGCCTGCACCCAAGACGTATCAGCAAATTGAGGCCAGCGGGCCGGGCAGCATCCATATGACCAACAAAACCACAGGCCAACAGAACGTCCATGCCTTCTGGAAGGAGAAATTGCTGTCCACGCGCGACGGCGCGCTGGACCTGTTGACTTTGACCGGCTCGGCCCGTTTTGTGGATGAAGAACACCAGCAATCGCTCCAAGCAGAGACGTTGAAAGTGTGGCTGCTGGCCGAAGAAAAGCAGCCGTCGGCAGCGGTCGCTGCTAAGCCCCAAGCAACCAAGCCGCCGGCAGCCCCTGCTTCCGCCCCGCCTGGTCCTTCACGCCGGCCGCATCGCGTCGAGGCCCTGCGCAACGTTCTGGCTCATTCGTCCGAACTGAATATCCACGATGCGGCCCGTCTGGTCATCCATTTTCGTGATGTGCCTCCCGAACGCATGCCGCCGTCTCCTTCGACGACCAGCAAGCCGAGCGCCGGATCGCCTCCCGACAAGAGACCGAGTGTTGCCGACCCGTCCCCCGAGGTCAAAATACAGAGATCCGAGATCAGAAAAGAAGAAAAAGGCACCAATGGGGCAGCGGCGCCGCCAGCTCCCTCCGTGGTTTCTGCTGGGCCACGACTGCCCCCAGGCGGCAGGACCGATAACTCCCTGACGGTTGCGGCCCCGAGCCAGCAGAAGGCCAATGGCAACCGCGCTCTGACGGCTGCGGCCCCGAATCCGCAGCCGCCGCAAGCCCGGCCTATCGACCTCAGCGCTCGCTCCATCGAAGCCAAGGTGCTGCGCTGCAACGAACGTATGACCCTGGACCATCTGTGGGCCGAGGGCGGCGCTCTCGATGCCATCGATAAACGAGGTGGCGTCCAGGTCCGTCAAGAGCCGGCCAAGCCGGGAGAAGAAGGCGTCTACATCGAAGGCAACACCCTGGACATGAGCTGCTTGGCCGATGGCAACATTTTAGTCGTCACCGGCGACCTGGCTCAGCTGAAGATGGACAAGATTTTCATCCTCGGCCCGGAGGTGAATATCGATCAGGTGGCCAACAAAGCCTGGGTCGTCGGCAGCGGCGCTATGCAAATGCAGAGCACCACCACCCTGGAAGGCAAACCGCTGGCTCACCCTACGCCGTTGACCGTGCATTGGAGCGACAACATGCTCTTTTCCGGCATGTTCGCCGAGTTTTACGGCAGCATCCAGGCGGAACAGGACCAGGCGCGTCTGGCCTGTCAGCATTTGCAAGTGATGTTCGATCGGCCCATCTCCCTTAAAGAGGGCATGCGTGGCGCCCAGCCAGCCAAGATGAGCAAACTTGTCGCCGACAAAGGCATCGAAGATAAACCTGTCCGCGTCGAGGACCAGACCTTTGAGGGCGGCCGGCTGCAAAAATATCAACTGCTCATCGGCAGCACCGTGCAGATGAATACCGTGCCCCGCGAGGAGGACGATTCACGGTCCAGCGGCAAAGGCAATGATGCGAATGAAGTGCGGTTATCGGGACCAGGCATCGTGCGCATCCTCCAGCGTGGCGGCATTGAGGCCGTCCCCACACCGGGTAAGCCTGCGCCAACTCGGCCGGGGCCTGGCAAAGCGCCAGGGCAAGAACAGGAAATGAAGCTGACCTACATCCGTTTCGAGAACCTTATGCAGGCCAGCACGCTAACCAACGTGGCCAGTTTCTGGGGAGCGGTGCGCGTCCTCAACCTTCCCTGCGACGATCCCCACCGCGACATCGATCTCGATGCTATGCTATCTGCGGAACTACCCGAGGGCGCCCTGTACCTCCGCTGCAACGTCCTCCGGGTGGGCACCTACCAAAAACCGATCTACACCGAAGCCGGTTCAAAGCAACTGCGCACTTATCAGGTGATGGATGCGCGCGGGCAGGTTTACGTCCAGGGCAAAGACTTTACGGCCCAATGCGATCACATGACGTTCAACGAAGAGAAAGACCAGGTGATTTTTGACGGCGAAGGCGATAACCAGGCCGTCATGTCCAAGGGCGACCTCAAAGGCGGCGATCGGAAAACCATGAAGGCCAAACGCTTCATCTACATCCGCTCCACCGGTGAAGTAATTGGCCGAGACATCGGCTCGATCGACGGAAGATAGTTTTCGCGATCGGCTGAGGGCCGCAGGCAAGTGTTCGCCTACGGCCCTCAGCTAAATGAAGGAACGAACGGCTCACTCTTTCAAGTCCGCCGGCAGTTCGATGACCTCGACCTTGCGGAACTTGACCACCGTGCCTGGATCGTGTCCTTGTAAAGCCAGGTGCCCCTTTTTGTAGGTGCTCTTCGGATCTACGTAGTCTACTGTCGTCTTGCCGTTCACCTTGATGACGATGTGATTGCCGATGGCGATCACTTCTTGGGTGAACCACTCATCCGGTTGGTACAACCGCTCCTTGATGATGATTTTATCGCGGTCCTCCTTGGGCGGGCCAAACGACGGATACAAGCTGCCGCCGCGGATGGGGTCGGCGTGCGTGCTGTTGATCTGGGCCTCATAGCCCTTGGGAAAGTCCGGCCCAAACTGGACACGGAAATATTGGCCGCTGTTGCCATGATCGTTAATCATGGCCTCCACGCGATAACGGAAGTTCTGGTAATCGCCCCGCTCGCTGAACAGATGGCTGTGCGGGCCACTGCCGATGAGGACGCCGTCCTCGACGCGCCACAACGGCACTTCTTCTCCCTTCTTAGGCCCTCTTTTCAGTTTGCCATAATAGGCGACGACCTTGCCGTCCGTTTCCTTTTTGACGATCTCTGCGATGTCGCCTGGGTTGGGGTTCGAGTACATTTTCCATCCGGTAAGATCTTTGCCATTGAATAGCGGCGTCCATTTTTCCGTATCCGTGTCCGCGTCGGCAGGGGCAAAGATCAAGGGCAGCGTTGCCAGTCCGGCCAGTAGCGCCGCCCCTCTCAACAGATGTCGTATCATCGGAGAATGCTCCTTGTGTAAGAGGGAAACCGGGGTTTACTTCCGCTTTGGGGGTACAGGTTTGGGCAATACGTTTGCTTCGGGGGCGACTTCATTTAAATTGGGCCGGATGTCGGCTTCGACGCGGCCGAGCGTCCAGGCCAGGGCGCCGGTGAGCAATTTCTGCATGATCTCGCTTTGCCATACGTCTTCGCGGTGGCCCATCGAGGTGTAAAAGACGCGGCCTTTGCCGTGCTGGCGCGCCCAGGTGGCGGGAAATTTCGGCCGTTGGTACATCGGGTTTTTCATGCCCTGCGTGTCTTGCACGAGAATGACGTGCAGGTCCGGGGCGAAATTCTTGAGCGCATACCACTCCTCGTGCATCTCAAAGTCTCTCTGCCCTTTGAGACCAGGGAAATTGGCATCGACAACGCGCATCCACGCTTTTTGCTGCTGGCCATGTACGATGAACTCGCCGCCGAGCATGGCGAGATACGGATCGACCTGACTGCGTTCTTGATTTTGGCCGCGCTCGCCTGGACTGTGGAAGGTATCGCTGGCGCAGTGGCAGCCGATAAAGCCTTTGCCGCCGGCCACGGCGTCGAGCAGCGCTTTTTTGCCGGCGCGCGACATAGGCGGCGAATTGTCCTGGCATTTCTCGCTGAGCAGATCGCCCTGCGTCTCAAACAAAAAGCCGTCGAACTTGGGAAACTCTGCCGACTCAAAGATACGGCCGTCTTTCTCACAGACGACTTCGATATTGTTCCTCTGACCCAACTCGCTGACGATACGTTCAGCCAGCGACAATTCGCCCCCCTTGCGGGTGACGACGGAGTGCTGGAAGCCGACCGAGCGCGTGTACATGAGCAAGCGTCGGCGTTTGTCCGTGTCCGCTGCCGGCAAAAAACGGCCGGCGCCGAAGACCAGAGCGGCGAGGGTGGACTGGTGCAACCATTGGCGTCGATTCATGATGGTTCTCCTGCGGTGAAAAAGGAAATCCGGAAGGCTCGGCATCAGTGTAAGAAAGGAGACCGTTGATTGCCAGGGGTAAGCGAGGCGCCTTTTACTTACACGCCTTCAAAAACGCCACCAGGTCCGCCAGTTCGCGCAGGGTCAGCTGTTGGTCGAGTCCTGCCGGCATCACCGATACTTTGCTCGGCTGCATTTCCTCGATGTCGTCGCGAGCAATGCGCACTTCCTGGTTCGGCCCGGTGGCCAGCACGATTTCCTCCGGCGTGTCTTTGCGAATCAGGCCGTTGTGTACCTTGCCGCTCTTGGTTGTCACCTGCACCGGCTCGTAGCTGCGCACCAGACTGGCGCTGGGAAAGACGATCGCCTCCAACAAGTCGCGTTCACTGCGGATCTTGCCGATGTGCGTCAGGTCCGGGCCGACCTTGCCGCCGAGATAACCGATGGCGTGGCAGGCCGAACAGGCGGCCTTGCTGCTGTTGAAGACCGCCTGGCCGCGGCGCACGTCGCCGTCTTTCAACGATGCTAGCAGCTGCTCCAGCCGCCCCTTTTGCTTGGCCGCATCTGTCTCCAGCATGGCGTACAATTGCTCAGCCTGTTGTTGTACAACGGGAGGGAACTTCGCCAGACGCGGTTTCAGCGTCTCAACGCGCAGGCTGGAGCGCGCCGATGATGCTTTCAAAGCCGACACCAGGGCCAGACCCACTTGCTCATCGGTTGAGGAGGCAAAAGCGTCGAGCAAGCGCTCGGTTTCCAGAGGGCCGACTCTTGGGAGTGTTTGGGCCAGCAAGCGAAGTTGGTCGCTGCTGAGCTTTGCTGTGGCCCATATCTCGGCAACCGCTGTGCGGACGGCGACTGGCTGGTCCGCATCCAGATGGGAACGTAAAAAGTCGAACAGCGGCGGTCCCATGCTCGTCAGCCCCCCTGGCACAGCAGCCAGAGCCTGGACGCGCAGCATCGTCGCTGCTCGGGGGTTGGCGCCGATTCTGAGCAGGGCCTCTGTCAGGGGAACGGACTGTTTAGGTGGGAGGCGAAGATGACGAACCGCAGCAATTGCTTCATTTTGAAGCTCCGCATTATCGCTGTTTAGCACCGCAGTCAGGCGGATGATCCAATCGTGCGGCGTTTCCTTGAGAGGGACACGTGCCATGACGCGGAGGGCAATGCGCTGGGCGTTAGGGTCCGCGAACGGTTGGGCCAACAATTGTTGGATATCTTTGTGAGCGGCGAAATGCACCAGGCGCTGCACCAATGCCTCTTGCTCCGCCGGCGTCCATTTGTCCGCAGCGGACAAGCGGTCGCGGAGAAAACCGGTCAGGGCAGGCGCCCATTCCGGATGTCGGCCGGCGATCCACCAGGCCGTTTCTTTCAAGCTCGAATCCTCGGCAGACAATTCCATCGTCACATATTTCGCATCCAGGTGGCCGCCGTCCATCTGATCCAGCGCGGTGAGGGTCGCACGGCGGACCTTCGAATTACGACTTTGCAGACCTATCTTTGTTGTTTTTGCATCAGCGATTTCGATGAGTGCATACGTTAACGAATGCTCCAGGATGCGATCGCCGGGTTGGGCGAGCGCATCGGTCAAGGCTGGGACTGCAGACGTGTCGCCGAGGCGCCCGAGCGCCTCGGCGGCGGCGCGACGGTTGTGCAGCGATGCGCTTTTCAGCAACTCGATCAGCGCCGGTACGGCTTCTCGATCGCGACGCACGCTCACCGAATGAATCGCCGCTTGCCGCGTGATCTCGTCTGGGTCGTCCAGTGCTTGCCGCACGGCGGCACGAGCGCCAGCATCGTCGATGCGCGTCGCCGTCCATATGGCATTACGCCGCGCCTCCGCCGATTGGCCCGAACGGATCACTTCCGCCAGGATCGGCGTTGCCTCAGCTCCTTTTTGCGCCAGCACTTCCACGGCCCGACGCCGCACGGCAAATCGGGGGTCGTCCAGCATTTTTGCCAGTTGCGCCGGCGACATCTTCGACCACGCCCATTTCCGACCGCGTGGGTCATCGATCTTCGGTGCGCCTCGGCGCTTGATGCGATAAATCGCTCCCAGAATATCCGGTTTGTGCAGTTGCGAGGTTGGACAGCACAGCTTGTACCAGCCGCCCGTGTCGATCACCAGCAAGCTGCCGTCGGCGTCCTCAAGGACATCCGTAGGATGAAAATCGAGATTGTTGGAAACCAGAAAATCCTCATCGCGGCTTCGGAAGGATGATCCATCGGGAACCAGAACGTGCCGCGTGACCTTGTGCATGTTGAACAGGCAAGCGAACAGATTGTCCTGATATTCGGCGCCGAAGGCGCATGATTGGTAGCGCGTCAGGCCGCACGGGGCGGCCGCGCCGAGATGCGTCAGTACCGGCATCAGCGCCGGGCTGGTCCATTTGTGGGCTGAATCGTAGAGGACGTTGTGGTCTTTGCCGTAGATGCCACCGTAAACGGCGTGGATGAGGCCATCGCGCAGGCCGCCGCCGGGATGTTGAAAGAACGTCGTCGTGAGAATGCGTTCCCCACCCGGCGTGAACACGACATCGACGGGATTATCCATGCCGCCGGTCATCACCGGCTCGATGCCGGAGCCATCGGGCCGACAACGGAAAAGGTGGGCCGCCCGCGTGACCAACGGCGGTTTTCCGGGCCGTTCATACGTCTGCTGAGCAAACGCTCCCTTGCACCAATAAATCCACCCATCGAGTCCGAGATAGGGGCCGTGCAGATCATTGGCACAGCCGGTTAGCGTCTTGCCCTGGAACCATTCGACGCGCACATCGGCCACGCCATCGCCATCGCTGTCGGTCAATTTCCAGATGCTCGGCGGCGCCGCCACGTACAGCGAACCGGCGTACCACATGCAGCCTTCGGGAAACATCATCTTGTCGGCGAACACTGTGCGCTTGTCGAACGTGCCGTCGCCGTCGCTGTCTTCCAAGCGGAGGATGCGATGCGGTTTCTTCTGGACTTGCACAGCCACCGGCTCATTGGAGCCGGACGAATCGGCAACGTAGAGCCGGCCTTCTTCATCGAAATCGGCGACAATGGGCCGATCGACCAGAGGCGGCCCTGCGGCCAATTCGACATCGAAATCGCTGAGCAGCGTGAAGATATGGCCGTTCAACTCGACCTGGTGCGTCTTGGTGGGTGGCGGCGCATCTACAGAGATGCAGGCGACGGCGAGGATCAAGAAGGCGCCAGGCAAGGCCAGGTATTTCATAGGGCTTCTCTCCATCGGGACGGCGTGGCAAGCAGGCGTTGGATGCAGTCCATCCTACCGCGAGGGAAATCACTCTGCCAGCGTTGGAGAGATTTTTGACACACAAAATGCAGTAGCGCTCGCCTTGGTCTGCCGCTTGTCGAGTACACTTTGCGTCTTTCGGTGCGAGACAGCGGAGCCGCCCCGACTTCGGAATCACATTTGCGGTGATGTCTCGGCTGGCCCCTCCAGCAAGCGTTTCAGGACATTGGGGAACCCTTTCCAAGTCGTCTGATAGGTCGCTTCCAGTGGCGCCGGAACATATATTTCCGGACGGAGAAACAGCGGCATGTCCGGCAAAACATCGCCGACTGCTACCGGCTCGAAGTAGGCGACGCGCGGCGGTCCTGCATCGTAGGACGCCAACATGAGCGGTTTATCCAACGGCAACTCGAAGTCTCCTTCCTCGAACTCATCCCAGATGGCTTTGGCGATACCCTCTGGATCACGAGGGCTAGGAGGCAAAATAATTGGGTGGCAAGCCTCCCAAGTTCAGCGCATCGCGCAAGGCAACCGTCCAACTTTGATGAAAGTCATGAAACAATCCAGCATCGACACGAATCCAGTCGTAGATCGGCATGGGATTTTACCTCTTGACGGAGATACGTGCGTATCCCATAGCGATTATAACCACCCTGCGCAGATGTTCCAAGAAACAACTACGTTGGCAGCAAGCAACAAAGAGGCCCCTTATGCATGATCCCATTCGCTTGGCTGTGCTGCTCAGCGGTAACGGCACCACGTTGCAAAACTTCCTCGATCGCATTGCTGATGGCATCCTGCGCGCAGAAATCGCCGTGGTTGTCTCCAGCAAAGCCGAGGCCTTCGGACTGACCCGCGCCCGCCGAGCCAACATTCCCGCCTTCGTGGTCGAACGGAAATCTTGTTCTTCGCGCGAAGTGTTCAGCGAGCGCATCTTTGGGTACTGCCGTGAGGCGGATGTGGATCTCGTCTGTTTGGCCGGGTTCCTCCAGCTGCTGCACATCCCTGACGATTTCCGCAACCGTGTCCTGAACATTCATCCCGCGTTGATTCCGGCCTTTTGCGGCAAGGGCTATCACGGTCTGGCGGTCCACCGCGCCGCCCTGGAGCGCGGCGTGAAGGTGTCCGGCTGCACCGTGCATTTCGCCGACAACGAATACGATCACGGCCCGATCGTAACCCAGCGCGTCGTGCCGGTCCTCGACGACGATACGCCGGAGAGCTTGGCGGCACGGGTGTTCGCTGCCGAGTGCGAAGCCTATCCGCAAGCGATCCAATGGTTTGCTCAAGGCCGCTTGCGCATCGAGGGGCAGCGGGTACGGGTAATGACGCCGTAACAAGCCCGAAGCGCCAGCGACAGGTCGAAACAGCCGTCGCTGGCGCTCCGGGCTTGTCGAGGGAAAAATCATCATCTCGATCGAAGCAAAGTATGTTTTTACGACCTACACTTGCAGCAGGCAGAAGTCCTCACTCCTTGAGATGGGCGGAAGATACTCCATGCGCAGCCGCATTTTCATGGGGCGGTACGAAACCATTCGCCTGCTCGGCGAAGGCGGAATGGGCCGAGTTTACCTGGCTCGCCAACTCGACTTGGGCCGGCAAGTAGTGGTCAAGGTCATGCATGACCACATTGCCGCCGACCCCACGTTCCGCGAGCGTTTCACCCGCGAAACGCTGTTGATGGCCCGCTTCCAGCACCCCTATGCCGTCACCCTGTACGATGCCTCCCTCAATGATCCGCAGGGTCCATGCATCGTTATGGAATACATCCGCGGTGTCACCCTCGACGAAGTCCTGCAAAACAATGGCCGGCTCACGCCGGCGCGTGTGGGCCGGTTGCTCTATCAGCTGTGCGAAGTCTTGCAAGCAGCCCACAATCTGGACATCATTCACCGCGATTTGAAGCCGTCCAACCTGATGATCGTCGATGCTGACACGCCTTATGAGCTGCTTAAGGTCATGGACTTCGGCCTGGCCAAGACGCTGACGCCGGACCAGTTCACCAAGATCACACAGACGCACACCGAATTCGCCGTAGGCACGCCGGGCTACATGTGTCCGGAGCAAGCGCGTGGCGACGAGATGGACGGCCGCGGCGATCTCTACAGCGTCGGCGTCATTCTCTATGAATTGCTATCGGGCCGGCTGCCGTTCGCCGGCCGATCGACGATGGATTTGCTTCTGGCCCACGTTACCGAAGAGCCGCCGCCGCTGTCGTTATTTGCCGGCGATCTCGATGTGCCGCCCGCCATCGAAGAAGTGGTGCGCCGCTGCCTGGCCAAGAATGCGGAGGATCGACCGCGCAGCGCCCGTGAATTGGCCGAGTTGTACGAAGCGGCCCTGACGAGTGTTTCCGTTTCCGAAAATAAGCCAGGAACGGGAAAGGGCAAGGGAACAGAGCAGCCGGTACGCTCGGAACGCACGATGCCGGTGCCGACTCCGCGCGGGCCGGAAAACGTGTCGCGCGATCCGTTCGCTGTGGTCCATACGTTGGAAGCGTGGATGCCGGAGCGCATCGCCGAGTATAAGCTGCGCGGCTTCATCCACGATGTCGGTGGTGAAGTGGTCGAGAGCGTGCCAGGCCGCATTCGCGTCCGTTTCGGCGGCCGCGGCAGTGCCTACATGGCGCCGCGCCAAGGGCTGTCCTGGTTAGGCATCGGCCGCCGTGCCAACACGATTGACATGGAGCTGCACATGGAGCACGCCGATCCTAATCGCGGGAACCTCTTACGCATCACCGTGCTTTTCTGTTCCCCCAACACTGACCTCAACGCCAGCATGGCTTTTCGCAACACCTGTACGCAAATCTTCTGCGATCTGCGCGGCTATCTGATGGGTCAAACCGGCGCCGTCGGCGCAACGGCGGAATAACAGAAGCGCCCCGCGGGCGAGCGGGGGGTGTGAACCCCCCGGTCGTTCTGGGCGAGCGGGGGGTGTGAGCGCCCCGAGGGGAGGCTTTCCTACTCCCTCCCCCCTTGTGGGGGAGGGCTGGGGTGGGGGGGGAGAAGCAACCGCAGACTCCGGAATTCTACACCCCCCACCCTAACCCTCCCCCACAAGGAGGGAGGGAACAAATACAACTCCCTCCCCCCTTGTGGGGGAGGGCTGGGGTGGGGGGGGAGAAGCAACCGCAGACTCCGGAA
>JAJPIY010000228.1 GCA_021324515.1 Planctomycetota bacterium
AGGGTCGGGGTGGGGGGAAGGGCTCTCCCTCCCCCCTGGTGGGGGAGGGTCGGGGTGGGGGGAAGGGCTCTCCCTCCCCCCTGGTGGGGGAGGGTCGGGGTGGGGGGTGAACTGATAGCGTCCCGAAATCATTTCCAGAGTTGTCTCGAAAGCGTGAGGTGACAGATCGCGGTAGGGATAAGCGCGGCGAACGAGAGTAAAGAGATCGGGTATGTTCCAATCATCCATGGCGGCACAGGCGATGAGTTGCTGGGCCAGCACGTCGAGACAGTTGATTGGCACCTGGATCTCTTCGACACGACCAGCGGCCATTTCGCGAACCAGCACGGCCTGTTCGAGCAGGTCACTGGGCATTTTCGGGATGAGCCGGCCCTTGCTCCTTTGACCAACGAGGTGGCCTGCCCGACCGACGCGCTGCAAGGCGCGGGCCACGTTGCCCGGCGATTCGACCTGACAGACCAGATCGACCGCGCCCATGTCAATGCCCAACTCCAGCGACGCTGTCGCCACCACAGCGGGCAAGCGGCCCTCCTTGAGCGCCGTCTCGGTCTGCTGGCGCACTTCCAGGGCGACGCTGCCGTGATGGGCGCGAGCAATCTCGCCTTCTTCGTTCAAACAGGCCGTGAGGCGCTCAACAGTCCGGCGGTTGTTGGCGAAAACGATGGTCGAACGATGCCGGCGGATCTGATCGCCAAGGAAGCGATAAATCGACGGCCAAATAGACTTTTCCGGCAAGGGGCCGAACTGCTCGACCGGGCTGACGACGCGCAGATCGAGGTCTTTGCGCAGTCCGGCGTCCACGATGGTCACGGGCCGCGGCCGCCAGCAGCCCTCGGCATCGATTTCACTGCCACCGAGATAGCGCGCCACTTCCGCCAACGGCCGCTGCGTCGCCGACAAGCCGATGCGCACAAATCCCTTCGTTTGCAGCGCCTGCAAGCGCTCCAGCAGCAGCGCCAGAAACACGCCGCGTTTGTTGGTGCAAAGCGCATGAATTTCATCCACGATGCAATGGGTGACGCTCCGCAGCGTCTCGCGAGCGCGGGAGGTCAACAGCAGATGCAGCGATTCCGGCGTGGTGATAAGAATGTGCGGCGGTCGGCGAATGAGGCGCTGCCGCTGTGCCGCTGGCGTATCGCCGGTGCGCACCGCCGCCTCCAGCGACGGTAGTGACATCCCCATGTCACTTGCTATACGCGCTACGCCTTCCAAGGGAACCTGTAGATTGCGATGGATGTCGTTGTTGAGCGCCTTGAGGGGTGAGATGTACAGTACGCACACGCCGCGCGGCAGTTCTGGCTGCCGCCACAGCGCATCGAGACACGCCAAAAACGCTGCCAACGTCTTGCCGGACCCCGTGGGGGCAAGAATCAGCGTATGCTGTCCCGCGGCAATCGCCGGCCAACCCAGCCGCTGCGCCGCTGTCGGCTCACCAAGCGCAGAACGAAACCAGCGCTGTACCGGGGGCAAAAACAGATCAAGGACATCAGCCTCCATGCGGACATTGTAACAATTTACGGCTCCTGCCTGAATTAGACACGATCCTCGAACGGGGGAGGGCGCCTTCGCCTGATCTATTTGCCGCAGCGCTCTCTCGACATGCCGGACTAGGGAATAGGCGGCAGGGCCGGCAGGTCGGTATGTGTGCTGCCCGTCTCGGGAGCGAGCGGGCTGCGCAGCGGCAGACGGAGGATGAACACGCTGCCTTGTCCGGGCTGGCTGCGCACCAAAATATCGCCGCCGTGTTCGCGCAGGATCTTACGACTGACGGCCAATCCCAGGCCCGTGCCGCGTGCTCCCTTGGTGCTAACAAAGGGTCGGAAAATATCGTTGATTTTCTCTGGCGGGATGCCGCCGCCGTTGTCGCGCACCTCCACGCGCAGCCAGGGGCCGTCTTCCTCTTGCATCGTGGCAACCTGTACGCGCGGCCCTTGGGCGCCTTCAACGGCGTCCAAGGCGTTGCCGACAATGTTCAACAGGGCACGATGAATCCCCTCCGGATCAGCTGGACATTTCGGTAACGTCTCATCCAGGGCCGAGACCAACTGGATGCCCAACTCCTTGGCGCGCGGCGCCAATAACTCGATCACGTCGCGGGCCACGGCGTTGAGGTCAGTGCTTTCGATGTTCGGTTCGCGCTCCTTGGAATAGCTGAGCATGTCCACGACCAGGTCGTAGATTTTGGCCTGGTTTTTCTCGATGTTCTTCCATCCTTGTTGCAGCAGGACCGGGTCCATCTCCTTGATGCCCATTTGTAGGATTTCACTGCCGCTGCGCAGCCCTTGCAGAATGTTCTTGATATGATGCGACAGCGCGGCAATGGTCTGTCCCACCGCCGCCAACCGCTCTGCCTGAACCATCGCCTGATAATAGCGCGTCTCCTCGACGGCCAAGGCAGCCTGATGCGCCATGGCGCTGGCCAAAAACAGGTGCTCCCCGGTGAATTTGCGAAGGGCCGTGCTGCCGCCGAACGGATCGCGCGACGGCGTGCAGGCATCGAGGTAAAGCACGCCGAGCGTCTCGTGTCGACCTTTCATCGGTACGCAGATGATCTCGCTGATGCCGTGGCGAACGATGCTCTGCGCGGCCTGGAAACGTTCGTCACGGGCCGCGTCGGACACGAGAATACCCTGTTTCTCCCGCAAGACGTACTCCATGATGGTCCGACTGATGGAGATTTTTTCCTGCCGATTCACCCCGTCGCGCCAACGCACCGCCTTGGGCTGCAACTCGGCACTTGGGCGGATCGGTGAACCGGGCAATTCGCTTCCCCCACTCGCCAACTCACTCGCCGACACCTCACGCAGCATGATGCAGCCGCGGTCGGCGTCGAGGTGGCGAAAGATCAGCTCCAAGATGCGCTCCAAGAGTTGATTGAGATCGAGAATGTGGCTGACGGCTTGGGTAGCCTGATACATGAGGTTAGCCAAGGCGTTTTTGAGCCACGGTCCCTCCACTTGCTCGGGATGCGCGAGGATGCGACTGCCTTCAGCCTCGCCGATGGACTGGACGATGGCCGAGGGAAGCTCCAGGTCTTGACGGCTGATGAGGCTGATGTGATCGGCCAGGTCGCCGCCGGGCAGCGGCTCCCAGACGCTTTCTCGCGCCCCGCCCGAAAAAACCAGGAGCGTTTGGCCGATCTGAATCTGGTCTCCCGCTTGCAACAACACATCGCGGATTGATTGATTGTTGACATAGGTGCCGTTGGCGCTGCCGCGATCGATCAGGCGATAACCTTCGGCAGTACGGACGATCTCTGCATGACGGCGTGACACTTCGGTATCGTGCAGCTTGATGCGATTGGAGCTGTCGCGCCCGATGCCGACGTGTTCGCCGCTCACCTCGAATTGTTTACCCTCATCAACACCCTTGATGACGATCAAGCGAGGCAAAGCTGCCCCTCCCTCTGCGATAGACCCCTGTACAGAGCGAGAAAACAATGCTCGTGCTTCAACCGTACTGCTGGTGCCGCTCCGCTGTCAAGGTTCGCCTTTTCTTCCGCGGGCCATCTCGTTACACTTGCTGCCCCGTTCCATCTTCGGCCCAACGAGCCAAGGAGGCATTGTCATGTCACGGATCGTGCAAGTTACGGTGGGCAGCTTGATCGTCTTGGCCCTGATTGTGTCGCCGATCGTGTTGGCGGCGCGGCAACAGGCACAGATGCGCAACTTCCATGTGGTACGGCCAGGCGTTCTCTATCGCAGTGGGCAAATGACCAAGGAAGGCTTACAACGCATCATCAACGATTACCACATCAAGACCGTCATCAGCCTGCGCGATGGGCAATCCGAACGCGATCGGGCCGAGGAAGAGTTTTGCAAGAGCGAAGAAATCAACTTCGTGCGCATTTTGCCCAGCCGATGGGGCGATGAGGGCGGCTCGGTGCCGGTCGAGGCAGGCGTGCAGCGCTTCCGCGAGATCATGAGCGATCCGCGCAATTATCCGGTGCTCGTACATTGTTTCGCGGGCATCCACCGTGCGGGAGCATACTGCGCCATCTATCGCATGGAGTTCGAGCATTGGAGCAACGCCCAAGCCATCGCCGAGATGAAAGCATGCGGCTACAACAATCTCGACGACGAACTAGACATCTTGAGTTTCATGGAGCAATATCGTCCCAGCTGGATGCCCTCCAGCGAAGGGAAGAAGGAAGCCCAACCTATGAATCACCCGAATAAAAGACCTAATGAGTGAGGTAAACATCAGCGGCGGCGCTGTAGAAACCCCTTGATTGAAGGGTTAGTCTCTCGGACGTTCGCGCCTCGTTAACGTTTTCCGCACACGACTACCTGGACAGGTACTCTCCGAGAACAGATGACCGCAGGGCACTGGGCTGGGCTTTTCTTGCTGCGCGATGCATCAATCGTTATGTTTCCGCCGCAGTCGAGCGCTCAAACGCAGCATCCATTGAATGCGCTCGAATTCGTTGAGCCAATCTTGCAACGTCGCTGCCAGCTCGTCCGCCTCAGGTAGAAGGATGCCTGTAGGACACGAAGGGCCTAATTGTCGGGCAGCCAAAGCACGGTAGCGATTCAACGTGCGATCACCGAAAATAGAGCATAATTCGTAGTCCTCGGCGAGGAATAGCACGACTGGCACGCGGTCGCCGCCGTTGATATACACTTGTTCGACCAAATCGCGGTGCTGATCTCGGTCGAGCAAACGCAGGTCGATCCGCGCCGGGTTGGCTTCGGCGATGCGCTGCAAGAGCGGACATTGTTGGACGCAATCGCCGCACCAAATACCGCTGACAATCAACACGTTCATGTGGCGCACAAAGCTGGCGACAAGCTGCCTTTGTGCTTCGGTCAGCTGTGCGGCTGCATAGATCTGTTGCCAACGCTGTTGTTGTTCTTGTGTGCCTGTAGTGACATAGTGCTTATACGGGAGCGCCTGGGCAAATTTCTCAGCCAGAAAGGATGCTTGCATGGTAAGGCTTTTTCCTTGGAGAAGGTCGGGCAGCCATCGGGGTACTTCTTAGGGCTAACGGACAAAACTCCCTCCCCTCCTGGTGGGGGAGGGCTGGGGTGGGGGGTAAGTACAATGCAGACAAGGAGTTCTACCCCCCACCCTAACCCTCCCCCACAGGGGGGGAGGGAACAAATACAACTCCCTCCCCCCTTGTGGGGGAGGGAACAAATACAACTCCCTCCCCCCTTGTGGGGGAGGG
>JAJPIY010000061.1 GCA_021324515.1 Planctomycetota bacterium
CCGAGAGAGGCTGATCCACGCCACTCGGTCCGCTGCTTAGGGCTGCACCCGTCAAGGCCTGACCCGGTTCGCAACTTTCCTCTGGGTGGGTCCCCTCCCGGCGCCTCCCCGCGGGCTTTCAAGATCGGGCTTGCGCCGCCCCGATCATTCTATTCTATCTTAACGACCCGTTTCCTCCACGGAGGTTTGAATCGTCACTTTCTTGATCTGGATCGGCTTGTCGGGGCGAAAGCTGCCGGCCACGTCCTCCTCGTGTTCGCGGGTCGGCTGCTTTGCTATTGTACGCGCCACCTCCAGTCCCTGGGTAACTTTTCCAAAAACCGTAAAATTCCCATCCAGGAAAGGAGCGTCACATAGGGTAATGTAGAAGCGGCAAGCGGCACTGTCTTCCTCCATGCCGCGGCAGGCGCCGACCGTGCCCGGTTCATGCGTCACCTTGGCGTTGGCAACGGGGAACTCGGGTTTGAGCCAGTAGCCGATGCTGCCGTTGCCCGGGTCGCCGTTGCCCAGCGGACAACCCGCCTCGATGCTGTCAAATACCTGCACCTTGCCCGGTTCTACTTCGGTCTCGTCGTGACAAATGCGATCGAAGAAAAGGCCGTCATAATAGCCGGCCCGAGCCAGGGCAACGAAGTTGCGTACATGATTGGGTGCCAGGTCCGGCCGCAGCGTGATCTCGATGGCTCCGAAATCCGTCTCGATTACTGCCGAGTAGCGGATGGGCTTGCCATCGGGCGTGACGAAACGGATGGTGTCCCAGAGGGCGAGGACTTCCTTGTAAATCTTGTAAACAGGCTTGCCGCTGATGGTCACGTCGGGCGGCGGATTGCTGTTGGCCGGTGGATCCTCGCCGCCGCGCGTCGCTTTGGCGAATGGTTCGTGCATGGCTTGCCAATTCCCAGCAGCAGGGGGGGCGAGGGAGGTGGCCTCGGCGTCCGGCATTCGCGGCGCGGAGACTGCTCCGCGCTCTCCCGTCGGCGCGGCGGACTGGTCGAGAGTTTCCTGCCCTGCCCCGCCCGCTTGTTCCGAGGAAGCCGGTTGTTTGCTACAGCCGGTCAACATCCACGCCCCAAGAAGCGCAGCGACGATCCAACGCCGCCCTGCTCCCTTCCCGTGCTTTGCCCAACCTGTCATTATGCCTTCTCCTTCCGAACAGCGGCTGCTCGCCCCGCCTTCTCCGAGGGGCGCGCGATCCTAGTCTAGCTCCGTCTTGGCGTCAAGCGCGACTGCCCTGTCGGAGGCGTCTCCGATTTTGGCCAGTGGCAGGGCCTGCCTCGTTTCGTTCCTGACGGAAGGATCGTTTGTTCCAACGGTAGCAGCAAAAGGGGGCAACCGGCCTTTCCGCAGCAAAGTTTGGCCGATCCGTCGCGTATTCGGTTGGTGAATCAGACGATCATTGCAGCAGAAGATCGGCTCCAGGGAGGCGTACCATGCGAAAGGCGCAGACTTTGCCGGGAATAATGGTTGCAGCCGCGGCCTGGTTGTCCTTGAGCGGCAGTGTCTCGGCGGGACTCTTTGACGGGCCGGTCGATTTCTCGGTTGGGCCCTATCGTGGCCAGCAACGCAGCTATTTCGAGTCGTACAACTACTTTGGTGTATCCAGCGATACAGCCTATCCTTATTGGTCCAACGGCACCTGGCCTTACTTTTGGGAATCGCCGTATACTTGGGGCAACGGTTCGCGCTATCCCTCGCTTTTGCCGGGCCGTCGCCCTGGTTTTTACAACCCCCTCAATCCGGCCTACATGACGCCGCCTCGCGCGCCGGGCTACACCAGAGAAATGGCTCGAGACGTAAAACTGCCGCCGATGAGCCAGGAGAATGGTTTGGCAGCGGTCATCGACGTCAAAATGCCCTGCTTTGGCGAGCTGTGGGTGGATGACTTCCCGACCGAACAGCTGGGGACCGATCGCCTTTTCCGATCGCCGCCTTTGCAGAAAGGCGGCGAGTATATCTATGTCATCAAGGCGCGATGGTGGGATGAGGAGGGCAAGCCGATTGAGCAAACGCAGGAAGTCCGGGTCCACTGCGGCGAGCGCGTGCAGGTGGTGTTCCCGAAGCCGCTTCCTCCGCCTCCCCCCCCTGGGGAACCGCGACCGTAAGGAGGGCCTGTGTGGGAGGATCACGCTTCTTCGCCGCGCTGAAGCAGATCATTATCGTAGGCCTCTTCCATCTCGCGGACCTTGGCGGCCATGTCCTCGTCTTTCTCAATCGCCGCGGTTACAGCCAGTTCCCATTCGGTACTGGCGGCGCGTAGCGGGGCCAGGTCGAGCGGCAGTCGTAGGATCTTGGCCAGGCGGCGCGTGACCGCTTCGATGCATACAGGATTTGGTCCTTGCAAATAGCCGGGAATCTCGGCTGCCAGAGTGGCCATGCGCACGCCGATCTCGGGCACGCGCGTCATCAGGTAGCTGGGAAAGGAGCCAGGCCCTTGATAGGCGCTGCGGCGCAGGGCGTAGGGCTTCATCTCCGCCAGCATCTCCTCATGCGAACACGTGACGTGCAAGCGCGGCTCGCGCGTGTGCGGCACCGAGCCGCCGAACGAGCCGACGAACAGGATACGTTGCACGCCGACGGCGGCAACGACTTCGAGAATGCAATCGGCGAAGCTAGGCCAACGCAAGTTAGGCTCTTTGCCTAAAAAGAGGACAAGGTTTGCCTTTTCGTGAACGAAAAACCGGGCGGACGGCATCTCAATGCTCTTGATGCGGCCGTCCTCAATCTCGATGGCGGGGCGGAACAGGGCGGCCAGTTCCATCGGGCCGGGGAAATTGTAAAGGTAAAATGCGTCCGGCTCAATCTCGGCAAGGGGACGGGCCTCCAGCAGATCCACTAGACGCTGTACGGTGCCGGTCGAAACGCTGCCGCCGTCCATCCAGCCGTCGAAAGCAAGCACCAAGGTGGCCCCCTGTAGGGTGGGGCGTTGGTGGAAGCGGAGCCAATCGCGGGTGAAAAGTGCCATGAGAAGAAGGCTAGCAGCGCCGGGCCGAATTGTCCACTGCCTGTCTAGGCCAGGTTGGGGACGCTCAGGCACCCGACAGCTGCCCAGCCTCCGCTTCTAGCCCCACGCGCTTGCGCGCCTCACGCAGCACAGATCTTGGCCCCAGGTGCCAGACGGGTTGCAGCTCGTAGTCGGCCTCCTCTGGAGAGAGGATGTCTCCATCTCCCAGGTTGCTCCCCACTGGTTCAATAATGATGATGCCGTTGAACGTGTCCAGCAGTAGAGCATTCCCCAGGGCGCCGGATTTTTTTAGTTCATCGGCGCGCCGTTTGGAAATCCGTCGCGCTTGAAACAGTGTTTGCATGACCTTCACCTCCTCGATTGCCAATCGGACCAACAAACTGCACAATACATCATAAAGCAAAGATCATGCCAACAACGGTGCTTGCTGTCCGGCCTGGCGGCGATAGATTGTTGGTTAGCGATGCTTCACTTGGAGCGTCAGGCAAGTGCGGCGCCTGGGCAAAGCGCCGCTGATCGACCGTCTGGAGGTGCTTCCCATGTTTCGTTGGAGATACGGCCTGTGCGTACTGCCGGCCGCCGCTTGGCTATTTCTGCTGGGGGCCGGTGATGCCGCGCCACGTGAGGAAAACGTCAAACCCATCCGTGCTCTGCTTGTGACAGGCGGCCCTTATCACGATTACGCAAAACAAAAAGACATTCTCAGCAAGGGCATCTCGGTCCGCGCCCATGTTGAATGGACGATTGCCTACGATCCGGTTCATGACCTCGAACAGGGCAAGAAGCACCTCAATCCCGTCTTTGAAAAAGCCGATTGGGCCAAGGGCTTCGATGTAGTCGTCCATGATGAGTGTTGTTCCGGCGTCACCGACGAAGCGATCCTCGCGCGCATTTTGGAGCCGCATCGTCAGGGGTTGCCCGCTGTCGTGCTGCACTGCGGCATGCATTCGTATCGCACGGAGGGCTGGGACAAGGGCAAAATCACGCCGTGGTTCGAGTTCACCGGCTTACCCAGCACCGGCCACGGCCCGCGACGGCCCATTGCCATTACTTTCACTGACAAGGACAATCCCATTACCAAGGATTTGACAGACTGGACCACGGGCGATGAAGAGCTGTACAACAATTCGATGGGGAAAGTGTTGGACACGGCTCATCCGTTGGCGCGCGGCAAGCAGAAAGTTCGAGGCCGAGACGGCAAAGAGCGCACGGATGATTTTGTTGTGGTCTGGACCAATTTGTACAAGGGCAAGACGCGCGTCTTCGCCACAACGCTCGGCCACACCAACGAAACGGTGGCCGATGGACGCTATCTCGATCTGGTGACGCGCGGCCTGCTATGGGCCGTTGATAAACTCGATGAAGCACACTTAAAGGCCGCAGCCAAGTGACTTCCGGGACAGGGGGCCTACGCCTTCGGGGGATAGACTCGGAAGCGCAGCCCCCTGCTCAGGACATCGAGAAAACCTACGACGCCTTAACACCCTTGGGGGCCATCGGTAGAGAGCGCAGACGCACGCCTGTTGCCTGAAAGATAGCGTTGCCTACCGCCGGCGCCAAGGCGATGAGTGGGGTCTCTCCTGCTCCCGCCGACGGCAGATCCTTACGGTCGAGTAATACTGTTTCGAAGAGCGGCACATCAGCGAAACGCGGTACCCGATAATCGGCGAAACGCGGATTGAGGATCTTGCCGTTGGCGAAGCGGATAGCTTCAAACAGTGCGCCGCCCAGGGCCATCACGGCTGCGCCTTCCACCTGGTTTTTCAGATGATTGGGATTTAAAATCGCTCCGCACTCGAAAGCCGTTGCCACGCGCAGCACTTTAACGCGCCCGTTGCCGCGTTCCACCGCCACCTCCGCGCAGGTAGCGACATAGCTGCCCTTTTCGGTGCCGCAGGCGATGCCGAAGCCGTGGTTGTCGGCTGGCTTGCCTTTACCCCAGCCAAAGCGATCTGCTGCCGTTTCCAACACGGCCCGCAAGCGCCCGTCCTTCAAGTTCTTGAGCCGAAAGGCCAATGGATCGAGGCCTATTGCGTGGGCCAGGTCGTCCATGTGCGTTTCGCGCGCGAAGGTATTGGCCGTGGCTGCCAGCGCTCGGTATGAGCCCTGGCGCAGCGGCGCATCCGTTGGATGAAATTCGGTGTGAACATTGGCCGATTCATAGGGTGTTCGCAGAGCGGAACCGCCGCTATTGTAATTGTGGCACTCCCAGGCAGTCAGCGTACCGTCGTCGGTGACTCCCGCCGTCACCTCGATGACGCCGGCCGGGCGAAAGTAAGCCCAGGTGAATTCTTCTTGGCGCGTCCATACCAGCTTGACCGGCTTGCCTGCGGCCTTGGCCAACCGCGCTGCCTCGACTGCCGCTTCGCCCGAGTGCTTGCCGCCATAGCCCGAACCCATGTCCGGCACAATAACGCGCACGCGCTCTTCCGGAAGATCAAAGGCGCGGGCCAACTCGGAACGGACGCGGAACGGCATCTGGGTGCCGGTCCATACTGTCAATTTGCCGTTGTTCCATTCGGCGACGGCAGCGCGTGGCTCCATCGGAGCATGGGCGATATAGGCGATGGTGTACGTTGCTTGGAGTTGCCGATCAGCGGCTTTTAAGCCTGCAGCAATGGAGCCGCGGCTGTCGCGCGCGCCGCGCCCGCCGAAACCACCGTCACCCCGGGACGGATGTTTTTTCAAGTACTCGAACAATTCCTCACTAGACGGCTGCGGCAGCGTCTTCCATTGGGCACGTAAAAGGGCCAACGCCTTGGCCGCTTCCTGTTCCGTCGCCGCTGCCACCCCAACGAATGAGCCGTCACGCACCACGGTGACGCCCGGCAGTTTTTCCGCCTCGGCGGTCTGCACTTTTAGTAATTCGGCCTTGAAACAGGGCGGCCGCAGCACTTTGCCGAACATCATGCCGGGACGTTTTATGTCTGAAGCATAGCGATGCGCGCCGGTCACAAAGTCTCGGCCGTCCACCTTCGGCAGCGATGTACCCGCTCGTGTCCATTTTTCTGCGGGTGTGGTCGGCGTGGTGTCGTCGATGACTTTCATCAGCTTTTTGCCTTGCGTTAGTTGGCCGAAGGTGAACAAGGCTTTGCCGTCCGTCGTCACGACTTTGCCGTCCTGGAGGCCCAGGGTTTCACGTTTGACTTGGCCTTGCTCCGCAGCGAGGTCAAGCAACAGCTCGCGTGCCGCGGCGGCGGCGCGGCGCAGCTGCGGCGCCATGCGCGGCGTCGAACTGCTGCCAGCCGTGCCGAAATCGAACGGCGTCCATTGCGTATCAGCCATCACCAGACGGATGCGCTCCAGCGGCAGATGTAACTCCTCGGCGACAACCTGGGTCAGCGCCGTGCGGATATTTTGGCCAATCTCAACTTTGCCGGTGTAAACCGTCACAGCGCTGTCTTCGCCAATGTGCAGCCAAGCGCCGAGTTCTTTCGGGCCTGCCGCGCCAAAGCCGCCGCGGCGCCCTCGTCCCGGCTGCTGGGCAATCGCCTCGCTCCCCGCGCAGGCCACGATCAGCCCGCTGCCGACAACGCGGAAAAAAGCCCGCCGATCCAACTCTGTCCCCCAAAATGCCTCCTCAAAAAGCTCGTAACGTTCCGGTTCACGCAAGAGATCATCGACTATCCGCTCGTTCATTTGCGGCCTCCTTTCATCATCCGGGCAGCTTCTTCAATGGCGGCAAGAATGCGGGGATAAGCGCCGCAGCGACAGATATTGCCGTTCATGAAGCGCACGATGTCCTCGCGACTGGGGTCTGGATCGCGGTTCAATAAGGCGACAGCGGACATAATCATGCCGCAGGTGCAGTAGCCGCACTGCAATGCATCGTGCTTCAGGAAGGCTTCCTGAAGAGGGTGCAGCTTGCCGTCTTTTGCCAGCCCTTCGATGGTCTGGATCTCGGTGTCTGCCGCCGTGCTGACGGGCGTGCTGCACGAGCGTACTGCTCGGCCGTCGAGCAGGACTGTACAAGCGCCGCAGCGGCCTTCGCCGCAACCGTATTTGCTGCCGGTCAAATCAAGATCATCCCGCAAGACGCTGAGCAAACTGCGCTCGGCATCAGCATGGACAACGCGGCGTGAACCGTTGATGTGGAGTTCCTCGACTATTGCCATGACCTTTGCCCTCGCTGCCGGAGATATGGAATTGCACCAGATCGACTAAACGATCTACTTTATTCGATCGACCGTGAAAAGAAAATGAGAAGTCGCCGGGAGCCAGGGCCGTTTCCTTCTCGGCGATTTCGTCACACTAGGGCCAATGGGCACCTACCCATCTTGCCCATCATGAAGAAGCACCAGAGAAGGAAACAGCCCTGGCCGGGAGCGGAAAAGAGCTTGACGATCCGAGCAAGCGTCGTTGTGATAATGTCTAAGGGATTTGGATGGTTGGGGAGGCAGGCGGGGCGAGGGAGGGGGATAATGCCAGAGCAAAACAAAGCGGAGATGCCGACGGCAGATCGCCCCAAGCGTGGTGTTCCGGAAGGGCTGTGGATTCGTTGTCCCCAGTGCAAGGCCACGATTTTCCGCAAGGAGGCCGAGGCTCGGCTGAACGTCTGTCCTGAGTGCAACTATCATTTCTATCTGCCGGCACGCGACCGCATTGCCCAGCTGCTCGATGCCGACAGCTTTGAGGAATGGTTTACCGACCTGCGTCCTTGTGACCCGTTGAACTTCACGGATCGCCTGCCCTACGCCGAGCGCTTGAAAGCAGAGCAGGCCAAGACAGGAATGCTGGATGCGGCGGTAGTGGGACGTGGGTTCATCCGCGGCCGCCCCATCGTCTTCGGCGTCACGGATTTCGCCTTTATGGCCGGCAGCATGGGTTCGGTGGTGGGCGAAAAGCTGACGCGGGCGGCCGAAGAGGCGACGCGCTTGCAGTTGCCGTTGGTGTTCGTCAGCGGCTCCGGCGGCGGCGCTCGTATGCAGGAGGGGATCCTATCGTTGATGCAGATGGCCAAGGTCTCCGCCGCCCTGGGCCGCTACGATCGCGCCGGCGGCTTGTATATATCCATCTTGACGAACCCGACGATGGGCGGGGTGGCCGCCAGCTTTGCCTTGCAAGGTGACATCACCTTGGCTGAGCCGGGCGCCCTCATTGGCTTCGCTGGGAAACGTACCATCTGGAACACTGTGCGCCTGGAACTGCCCGAAGGCTTCCAGACCAGCGAATTTTTGCTGGAACACGGCTTCATCGACCGCATTGTGCCGCGCAAAGATCTTCGCACCGAAGTCGCGCAGATCATTGATTACTGTGAACACTGAACGAAGCGAGCGGTAGCGCAGCAGTGCCGCGCTCGCCCAAAAGGGAGTTGCCCGTGGGGCTGTTTAGTTGGTTCCAATCGAAGCCCAAGGAGAATTTGCCGAAGATCGACGTGCGCAAACGCTTCGAGCTGCTGAACCGGACCGGCCAGGGCAGCATGTCTAAAGTATGGCGCGCCCGCGACTTAAAACTGGGCCGTGTGGTCTGCCTGAAAATCCTTGACAAAGAAAAGACGGAGAAGTTCGAGCTGCGCTTCAAGGGCCTGAACAAACCCAAAGAAGGCGCCATCTGCATGGCGCTGCGGCACAAAAACATCGTCCAGACCTTCGAGTACGGCATCACCACCGAGGGCGAGCCATATCTGGTCATGGAATTGATCGAGGGTATGGGATTGAATTTCTTGATCGAGACGAAAAGCCCCCAGCTGGAAGGCCACCGCATTCTTATCTTGTCGCAGATCGCCGACGCCCTGGAGTACATGCACAAGCAAGGCTTTCTGCACCGTGACATCTGCCCGCGTAACGTCATGGTGACAAAAGACAATGTGGTCAAGCTGATCGATTTCGGGCTGACGATTCCTTATCGGCCGGAGTTCCTCAAGCCCGGCAACCGCACCGGTACGCCCAACTACCTCGCGCCCGAAGTGATTCGCCGCACCACTACCGACCATCGGGTTGACCTGTTCGCCTTGGGAGTGACGGCTTACGAAACCTATACCGGTGCCCTCCCGTGGGAGAAAGCGACCTCGGCATCGTTGCAAACACTGCTCAGCCACATGAACAGCCCCGGCAAAGATCCGCGCGAAGTTTGCCCGAAAATGGACAAGCGGACTGCCGAGTTTCTGCTCAAGGCCATCGAACGCGACCCAAACAAGCGTTTCCAGACGGCGGCCGAATTCCGTGAAGCGCTGCAACAGTTACCCAAGGCGTAACCTTTCTATCGGCCTCCCCCCATATTCTGCCGTTTGCCCATTCATAGCCCCTGAGGAAGCGATAAAACCAGCCGCTCTCCTACTGTTGCGATCCAGACAGGAGATCGAATGGACTCGCGGAAATCGACGCCGCGCTTATAATGGCCGCGCACTCGGGGCGCTGGAGTGCTCCGGCTCGCCGCCCTTTCTCCGCGAGGGATCGCATGTTTCACTGGTTCGATAACCGTGCCGGTCATTATGGGCTGTTAATCGCTCTGTGGGCCGTATTGTATCTGCCGAACCTCGGCGGTCCCAGTCTATGGGACATCGATGAGGGCAACAACGCAGAATGCGCCCAAGAAATGTACGAATCCGGCAACTTCATTATACCCACCTTTAACTATAAGCTGCGCCTGGACAAACCGGTGCTGCTCTACTGGCTGCAAATGTTGGCGTATCACGTTTGCGGCATCAATGAATTTGCGGTCCGGCTGCCGTCCGCGTTGGCCGCGCTGCCGACGCTGCTCGTGGTTTATGAGATGGGCCGACGGCTATTCAGGTGCTCCACCGCACTGTTGGCGGGCTTGTTATTGGCCAGCAGCACCGCTTTTTGCGCCGCCGCCCATTTCGCCAATCCCGATGCCTTGCTCAATCTGTGTAGTTTGTTGACCTTGTGGTGTTTCTGGGAGCATTACACGCGCCGGGGTTGGTGGCTGCTAGGCGCCGGGGCCGCCTGCGGACTAGGTACGCTCGCCAAAGGCCCAGTCGCCTTGGCTTTGCCAATGGCGACGGTGATCCTCTTTCTTTGCGTCCGCCGGGAACTACGCCGCGGGAGCGATCTGCGTTTCTTGGGAGCGATGTTGGTATGCCTCCTCATCGCGGCGCCCTGGTATATATGGGTGGGATTGGAAACCAAAGGAGAATGGCTGGTAGGTTTTTTCTGGCAACACAATATCGGGCGCGCCATAGGCGTGTTGGAGAACCACGGGGGGCCGTTCTTTTATTATGGGCTGGTCCTCCTCGTCGGCTTGGCGCCGTGGTCCATATTTATTGGCCCCACAATCTACTATGCGTTTGCCCGGCGCAACTCGTCGGGGGGAACGCAATTTCTGCTCTGCTGGGCGACGGTGTGGGTGGTGATTTTCACCGTGGTACGGACGAAACTTCCCAATTATATCTTGCCGGCCTATCCGGCGCTGGCGCTGTTGACAGCGGCGTTCCTTGACGATTGGCGGCGCGGTCAGGTCCAGCTGCCTGCCTGGGTGATGCCAGTGAGTTTGGGTTCTCTGGCCCTGGCCGGCGTTGGCGTCGGAGTGGGCTTGCTGGTGGCCGGCGATGCACTGCCGTTGGTGTTGCCCGGCCGCCGCTGGCCCGGCTTGGAAAGAGGGGCCTGGCTAGGGGGTGTTTTTCTCCTTGGCGCGGCGGGGGCGGGCTGGTGTCTCCGCCGCGGCCGACGCGCGGGATTGATCGGCTGCGTGGCTACAGCGGGAATCATCTTCCTCGCGGGGTTGGCCTGGTGGGGCGTCGATCTGGTAGAACCCTTCAAAGCGCCGCGTTCTCTTGCCCGGGCGCTGCCGGAAGACCATCTCCGCCGCGAAGTGCGCGTGGGAGCGATCGGCTATTTTCAGCCTAGCTTGGTCTTTTATTGCCAACGCGAAGTCCTTTGCCCTGACGATCCTATCCGAATCATCCAACTCCTCTACACACCGCTGCCGGTGTACCTGTTCGTCCGTGCGGAAGTGTGGCGCCAGTTGCAGACCATCGCGCCGTCCTCGTATCGCTTGGTGGCCTGCCGCTGTGACCTCTACAGCGGCCGCGAAGTCTTGTTGCTGACCAATGAAAGGGACCGCGAAACTATGCACTGCCAGTCACGCTAAGCTTCGAGGTTGGTCCCTACAGTACCTTCCGGGACGGCAGGGAGCGTAGCCCGTTGGCCTCATCGTCCCCAATGAATTCCTCCTTGACGGGGTCCAGACGCAGCTTGCGGTTGAGCAGCCACGACAGGGCCGCGGCATGACAGGCGATGTGCGAGCGTCGCATCACCGACGAGTTGGCCGCGGGGCGACCACGCGACTTGACGCAGTCGAAGAAATTCCGCGCATGCGCCGATACATCCAGGCCCTTCTCCCGCTTGCCTTCCAGCCCTTTCAACTCCCCTCGCAACGACGCCGGATGGACCTCAATGCCGCCGCTATCGCCAACCTCAACCCAGCCCTCGTCACCCACAAACCGCACGGGGCAGGTGCCCAGCGATTGTACCCAACCAGGGCGCTCCTGGAACGGCGTCTTAAGAAAGTCCAGTACCAGTTTGACCCCGTTGGCATAGCGAGCCGTCACGTTAGTGGCCGAAGGCTCGTACTCGACGGGCATGGTATCATCAGCATTATTGGCCCATTGGCACAGATCAACAGTGTGGGCACCCCAGTCCAAAAGCCGAGCGCCCGAGTCAAAGTCCCAGTAGCCGCGCCACTTCCCTTGTACGTAGGCCTTGTTGTACGGTCGCCAGGGGGCCGGCCCCAACCACAGGTCCCAATCGATCACATCGCGGGGCGGCGTCGGCTCTCCGGGCAACCAGGCCGTCTGCACCTGCGGCGTGTACACCGAAGCATACAACGTGTGCAGTTTGCCCAGCTTACCGCTATGGGCCAACCGCACGGCCGCCTGAAAGTTGGCCACGCTGCGCCGTTGCGTGCCGGCCTGGAACACGCGCTTAGTCTTGCGAATGGTGTCGTCGAGGGCCTGACACCAGGCGATGGTGAGACCGCAAGGCTTCTCGCTATAGACATCTTTGCCTGCTTGCGCCGCCAACATCGACGCCGGCGCATGCCAACGGTCGCCGGTAGCGATGAGTACGGCGTCGATGTCCGGCCGCGCCAGCAATTCGTGGAAGTCCCGGTAAACGGCACAGTCCTTGTTCTGGTAATGCTCGTCTACGAGTTTCTTTCCCGCCTCGCGACGGCTTTTTTGCACATCGCAGATGGCCAGGCACTGCACCTCGGGTAGCTTGAGCATCGCCTGGAGGTCGTAGGTACAGCGGGGGCCGAAACCGATGACTCCCAGTGTGATGCGCTCGGACGGAGCTGTTTTTCCGTCCCGCCCCAGTGCGGCCGCAGGCACAAACCACGGCGCCGCCAACGCCGCCCCTGCTGCCGAACACCTCAACAAGTCCCGCCGCGTCAAAGTACCACTCGCTTTCATGACCGCTTCCTCCCGCACTTCTTGAGTTGCCGCAATCCCGCGGGCCATGACTTCAGACAAGGCTCGCCCTCCCTCTCCATGCTTTATAGAGCGATCCGCGGACAGGCAACGCCTCAATTCCAATCTGCGGACCAGCAGGTCTTTCCTTCTCTCCGCAGCTCGACTTATGCACTTTATGGGATGCCTGAGAATCGAATTCATTAAGTTATTAAATATCAAGCACTTGCGAAAAAGTGCATAAGTCGAGCTTCAAGGGGAATCGTGCTGGTCCCTGGCCGCCTGATCACACCGAGAGAACTTGGGTATCCCCCAAATAAAATCGTCATGCCGTCCCTTGACAGGGTTGCTTGACCGCAATACAAAAGAGGATGTTTCCCCCGCTAGGTGGCTGGGGGTGGCGTCAAACCAAGGAGGCGAGCCATCGATACTCCACCGACGAGAGGACGCCGGGATCCGTAGGTTCGTGGATTTCGGCTCATACGGTGCTGGGATTGCGACTTGCTCGCGGGTAGAACTGACCTCCCAGGAAACCTGATAAGTATCGACCGATCCGATGGCCTTGACGGATCCCGGCCGGTGAAAGCCGAGACGGCAGCCCGCCATGCCGATTCCGTTCGGCGTGGCGGGCTGTTGTTTTTCCACCACGAGTTGGCGGCCCTCCTCGCCGATCGATGGTCTGTGATCTTGTGGACACCCCCTTTATGAAACGGCGATCTTTCATCCAAATGTCTCTCGCCACATTGGGCGCAACCAGCGCTATCGCTGCCGATGCCGCCGGGCAACAAGCCAGAGAACTGTATGAGCTGCGCGTTTACTCGCTGCCTGCCAAGAAACAGGACATTCTCGATACCTACCTGAGTCGAGCATTCTTGCCTGCGCTGAAGCGCTACGGCATCGGCCCGGTGGGCGTGTTCATGGAGAAAGGGGCCGAAGACAAACACAAAGTGTACGTGCTAATCGTGCATTCCTCGGCGGAGCAGGTTACGGCCTTGCCCCTACGCTTGCACATGGACGAAGAACATCGCAAAGCGGCGAAGGAGTACCTGGACGCTACTCCCCGCGACCCTGTTTACACACGCATCGAGAGCGTACTTCTGGCCGCTATCGAGGGAATGCCGCGGCTGGCCAAGCCGGACACCAGCAAGCCGCGCCTGCTGAACTTGCGTATCTACGAAAGTCACAACGAACGGGCCGCCCAGAAGAAAATCGAAATGTTCAACAAGGGCGAGTTGGCCATCTTCCGCCGTGTGGGATTGACACCGGTTTTCTTTGCCGAAACATTGATCGGCGCGGCCATGCCGAACCTTACCTACATGCTGGTGTTTGCAGACGATGCCGAACGACAAGCGGCATGGGCGCGTTTCAGCAAGGACCAAGAGTGGCTCAAACTGCGGGCCATCCCGGAGTACGCTGACAAGGAAATCGTCTCGCACATCACCAACAAAATCTTGACGCCGGCGCCGTATTCGGAGATTTAGGGCCAACGGCCAACACTTCCTCCCCGCTCGCCCAAATACCGAAGCATCCCTCTTGTTGTTGTGTCTGCACCGGAACGTCATTGTCCCCGAGAAAGAGGGTGCTATCTATATGCTGGAAAGCAAGGTGTTGCTCATGGGTGAACTTACGCTGTAACATGTCCGTGCTGAGAAAGAAGTATGGCGAATACACCTCCCTCCATCAAACTGCTGATCGTTGACGACGACGATGACCTGCGCGATGACCTCGTGCAACTGTTTCGCAAGCAAGGTCACGAGGTAACCGCTGCCGTCAACGGCGAAGACGCCCTCGACAAGGCAGCCCACGCGCGCTTCGATGTGGCCTTGCTCGATTTGCACCTGCCCGGCATCAGCGGTATCGATGTTCTAACCCAGCTCAAAGAACAACAGCCCGGACTGGAGGCCATCCTGCTCACCGCCCATAGTAGCATCGAGACCGCCGTCGAGGCCATGCGCCGCGGCGCTTATGACTATCTCACCAAACCGTTTCGCGTTGCCGATCTGGAAGTTCACGTCCAGAAAGCGTTCGAGAAAGTGCAGTTGCAACGCCGCGAACAACAGTGGTTGCGGCACCTGTCCTATGAATCGCCGCGCTATCGCCTGGTTGGTTCCAGCCCAGCTATGCGCAAGGTCATCAGTCTGATCGAGAAGGTGGCCGTCACCGATTCCACGGTGTTGGTGCGCGGCGCCAGCGGCACTGGCAAGGAGTTGGTGGCCCGGGCGTTGCACAGTAATAGTCCGCGCCGCAACCGACCGTTGGTGACCATCAACTGCGCCGCTTTGCAAGAGAACCTGCTGGAGAGCGAGCTATTCGGCCATGAGAAAGGCGCTTTCACAGGAGCGGTGGCTGCCAAGCCGGGCTTGGTCGAGGTTGCCGAAGGCGGTACGCTGTTCATCGATGAGATCGGCGAAATGGCCCCTGGTTTGCAAGCCAAGCTGCTGCGCGTGTTGGAAGACGGGCATTATCGCCGGGTGGGCGGGACGCGGGAAATGAATGCGGACGTGCGCGTCGTGGCGGCCACAAATCGCGATCTGGCCGAAGAGATCAAGAACGGCAGGTTCCGCGAAGACCTGTATTACCGTCTCAATGTGGTATCGATTTTCTTGCCGCCGTTGCGCGAGCGGCGCGAAGACATCCCGGAACTGGTGGAGCATTTCTTGACGACCCGGCAGATCGGCCCGTTGCGTTCGCGGGTCGATGCCGAGGCGCTGAAAGCCTTGATGGCGTATTCGTGGCCGGGCAATGTGCGTGAGTTGGCCAATGTGCTGGAACGCGCCCAGATCCTGGCCGAGAACCAAGTCATTACCGTGGAAGATTTGCCGGAGAACGTAATGCTGGCGGCGGCCGGCTCTTCAGAAGCAGCCGGCGATCCGCGCCATCTCCGCGAAGTGGAACGCCGCCACGTGCAAGCGGTGCTGCATGAGGAAAAGGGCAACAAAGTCCACGCTGCCCGCGTCCTCGGCATCAGCCGGCGCTCGCTCTATCGGCTGATCGAAAAATATCACCTGGAATAATGCCTATTTGCGAGCCGCTTAAACTCTACCCCCATTTCGCCCAACACTTTCATGCCCGCTACTGCTCCTTTGGCATCTAGCGTGAAGACCACAAAGGGGACGCCCATGTCGTCGATCGGCAGCAGGAAGGTATCGTAATGGTAATGCTCCAGCGCCGCGCGCCACTGCTGCCACTGCCACATCAGCCGGCCGGCTTCCAACCGGATGTGTACCGTGCCGTAGGCGGGGTGTTCATAGGCGCCGCTATAGCCAGCTAACTCACGCGAGGGACGTGTATCAGGACGGCGACGCTTGCGTCGGTCTTGCTCTTTCTGCTTGGCCTCGGCTTCGTCTTTACGCTCTGCCTCGGCGACGAGCGTATTCCAATCGCGCGGCGGCAAGCCCAGCAACATCTCCAACAGGCTGTTGCTCAGGGCAATGTTCATGCGCGTCTGGTGCAGGTTGCACAAGAGCACAATGCCCAGCCGGGACTTCGGCACCAGTGTGAAATGGCACCGAAACCCATCAATCGCTCCCGCGTGCTGCAACAAGCGGTGGCCAAAATGGTCCTGGATCACCCAGCCCAGGCCATAGCTCAGTTGCGTGGTTTCCGGAAACTGGGTACGATCGACCTCATCCAGGGGAATGACCATCTGCGGCGTGTGCATCGCCTCCAGGCTAGGGGCGGAGAGCAGCGGTTGGCCTTCTCCCCCTTTTCCA
Source organism: Planctomycetota bacterium (assembly GCA_021324515.1). Lineage (GTDB taxonomy): Bacteria > Planctomycetota > Planctomycetia > Gemmatales > Gemmataceae > JAJPHU01. The sequence continues at coordinate 16,043 of JAJPIY010000061.1, forward strand.
CCTCCTGCGGGGGAACGCCCATGCAGCTGGAAGAGCAACCACTTGGCCAGATCGCGGACGTTGGACTGAATCGAGCCAGCCGGTTCCGGCGTCTCCATCGGATACGGCTGCATGAGGCAAGGGTTTTTCTCTTCGTCGAGTTGATGGGGACTGGCTTTGTCGGCGATTTTGGCGATCGCTGTTGTCGTAAAGTAAGTCGCCTTCATGGCGAGGGGATCGAGCAAGCGCTGTTGCACGAAGTCGGCCCAGGACAGGCCCGATGCTTTGGCCACAGCCAGGCCGGCGACCGTAAACATGGTGCTCTGATACTGAAACGTCGTGCGGAACGGTTTGTCCAGCGGCAGATGGGCGAAGCGACGGATACGTTCTTCCTGCGTCCACGGCGACCGATACCACAACAGGCGATGATCGCGCAGGCCGGTACGATGCGTCACCAGATCGCGCAGCGTCACCTCCTGATCGACGAGTGGATCAGACAGGTGAAAATACGGAACGTATTTTCGCGGTGGATCGTCCCAGCGCATCTTGCCTTCCTCGACGAGTAAGGCCATCGCTGCCGTGGTGAACGATTTGGTGCAGGAGGCGATGGGAAACAGCGTATCTGGCGTGACCGGAGCACCGTCCGCAACGGAGCGCACGCCGTGGCCGCGAAGGTAAACCACCTTGTCGCCGCGCACAATGGCGACGGCGACGCCAGGAACGTGCCAGCGCTTGCGTGTCCGCTCCACCAGAGTATCAACGGCACGCCAATCAAGGTCCTCAGCGCGCGAGGACGATGGAAGACACAGCAAGGCGGCAAGCACCAGAATGATACAGGCTGTCATGTCGTCGGTTTCGTCTCGCGGTAAGGTGGGGCGAAGGGCCGCCGGCATCCTTGAAAGTATCGAGTGAACACTCGGTATTCAAGCAGAAGAAGGTGCCTGGGGACTAGCCTGTGCGGGGTAGACATCACGAAAGACAGTCTCAGTAGTTTCCGGTCTCTATTGAGGCAGGAAGACATTTAAGGTCTCCATTGATTATATGGACAAACACATGATCGTTTATCCACCTTCCAGTGAATCAACCGGGGGGTTGACACCCCCCGCTCGCCCTCGGATCAACCGGGGGGTTGACACCCCCCGCTCGCCCTTGTCTGTATCTATCTCTACCGCGTCCCGTATACATCTGGACGCGCCTTTAGATAGATTATATCGAGAGGCATTCGGTCCCCTTGAGGTACAGCCATGTCCTCCGACCATCCTGATCAGACGCTCGCCGATTACGTGGCCTTGGCCATCAGTCCAGCCCTGATTATCGGGCTGGTTGCCAGTCTGGTCTTTTTCCTCGTCAATGTCCTGTACGTCGGCGAGTATATCGAGCGCATGTACTGGATTTTGTTCTTTTTCGTCTTTGGGGCCGTACTGATCGCGCGCATGACCATGTTGGACGACACCAGCAGTCGTGCCGCTCTCTATGCAGTACCGCTGGGATTTTTCACCTGGTTGGGCCTACAGCTGTTTGTCGAATATCCCGAAGAAGGCGGCATCCGGGAGTTGAGCTTTCTCCTCAACGCCGGCCTGATTGGCCTGGTTTGGTGGTGCGCGCATCGCCTGACCTGGGATTGCACCAACATGGATGAAGAAACCGAGGTCAACGCTGAGGGCCTGCTGCAAGCGGCCGGACTGGAAGCGCCAGCCGGCGTCTCCACGCCGCGCTTGGGACCGCGCGCGGAAGAAAGTTGGCTGCAGCGTTGGCGGCGCTACCGAGAAGAACGCAACAAAAAGCGCACTTTGGGCGTCTGGGTAGTCTATTTTTCGTTGGCCGCCCTGCCGTTGTTTGGTCTGGGCCAGGCGCTCATTCCTGCGGAGGACGTTGCGCGTCGGCGCACGTCTTTTTGGCTGATGATCGGGTACGTCGGCTGTGGTTTGGGGCTGTTGCTGACGACCTGTTTCCTCAGCCTGCGTCGCTATCTGCGCCAGCGGCGGCTGCAAATGCCCAAGGCGATGACCGGCGTCTGGCTGACGGGGGGTGGGATGTTCATTGCGGCGCTGCTGCTGCTCGGCGCTGTGCTGCCGCGGCCCCATGCGGAATATGCGTTGTTCTCTTTATCCGCAGCAAAGTCGCCCCAGCGCAGTGCATCGAAGTATGCCATGAGAGGGGGCCGAGCCGGCGAGGGGGAAGGCCGACCGGGCGCGGACAATCTGGAAGGGAAAAAGAACGATGTCGATTCCGGCGGCGATAAGGGACAACAGAAAGGCGAGCGTGGCGCGGCGACGAGACAGGGGCAAAAAGGGGCGGGAGAACAGAGTGGTAAATCCGGACAGAACGGGAATAGTCAGGGACGGAATAATGGACAGGGCCAGAAATCTCCGAACAACGCCTCGAATCAGAATACGGGCGATCCTGGTCCTGGGCGCGATCAGCAGGCGGAGAAGGGCAACGCCAAGCAAGCGCGCAGCGACAACGACAAGCGCGGCCCTTTGGACCGGCGCGAGCAACGTTCGACGAGCGACCGGCATCAGCCGACTGACGAACGCTCCAATCAGTCAGCTGACACCGGCCGCTCGCCGAATGCTCCGTTACGTGATGTGATTGGCCGTATCGCTCCGGCCCTCAAGTGGATTGTCTTCGCTATTCTCGGTTTGGCCGTGCTGGTTTTTGTGTTGCGTTCCGGCTTGCAGTTCTTGGCGAACTTCACCGAGTGGGCACGGCGGCTGCTCGACGCACTGCGTAACTTCTGGGCGAACCTGTTCGGCGGTGGGCGGCGGACAACCGAGGAAGAAGAACAGGGTGAGTGCGAAGAACAACAATTGCACCAGCAGCCGTTTTCTTCGTTCGCTAATCCCTTCGTCGGCGGAGGCATGGAGATGGCAATACCGGAGTTGGTTCGCTACACCTTTGCTGCGGCCCAGGCCTGGGCGCGCGAACGTGATCTTGGCCGGCAGCCTGGCGAAACACCGTTAGAATTTGCCCATCGTGTCGGCGCGGAAGTGCCCGCCCTAGAGGCGGACCTGCACCGCCTCGCCGTCCTCTATGCACGGGCCGTCTACGCGCGCGGCGGCTTGCCCAGCGACAGTATCGACGTGCTGCGCCAGTTCTGGCAACGTCTGGAGGCCGTAATCGAGCAACCTCTGTCGGCATGAAGGGGGTACGGTACGGCGTCGGGCCATTTCCTGGTAAAATACTAACGAGCGAGAATCGCAAGAGCATTCGTCCTTTTCTCAGAGGGCACTTGTAAGCCTGGGTTTATCACGGAGATGGGTGCATGAAAGGGGAAAGAGTCAAACGGCCCTACGTTATGGCCGTGGTCCTGGGTACAGCGTTGTCGGTAAGTGCCGCTCCGGGACAGGAGGCGGTGCAAACGCCGCAAGCAACCGTCCAGGCCATCGCCGACATGAGCCGCTATTGCGCCACGTGCTGGCGCAATGCCCGTCTGCCGATGGATAGCTGGGGCGATTGTACCCAAGAAGTGTTTCGCCGTCTGCTCGAGCGTGTGCCGGCGCAGGCCTGGGACCAGGCGCTGCACGGCCAAGGCGAAGAACACCGGGAATTCCTGCGGGCCATCGATACGGTCAAGAAGCGCGTCCAGCGGGCGCGGAAGCTCTCGCCGGCCGTTGAGGACGTTGCCGACCGCCGTGATCCGCAGCACCGCTGGCTCCGCGAAGCGCGCGAAGTGGTTGACCAGGCCGCCGCAGAACTGTTGTCGCCGCGGCAGCAGCGCATCTTGCAAATGAGCTTCGAGGGCTGGTCCGTGCAGGACATGTCCCAAGAACTGCGCATCCCTGTCGAACGCATCAGCGACGAGAAATACAAAGCCATCCGCAAACTGCGAACGTATCTGCTGGGGTAATGCGGAGGTAAGCGGTTCCGCGCTCCGGAGTGCGTTGCCACTCTCCTTCAGGTCGCGGCTAACCAGAGAATTGGGTCCGGCGCTCTTTATGCTTCGCGTTCAGGATTTCCGCCGCAATCGCTCGGCGCGTTCTTTGGCACGGATCAATTCTTCGCGCAGTTCGGCCAACGCTTGCTCGCGCGGCAGGGCGCGATAGCGCGCCGCCGGGATCGGTTTCTGGATGGATACGGCCAGATCAGCCCCCGTCGGCGGCAGGAAAAACGGCGACAGCTTCGGCCAGTTCCGTGTCCGGGGGAGGGCGTCGAACGCACCGGCGATGCCGACAAGCACAATCGGCGCCTCGATGTGTTTAATCAAAAGCAAAATCCCCGGCTTGAGCGGCTGTACTTCCCCGGTGTGGGTACGTTCCCCTTCGGGAAACACCAGCACGGCCTGGCCGGCCTTGAGCACTTCGAGAATGGTTTTCAGCCCCTCTTTGGCCACTCCTTCTTGATCGACCGGCACGGCGTTGAGGCGGCGAATCAGCCGCCCGAACAGTCCGCGGAACAGGGTCTTACGTGCCAGGAAACAGAGACGACGGCGAATGGCGCAGCCAACGATGGGTGGATCCAGAAAGCTCTGGTGGTTGGCCAAGAGCAGGACCGGCCCGCTGGCGGGGACGTTGCGGCTGCCTTCGTAGCGATAACCAAACGCCCAGGTCAGGAGGATTCGCCACAGCCAAAATCCCAACTCATACAGGAGCCAAGAAGGTTTGTCCCGCATCGAAGCCGCCACCTCACGAACTCCCCAAGCCCCGCCGACGGACTTCGGCGATCATGGCCTCGACGACTTGTTCCAGATCCAAATGCGTGCTGTCCAGCAGCACGGCGTCTGCGGCCGGCTTCATTGGCGCCAGATCGCGGGCGGCATCGCGCTGGTCGCGGCTTTCTTGTTCGCGCAATAGTTGCTCCAGCTCGACCCGCTCGCCGCGCGCTTCCATCTCTCGTTGCCGGCGCCGGGCACGCTCGAACGGATCAGCAAACAGAAAGAACTTGCAAGCGGCGTCGGGGAAAACAAGAGTGCCTTGATCGCGGCCCTCGCAGACCATGTTGCGGTCTTGTGCGATGTGGCGCTGCATCTGGGCCAGACGGCGGCGGACGGCGGGGCTGTCGGCCACAGCGCTGGTCGCCGACGTCACCTCACGCGTGCGGATCTGGGCTGTCACCTCTTCGCCATCCAGGAACACTTGGCCGCCCGACGGCATCTCCAAACGCAGGCCGGCTACCAGTCTCGCCAGGGCGGCCTCCTCACGCAAGTTGATGCCGGCGCGCAGGGCCGCCAAGGCCACGGCGCGATACATGGCGCCGGTGTCCAGAAACTCGAAGCCCAAACGTTGTGCCAAGCGCCGGGCGGCGCTGCTCTTGCCGGCGCCGGCCGGGCCGTCAATCGTGATAATCATGCCGGTCTCGCTAGCAGATGTCGATGAGGAAAGGATGGAAGCAAAGAGCAGGTCCGTCAAGGGCGCTCGTTCTCTGTCGGCAGCTTCGGTACGGATAGCGCCTACCAACGCCGCCGACAGAGAAAAGGCTGTCTCACCCTTACGGCATGCGCGGATAAATCGTGATGCGATAGCCAGCCGGCTGCAAGGTGTCTGTGCGTAGCGGCTCAACCGTACCGTAACCATCTACGTCTACCGAGTACTGGAACGTGCCTGTTGGAACGCCCAGGATCGGCATGGTTTGCCCCGGGGCGACGCGATAGGATTGACCGTTGATGCGAACGGTAGCGGCGGCAGAGTACGTATTCTGCACGGTGATGGTCGCGGTGGGCGACGGAGTAGCGCCGGAAGGAATACCAGGCGGGCCGTAAGCAGCTTGACGCGTGAGGGCCGCTTGCCGGTTGGCCAAGTCGCGGAGGATGGTTTTGATCTCTTGCAGGTCTTCGGAAACCTTTGCCCCTCGCGCATTGCTATTTTTCACTTCTTCGCGCAGACTTTCCAAGTCCTTGCGAAGTTGAGCAACATCTTTCTGCAACTGATCGATCTTTAGTTGAGCAACATCTTTCTGCAACTGATCGATCTTTTTGTCGGTTTCCGCATCGGCGGCGTAGGCTGGCCCCGTGAAAGGAGTGGCCAGCAAAATAGCCGGAATCAGTCTCATCCAGGTACGCATCGCGGTGCCTCCTCGATGGTGAGTTGAGATGCCTTCCCCGGCGCGCGGAGCCGGGATTATTATTGAGCTTAAAAAAGGACTGGCCGGCAAGCAAGGCAAATATGGCAAAATCGGTGCGCCCGGAAACGTTGCAAGCGGTATAATCCGAAGAGTCCACCTAAACCAGCGCCCACCACCGGGTTTATCCATGCGAGCCGCCGGGTTTATCCATGCGAGCCGCCGGGTTTATCCCGGCGGAAAAATAGGAGCCGCCGGGATAAACCCGGCGGCTCGCGGGGAAAATTGTCTCAACTCTCCTCGTACTGGGCGATGCGATTGATGCTATCCTCGAAATCGTCGCCGGTATCGTCGGCGAGGCGATACTGGAGAAGATAGGCGTCTTCACCGCTGTCCTCGTAAAAGGCACGCAAGACGCGCACGGCCCGGAAGCCCTGTTTGCGGAAGAACAGCTGCGCGTCTAAGTTGGTTTCGCGCACTTCCAGGGTGATGCGTGTACGGCGATGACTGGACAACTTGCTAATGAGCTTGGCGACCATCTGCGAGCCGACGCCAAGACGGCGGAAGCAGGGATTGACGGCGAAATTGAGGATGTGCAGCTTGTTCTTGTGCAGCTCGTAAATCATGAAGCCGACCACCTTTTCACCCTGCTCGGCCACCATGCCGATGCAGTTGCGCTGACGCAGGCAGCGCAAGAAATCTTCTTCGGTCCAGGAATACTCAAAGCTCTCCTGCTCCGTCTGCAAGACCTCCGGCATGTCCCGGCGGATCATCCAGCGGATATGGACACGAACCTGTTCCTTTTCCGTGCGGTTCGTACTCATGACCAA
>JAJPIY010000203.1 GCA_021324515.1 Planctomycetota bacterium
AGGGGGGAGGGAGAAACAAGGCCCCCTCCCCCACCAGGGGGGAGGGAGAAACAAGGCCCCCTCCCCCACCAGGGGGGAGGGAGAAACAAGGCTCCCTCCCCCCTGGTGGGGGAGGGCTGGGGTGGGGGGGGGAAATGGTGCCCAATTCAACCGTGCTCAGTATATACTCCTGCCATTGTAATCGTGCCAGCCAAGAGGTCAAGCAGACAAAACTAACGTTTGGAGAACTGGAAACTCTTGCGGGCGCCCTTGCGGCCATACTTTTTGCGTTCCTTCATGCGGCTATCGCGGGTCAGGAAGTGCGAATCACGCAGCTTTTTGGCCATGTTGCTGACGTAGTCCGTACCGTCGGCGCCTTCCTGAGCCGTAGTGGTCAGGCCGAACATCTCCTTGAGGGCGCGGGCGACGCCCTGGCTGACGGCGCCGGCCTGGCCGGTGATGCCGCCGCCCTCCACCTTGACCAGCACGTCTAGGCGGTTGCGCATCTCGGTGAGGTCGAGTGGGCCGGTGACGGCGTTGCGGTCTTTTTCTTCGGTGAAATAGTCCTCAAGGGTTCGGCCGTTAATGAGGATTTGGCCGCTGCCTTCACAGAGGCGCACGCGGGCCACCGCCGTCTTGCGGCGGCCGGTGCCCCAGTAATAGGTCTTTTTCGTCTTGGTCTCAGCCACAGTCTCTTCTCCGGATCAAGGGGCCAGCTTGCATTCCACCGGTTGCTGCGCCTGGTGCGGGTGCGATGGACCGGCATAGATCTTCAGTTTGGTCATCTGTCGCCGGCCCAGCTTGTTGCGCGGCACCATACGCCGCACCGCCGCTTCCAGGATGCGCTCCGGGTGTTTTTGCATCACGTCGCGGGCCGTCACCGTCTTGAGACCGCCGGGATAGCGCGTGTACCAGGAGTACGTCTTGGTCTGCATCTTCTTGCCCGTGAAGCGCACCTTGGCGGCGTTGATGACGATGACAAACTCGCCGGTGTCAACGTGCGGTGTATATTCCGGTCGATGCTTGCCGCGCAGGATGTTGGCGATCTGCACAGCCAGGCGGCCAACCACCTGGTCCGTGGCATCGATCAACAGCCAACGCTGTTGCACCTGTCCCGGCTTGGCCATGAACGTGGACATGTTCGTTTTTTCCATCCCATCTAAAATTCGGGCTTCGGAAAAGTCATCATAAGGGCGCCGCCTCCAGCGTCAAGGGGAACAATGATGAAAAGCCGCCGAGCATCAGACAGCCTTACCAGCCGCCGCGCCGTAGAATGGAGGAAACGTACGCAGAGCATTGGGAGGACCAGCCATGCAGATTCCTGTCTTGATCGAACCTGTTGCAGGGAAAGGCTATCGGGCGCGAGGAGGCGAACCTCTACCCTTGGTCGTCGAAGCGCCGACGCGTGAGGAAGCCCTCGCCAAGTTCAAGGAACAGCTTCAGGCCCGGCTTCGCAATGGCGCCGAGATCGTGTCCCTGGATCTCACGCCCCCGAAACATCCCTGGATGGAGTTTGCGGGCATGTTTAAAGACAATCCCTTACTACAACAGTGGAAACAGGACATGGCCGACTATCGCTGAAAAATCGATGAGGAACCCGACAAGCCGTGAGCGTATACGTTCTCGACACCGACACCCTGACGCTTTTCGAGGAAGGACATCCCGCTGTCCTTCAAAGGGTGGAAGCGCGCTCCACCAGCGACTTGGCGATCACGGTGCTCAGTGTGGAAGAGCAATTGTCGGGTCGGTACACGCACGTGCGAAAAGCGAAAAACGATTCTCAAACCGCTCTTGCCTACAGCAGTCTGGCAAAGGTCGTTCGCTTCTTATCCCGGCTACAAATCCTCGACTTTGACGAGCCAGCGATACGGCGCTGTGAGCAGCTTCGCAAGGCAAAGATCCCTATCAGCCGTATGGATTTGCGGATCGCCGCTGTCGTCCCAGAGCACGGGGCGATTCTCGTCTCCCGGAACATCCGCGATTTCCGTAAGGTCCCCGGTCTGCAAGTCGAGGATTGGTCGGCATGAACCGCACCATTTCTTCCGGCGCTTCTTTGGTGTTGACCGGCGACAATCTTACGCTCGCCGATGCCGGTCGGATTTTGCATGGCCAGATCACCGAGCTTCAGGTGGCGGCGGCGGCCCGCCGACGCGTTGATCAGGCCCGGTACTGTTTGCACGATTTGCTCGCACGCGGTGAGACGCTCTACGGCGTCAACACCGGCTTCGGCAAACTCGCCAGCCAACGCATAGAACCGCATGAAGTGCTGGCCTTGCAGGAGAACCTGCTGCGCAGCCACGCCGTCGGCATGGGACCGCTCTTGAGTCTGGGCGTCAGCCGGCTCGCTCTGGCCCTGCGCATTCAGGCGCTGGTGAAGGGCCATTCCGGCGTGACGGTGCAATTAATCGATCAGCTCGTCGAGATGTACAACCGCGGTGTGGTGCCGGCCATTCCGGAGCAGGGTAGTGTCGGCGCTTCCGGCGATCTGGCGCCCTTGGCACACCTGGCCCTCGTTGTCATGGGCGAGGGACATGCTTTCGTTGTTCCATCGTCGGCCCGCGAGGACGGGCGTAAACCGATGAGTGGTCGGGCCGCCCTGCGGCGCGTGCATCTGAAACCGTATCGCTTGCAAGCCAAGGAGGGGTTGTCGCTCATCAACGGCACGCAGATCAGCACCGCCCTGCTGGCCGAGGCGCTGGTACGGGCGGAGCAATTGGCGCGTATCGCCGACATCGCTGGGGCGATGACCGTGGAGGCGACCAAAAGCTCGCAGCGGCCGTTCGATCCGCGCATCCAGGCCATCCGCCC
>JAJPIY010000225.1 GCA_021324515.1 Planctomycetota bacterium
CCGAAGCACGCCGGCTTGCCCGGATGCTCGCGGCCGACCTGGTTATCCTCCACGTCGATCTGCCGGAGGAAAGCGGTTGGTTGACGTGTGATAAACTGATGCGGGAACAACCGTTGGCCAGCGTGATCCTCATCGGCGAGGATCTCAGCTCGCGCAACCGCAGGCTGGCCGACTTTGTCGGCGCCCGCGCCCTGGTCGATGGTACTGAGAGTATGGCCCCTTTGGTTGAGGAACTCCTGAATCCTGCAGCGCCGGTGGCAAGCTAAATCGTTTCGTTTTGCCGCGCGCGGAAGGTACGCGCTCACCTTCGGCTCACGGCGAAACGCGAAACCTGTTTTTTCCTATGTTCACTGTCGCAACCGTTGTGGATTTCCTGGATCGGTTCGCGCCGCCCGATCTCGCTGCCGACTGGGACAATGTAGGGCTGCTTCTGGGCGAATGGTCCGCTGCCGTCGAGCGCATCATGACCTGCCTGACGGTGACGCCGGCCAGCGCCGCCGAGGCGATTACCGGCCGGGCCAACCTGATCGTCACGCATCATCCCATCCTCTTTCGCGGCGTCAAACGTTTGACCGATGCCACGGCCGAAGGACGTATGCTCCTGGAGTTGGCCCGCGCCGGCGTGGCTGTGTACAGCCCGCACACGGCTTTCGATAATACGCGTGGCGGCATTAACGACTTGCTGGCGCGGCGCCTCGCCCTTAGCGATGTGGGGCCGTTGCGCCGTGCTGCCGAATGCGGTCAAATGAAAGTAGTAGTATTCGTGCCGGAGAAGGATCTCAACCGCGTGGCCGACGCCCTGTTTGCTGCCGGGGCGGGGCAGATCGGCGAATATCGTGAATGCAGCTTTCGCCTCGCCGGCATTGGTACGTTTTTCGGCACCGACGCGGCCCATCCGACCATCGGTCAGAAGGGGCGGCGCGAAGAGGTCCACGAATGGCGGCTGGAGGCGATCTGCCCGGCAAGTTGTGTCGAGGCAGTCGTCGCTGCCATCCGCCAGGCGCACTCGTATGAGGAGCCGGCCTTTGACATTTATCCGCTGCATCCTCTACCGTCTGGGCGCGGCGAAGGGCGGGTCGGCCTGCTGCCCCAGGGCCAGCCGCTGGGCGAGTTGGCCGCGACAGTGAAGAAGGTGCTCCGGGCTGGGCCTGTGCAAGTGATCGGCGATCTGCAAACGTCGGTACAGCGGGTGGCAATCGCCTGCGGCGCCGGGGGGGAAATGCTCAGCGATGCTGTGCGAGCGCGGGCCGACGTGCTTCTGAGCGGTGAGATGCGTTTTCACGATTACTTGCAGGCCCGTGCCGAAGGCTTGGCCCTAATTCTGCCCGGACACTACGCCAGCGAGCGCTGCGGCATCGAAGAGTTGGCCGAACGCCTGCGCAGCCAATTTCCCCCGCTGCACGTCTGGGCCAGTGAATGCGAAACCGACCCGGTGCAGTGGGTTTGATCCGTTTAGCCGCGAGCCGTAGGCGAGCGCGACAGCGCTCGCCTACGGCTCGCGGCTAAACTTAAGGCACAGGCGAGCACTCGCCTACGGCTCGCGGCTAAACTTAAGGCACAGTTTTGGGTACCTCTATGCGCATTTTTGTCACTGGCGGAACAGGACTGGTTGGGCGGCGACTGGTTCGTCGCTTGCACGAACGCGGTGATCAAGCCGTGATCCTGACGCGCCGCGCCGGTCATGCCCGCGAGTTGTTCGGCAACAACGTCGTTGTGGTTGAGGGCGATCCGATGCAGTCGGGCGACTGGATGGATGCCATCGCTGACTGCGATGCCGTCGTCCACCTGGCTGGCGAAAACGTCTTCGCCCACCGCTGGAACGCCGAATTCAAGCGACTGCTGCGCGACAGCCGTGTGCTTTCCACGCAACACGTCGTCGAGGCATTGCGGCGCCAGCCAGTGCGGGCCGACGGCCAGACCAAAGTGCTCGTCAGTGCCTCGGCCATCGGTTACTATGGTCCGCACGGCGATGAGGAATTGACCGAGGATAGTCCGCCCGGTTCGGACTTTTTGGCGCAGCTGTGCGTCGAGTGGGAGCAAGCAGCACGGGCCGCAGAGGCGTCCGGTGTGCGGGCGGCTTGGGTACGCGTCGGCGTCGTCCTCGATAAGGAAGGCGGCGCCCTGGCCAAGCTGCTGACGCCTTTTCGGCTCTGCGCGGGCGGCCCCGTCGGCAGCGGCCGGCAGTGGATGAGCTGGATTCACTATGCCGATCTGGTTAGTCTGTTTTTGCTCGCCCTCGACAACGCCCAAGCCAGGGGACCGCTCAACGGCACGGCCCCGAACCCTGTTACCAACCGCGAATTCAGCAAAACACTAGGCCGGGTGTTGCATCGGCCCTCCTTGGTGTGGACGCCGGCCTTGGCCCTGCGCATCGCTCTGGGCGAAGTGGCCGAACTCATCACGACCGGCCAGCGCGTTCTGCCCAAACGTGCTTTGGAACTGGGCTACTCCTTTCAGTACCCCACCCTGGACGCCGCCCTCACCCAGATTCTCGCCTGAAAAAAATTGCCAACCTTCTTGACGCGCCCCTTGTTCCTTTCTATCTTTGGTATTACCTTGTATAACTGGTATTACCAAGTTAGACCAGAAAGGGAACAATCATGGCGCGACGACGGGGGTTCACGCTCATCGAACTGTTGGTGGTGATCGCCATTATCGGCAGCTTGATCGGCTTGCTCTTGCCGGCGGTGCAGAAGATACGCGAGTCGGCAGCCCGCACGCAATGCGTCAACAATCTCAAGCAGCTCGGCCTGGCCCTGCACAATTATCACGACAGCAACGACAGCTTTCCCCCCGGTTACATCGACGGTAATACCAATCCCAACAGCACTCCGGACAACGATGTAGGACCGGGCTGGGGCTGGGCCTCGTTCTTGCTGCCTTTTGTGGAGCAGCAGAATGTCTACAATCAGATCGATTTCCGCGTGGGCGTGGGCTTGGGGAATAATGCGGCGGTCTCACAGCTCGCGCTGAAGATCCATCAGTGTCCCTCCGATCCCTATCAGCAAAATTTCACGGTTTGGCCGACAAGCGTGGTCGTGGCGCATGGCAACTACGTCGGTTGCAACGGCTGGGAGGAGTGTTTTTACGGCGCCGGCGGCAATCCCCAAGGGGGGGCAGGGACCGACGGCCTAACCGGCAATTACGGCGGGTCTGGCGTCGGCCTGTTTTATCGCAACAGCCACACTCGCATCGCCAATGTCACCGATGGGCTGAGCAACACTATCGTAGTCGGCGAGCGCTCTGGCAATCATTCGCCCAGCACCTGGACCGGCGCCGTGACGGGCGGACAGTGTCCCGCCTGGATGGCGACTGTACCTGCTACTCCTCCCTATTCTCCGCCTCCTGGGCCTGCCTATGACAATGCAGACTACGACGAGGCCCTGGTCCTCGCGCACGGCAACGCCACGCACCTGCCCAGCGCCGACTTCCCGATTTACGATCCCGATACGTTTTACTCCATGCACACGCCGCGCGGGGCCAACTTCCTGTTCGGCGACGGCTCGGTGCATTTCCTTAGCAGTGCCATCGACCCTCTCACATACCAATATCTCTGCACTATCGCCGGCGGCGAAGTGGCCAATGATTGGTAAGTGACGGGTCCAGAATGGACGAGAGACTTCAGCGATGCGCCGGAGAATTTCTTTTGTTCTATTGTTGTGCTTGCCGGCGTGCGGCTGTGGCAAGACGAAATCGACCGACGAGTTGCTCGCGAACCTGAAATCGCCTCAAGCGAAAGATCGAATCATCGCCGTTCGACTTTTACAACAGCGAAAAGGGGACGCGGCCAAGGTCGTGCCCGCGTTGGTTGAGGCCCTCAAGGACAACGAGGGCGACATCCGTTTGAGCGCCGCCATCGGGCTAGGGTATTTCGGCGAACAAGCCAAGGACGCCATCCGGGCGCTGCAACAGGCCGCACAACACGATCGTGACGTTCGGGTCCGCAAACAAGCCACCGTGGCCCTGTCGCGCATCGATCCCGCACGCTTTCCTGGCTCCCCAAAATGATCGCTGACTCGACGGTTTCGCAGCCCGTTCGTAAGATGTCAGCGCGACTTCCGCGGATGTGCTGAGTGTTCCTGCTATGCGTGCTTTCATGCGCCGCCGCTTCTGGAAAGCTCTGCGATACCGCCTGGGCGTCCTGGGCGTGTGTTTGATCTATCTGCTTGCCGCCCTCGAAATTCCACTGCCTGTCTTCGTCCATAAAAACAGTAGCCAACCGTTTCCCTGCCAGAATCATGCGTGCGGTTGCCAGACCGCGGAGCAATGTTGGTCGCACTGCTGCTGCTTCACGCCGGAAGAACGCTGGGCCTGGGCAAAGGCCCACAACGTCGAACCGCCCGCTTATGCCGAGAAGCCTGCCGTAAGACCTGCCGCTCAGGGTTGGAACACCGTCAAGCTGCGCGCCCGTGACAAAGACGCAGCGGCAAAAAACTGCTGTTGTTGTACCCACAAGAAACCTGAGACACCGGCGAAAGAACGTTCGGATACATCGCGTCGGTGGGGGACGATGATGTCTGCCTGGCGCTGCCAGGGCTATTCAACGCTGTGGATCAGCACCGGCACGGTCTTGCCCGTCCTTCCCTTCGCCGCTTGGTCTCCCGATGATGCTCCTCCTGCGTGTATTTGCCTTCTCTCGATACACGCTGACAAAGTTCCCTTCACTCCTCCCGATCCTCCGCCACGGCTATCTCGCGTCTGAGTCTTTTTGACGCCTTCTGCCCACGAAAACTGCGCACGGAGATTGCGCGCAGGTTCGCCCTGCGCCGTCGCTTGCCTTGCTTTGGACAGACATTGCATTCACGAAAGGATCATGTCATGAAGATACGCCGTGGTTTTACACTTATTGAATTGTTGGTGGTGATTGCCATCATCGCCGTGCTGATTGGCCTGCTCTTGCCCGCAGTGCAACAGGTACGTGAAGCGGCCAGCCGGGCCTCTTGCACTAACAATCTGAAACAGCTGGGCCTTGCGGCCCAGAACTTCGCCAGTACATTCGGCTTTCTGCCGACCGAATATGTCCCTGATTCGGGCCAGCCGCCTGTCGCTGCCAACTATCCGTATCCGGGCCAGGACTGGCACGTTCAGCTGATGGCCTACATCGAGCAGCAGAATGAAGTAAAGCTGATAAACGGCGTGCTGACACCCGTGAATGCCGCCACGGACACCCTGAAGCTCTTTCTCTGTCCGAGCCGAGGTATTCGACCAGGGCAGGCTTCTCCCAATGCCCCGGGGACGCCACCGCCTTACGGCGGAATCAGCGACTACGGCTACTACGTCCTTGTGCCCTGGAACGTTCCCGGCGCCCAGTGTATTCTCTGGAGCCCTTCGGGCGTTGACCTGGCGCAGATCAGTAACGCCAACGGCACCTCTAATACGGCGCTGCTGTCTCACCTGGGCGTCAATCCAGCGGAATACGGCTATGGCCCCACTACCTGGTACAATTGCAACAATGCCACGGGCGGGACCAGTGTCCCGGACAGAGACGTGCCGCTCGGCGCCTACCTGTCGCCCAATACCTATAACCCTCCCGACTTGAGTTCGCCGCACCCAGGCGTCAACCTGGTTACTTTCGCGGATAGCCACGTCCAGCCGATCCCCCACGGTTGGCTGACGCAGTATCAAAATCAGGTTTGGTCTTGGATGAACCCAACCCCGATTTCGCTGCCCTGAGGATGGCGCCCTTGCTGGCGCTGCGGACTCGTGGCGCCCTTTCCTACGAGCCCGCAGCGCCAGCAAGGGCGCCCTTGCGCCCTTGCGCCCTTGCGCCCTTGCGCCCTTGCTGGCGCTGCTGCGGGCTCGTGGCGCCCTTTCCTACGAGCCCGCAGCGC